>JAHDBV010000028.1:6812-21969 GCA_020630195.1 Acidimicrobiales bacterium
GTCGAGGTCGGTGCGGCCCTCGTCGAACGTCTTCGGGCCGCCACCGCGAGGCGCGCTCGGACGTGACCCGCCGACGCCCGCCGCGTACGGCGTCGCGACGCCTCCGGACCACCCCCACCGGGTGGTTCGTCGTCGCGCTCGTGACCCTCGCATCCCTCGTCGCGCCCGGCCGGGCCGCCGCCCAGGACCTGCCCGACGTGGTGGAGCCGCCGGTGCCCGAGCTGCCCGACATCGGCGGCGGTGACGGCGAGCCGACGGCCGAGGACGAGCCGTTCACGATCACGATCGACGGCGGCGACGGCGGCCCCAGCCAGTCGGTGACGGTCATCATCGGCCTCACCCTGCTCTCGCTCGCACCGTCGCTGATCATCATGTTGTCGAGCTTCACCCGGATCGTGGTGGTGCTCTCGCTCACACGGAACGCGCTCGGGCTCCAAGGCGTGCCTCCCAACCAGGTGATCATCGGTCTGGCCCTGTTCCTGACCCTGTTCGTCATGGGGCCGACGCTCAACGAGATCAACGAGGTGGCGCTGCAGCCGTTCCTCGACGGGACGATCGATCAGGGCACCGCGTACGACCTCGGGACGGTGCCGCTGCGGGAGTTCATGCTCCAGCACACCCGTGGCTCGGAGATCGAGCTCATGCTCGACGCGAGCGGTGCCGACCGGCCGGAGACCCCGGCGGACCTCGAACTGACGACGCTGATCCCGGCGTTCCTGCTCTCGGAGTTGAAGACCGCGTTCCTCATCGGCTTCGTGATCTTCATCCCGTTCCTCGTGATCGACATCGTCGTCTCGGCCGTTCTCATGTCGCTCGGCATGATGATGCTCCCGCCGGTCTTCGTGTCGCTGCCGTTCAAGTTGCTGCTGTTCGTGATGGTCGGGGGTTGGTCCCTCATCGTCGAGACGCTCCTCGCGAGCTTCACCTGACCCGGAGACCGTGATGTCCGAAGCCGAAGCCCTCCAGATCCTCACCGACGCGATCTGGGTCGCCGCTCGACTCGCCGCCCCCATCCTGCTGACGGCGCTCTCGGTCGGTGTCGCGGTCGGCCTGATCCAGTCGGTCACGCAGCTCCAGGAACAGACCCTGACCTTCGTGCCGAAGTTCGCCGCGGTCGGGGCCGTGATCATCCTGTCGGGCTCGTGGATGATGTCCGAGATGGTCGGGTTCACCCGGGCGCTGTTCGAGTCGATCCCGTCGCTCGTGACGTGATCGCCCTCCCGGCCGACCCGGGCCTGCTCGCCGGCTTCCTGCTCCTCGCCACCCGCCTGCTCGCCGCGTTGCAGTTCGCCCCGCCGTTCACCGGCACCGGCCTCCCGGTGCGCGTCCGGCTGGGACTCGCCGTCGGCATCTCCGCCGCGGCCACCCCCGTCATCGGCTTCAGCGTCGAGCCGACGCTCGGCACGCTCGTCACGGGCATCATCTACCAGGTCGTGGTCGGGGCGGCGATGGGGCTGCTGATCCAGCTCGTGCTGGCCTCGGTCCAGGCCGCCGGCGCGATGATCGACGTGATGTCCGGGCTCGGTGCCGCCGCGCTCTACGACCCCTTCACCCAGGCCCAGGCCTCGCCGGTCGCCCGGCTGCACCAGCTCGTCGCGGTCACGGGCCTGTTCATCATCGACGGCCACCTGCTCGTCGTGCGGGGGGTGTTGCGGACCTTCGAGGCCGCACCACTCAGCGGGTTCCGGGTCGATGCCATCCCGAGGTTGGCCTCCGACGGCGCCGCCCATCTGCTCCTCGCCGCGGCCGAGATCGCCATGCCCGTCCTGGTCGCCCTGGCGCTCGCCGAGGTCGTGCTCGGCCTCGCGAGCCGCGCCGCACCACGCCTCAACGTCATGGTCCTCGGCTTCGCCGCGAAGTCGATGATCATGATCATCGTCCTCGGGATCTCGCTGCCCCTCGCGCTGCGGTCGATCAGCACCCTGATCATGCGCTCCCTCGACTGGTCGATCCGACTGCTCGGGGGGTGACATGGCCGAAGATCGTTCCTCGAAGACCGAGAAGGCCACACCGAAGCGGCGCAGGGAGGCCCGCAAGGAGGGCCAGATCCCGCGCTCGGTCGACGTCGTCCAATGGGGCGTCCTCCTCGTCGTGACCTTCGTGCTCCCGTTCGTCGCGGCCCGGCTCCGCGACGTGTTGGAGGAGCACTCCGTCGAGGCGCTCCGCCATGCGGCGACGGGGGAGCAGGGTCCGGTGTTCACCGCCATGTGGGCCGTCGTGGTCGACCTCGCCCTGGTGATGCTCCCGCTCACGCTGTTCGTGCTCCTGCTGGTGGTCGTCGGGCTCGCCGTCCAGGGCGGCGTCACGCCGTCGTCCAAGGCGCTCAAGCCGAAGTGGGAGCGGCTGTCGCCGAAGCAGGGGGTGAAGCGGCTCGTCTCGCCCGACTCCCTCGTCGACACGGGCAAGGCCGTCGCCAGGCTCTTCTTCGTCGCGCTGCTGGTCGTCGCCGCCGCACCGGCCATGATCGAACGCCATCTCGGTGGTGGCGCACTGCCGGCGTCGATCTCGGCCCGGGAAGCGGGCGGCGATCTGCTGCTGTTGCTCCGTGTCCTCGCCGTCGCCGGACTGATCGTCGGGATCGCCGACATCGGGTTCCAGCGGTGGCGGACCGAGCGCAAGCTGCGGATGAGCAAGCACGAGATCAAACAGGAGATGAAGCAGACCGAGGGCAGCCCCGAGGTCCGAGCCCGCCGCCGTCAGGCGCACCAGAAGCTGTCGAGCAACCAGATGCTCGCCGCGGTCGAGGGTGCGTCGGTGGTGGTCGTCAACCCGATCCACGTCGCCGTGGCCATCCGCTACGACGACGACCTCGCCGTACCGAAAGTCGTCGCGAAGGGGCGTGACGCCGTCGCCGAGCGCATCCGCGAGCGTGCGGTCCACCACGGTGTGCCGCTGGTCGAGAGTCGTGCGCTCGCCTGGGTGCTCCACGACACGACCGAGGCCGACAGCGACGTGCCGCTCGAGCTCTACCAGGCCGTGGCGATCGTGCTCGCGTTCGTGATGTCGACCCGTGTCTCGGCGCTCCCCGACGTGATCCGTCGGGTGCACGTGCCCGCCGCCGCACTCACCCCGGCGCGCGGCCTCCTCGCGACTGGGGAGTCGGACTCAGGGCGCATGGGCCGCACGGCTCATGAACACCGACCCGCTGCCGATGGAGTCGTGCTCGCCTGACGCGTGTCGGGTGAAGCCGGAGGACGGAAACGATGCCCAGCTCTCGACTCGGAGGTGCACTGGTCTCGGCCGGCGTGATCGCCGTCGTGGGCCTGATGATCCTGCCGCTGCCGGCGGCGTTGCTCGATCTCCTGCTGAGCGTGAACATCGCCTTCGCGGTGCTGCTCCTGCTGTCGACCATCCTGGCCAAGCGGTCGATCGACCTCGACAGCTTCCCGTCGATGTTGCTGATCGCGACGCTGTTCCGCCTCGCGCTCAACGTCTCGACCACCCGCCTCATCCTCGGCTCCGGCGCCGCCGGCGGGGTGATCGAGGCCTTCGGCGGCTTCGTCGTCGGTGGGTCGGTCGTCGTCGGCCTCGTGGTCTTCCTGATCCTCGTCATCATCCAGTTCGTCGTGATCACCAACGGTGCGTCACGTGTCGCCGAGGTCGGAGCGCGCTTCACCCTCGACGCCTTGCCGGGCAAGCAGATGGCCATCGACGCCGACCTCGGCGCGGGCCTGATCGACGAAGGGGAGGCCCGCCGCCGCCGTGACGAGGTCGCCCGTGAGGCCGACTTCTACGGTGCCATGGACGGTGCGTCGAAGTTCGTGAAGGGCGACGCCATCGCCGGCGTGCTCGTCACCCTCATCAATCTCATCGGCGGGCTCGCGATCGGTGTGGCCCAGCAGGGGCTGTCCTTCGGCGACGCCGTCACGACCTACTCACTGCTCACCGTCGGCGACGGTCTGGTGTCCCAGGTCCCGGCGCTGCTGATCTCGGTCGCCTCCGGCATCCTCGTCACCCGCACCGCGGGCGACACCGATCTCGGCGACAACCTCGTCTCCCAGCTCGGACGCCAGCACCGTGCGGTGCGGTTCGGCTCGTTCACCGTCGGTGCCCTCGGGCTCGCGCCGGGCCTGCCGATCCTGCCCTTCGCCGTGGTGTCGATCGGCATGTTCGTCGCCTCCCGTCGTCTCGCCGCCGCCCACGCCGAGGAGGCCATCGAGGCCGTCGTCGAGGCGGAGCCCGTGGTCGACCCCGATGCGCCCGAGCAGCTGGCCGTCGACATCCGTCCCGAAGCACTGTCGCTCGCCCTCGCCGTCGATCTCGTCGATCTGGTCGACGGTGGGACCGACGGCGATCTCCTCGATCGCGTCCGGGCGCTCCGCCGCAAGCTGGCGATGGAGCTCGGGCTCATCATCCCGCCGGTGCGCACCCGCGACTCGCTCGACCTCGGTCCGAGCGAATACGCCATCACCGTCCACGGCGTGGAGATGGGGCGGGGGACCGCACCCCCCGGTCACGTGCTCGTGATCGCCGAACAGCTCGATCGGTTCCCCGGCGAGGTCACCACCGAGCCCGTGTTCGGTCTGCCCGCCAAGTGGATCCCGGCCGACCACCGCGCCCTCGCCGAGACCTACGGGGCCACGCTCGTCGATCGCTCCGCCATGATCACCACCCACCTCGCCGAGGTGGTGCGCCAGCAGGCACCGAGCCTGCTGTCGAGGACCGAGACGAAGAACCTCGTGGAGCTCGTCCGCGAGACCGACCCCGCCGTCATCGACGAGTTGACCGCCGCCGAGGTCACGATCGGCGAGGTCCAGCGGGTGCTGCAGGAGCTGTTGGCCGAACAGGTCCCGATCGTGGACATCGTCCGCATCCTCGACGTGATCGGGGAGCGGGGCCGGGTCTCCCGGGACCTCGAGGGCATGGTCGATGCCGTCCGCAACGCCCTCGGTCCGGCCATCACCCAACGACGCATCAACCCCGACGGCTCACTGCCGGTGATCGTCCTCGAGCCGTCCCTCGAACACTCGTTGCTCTCCAGCCTCCAGCCGACCCCGACCGGGCTCGACCTCGGCATCGATCCCGTCGGGCTCAACGAGCTGGTGCGGGCCACCAAGACGACCGTCACCGAGGTCGAGCGGACGGGTGTGAGCCCGTCGCTCGTGACGGCACGGGCGTTGCGGCGCCCGCTGAAGCAGCTGCTCCAGATGACCGAACTCGACTGCCCCGTGCTCGCCTTCGACGAGCTCGGACACCACCTCCGAATCGACACACGAGGAACCGTGACCACCGATGGAAACCCAGCGCTACTCCGGGCCTGAACTCAGCGACGTGCTCAAGCAGGTGCGCGCCGACCTGGGCCACGACGCCGTCATCCACGAGGCCAACAAGGTCCGCTCCGGTGGCGTCGCCGGGTTCTTCGCGAACGAGCACTTCGAGGTGCTCGCCGCCCCACGGGCGGCCAGTCCCGAACCGGCCTGGACGATTCCGGCCACGACGGGCCGCAGCACCGGCGACGCCCTGCTCGAACGGGCCGAACGGGTGAGCACGCTCGAACGCATCGAGCAGCTGTCCGAGCCGTCCCCGCAGGAACTCGGCGGTGAGGGTTTCACCGAGATCCTCGATCGTCTCCTCGACGACCAGCCGGCCGTGGTGGCCGCCGCCGGATCGACCGCGACCGCCACGATCACCGCCCCGGCTCCCGTCGCCGCCCCGGTCTCGAGCCGTCCGGATGTGAACCCGGTGGTCGCCCCGGCGACGCCCGTGATCGACGTGCGCGACCCGCGACCCGCCGACGCCCCGTCGCTGTGGGCCCGGCTGGCCGCGGCCGGACGATGGCGCTCGCCCGCGCTCGATCACGCCCGCGTGAGCTGGTTCGTCGGGCCACGTGAGCGGGTCGTGCCGATCGAGGTCCGCTTCGGGCCGATGGACGATCACGATCTGCTCCACCTGAGCGACCGGCCTGGCGACGTTCCGGCATGGAGCGTGGCCCGCGACCTCGACGAGGCCCGCGGTCGAGGCCGCCGGTGGCAGGAGCTCGGGGTCTCCGGCTCGGTCATCTGGGATCAGGACGTGTTCCGGATCCCACCGCATCGGTTCGCCGAGATCGTGGTCGACGAGGCGAACGTGCTGCGCATCGTCACCGACGATCTGCGGGATCTCGACCATCTCCAACGGATCTGTGACATGGCGCAGGTGCCCGTCGTGATCGACCTCGACACCCCGCCGCCGTCGGCGCAGATCGTCGAGGCGTTCGACCGTGGTCTGCCCATCGCCTCGATCCTCGGCATGCGTGTCACCCCCGAGCTCGTCGTCGCCATCCAGCTCGATGCCGGCCATGGATGAGCGCCGATTCCGCACCGTCGCGGTGACGCTGGTCGTCGGCGTGGCGGTGGTCGTCAACGCCCCCCAACTCGGCCCGGTGATGTTCGGTGGCGCCGATCCCCAACCGGCGCTCGTGCGCCACGTGGCCGTGCTCGCCGTCGGCTTCCTCGGCGTGCGGATCATGGAGTCCATCGCCTTCCGACCGGGTTCGCCGAACCGCGACACGGTCCCGGAAGCGCCCGATGGCGAGCAGTAGGGTCGCGGCCGTGCGAGTGGACACGAGCCGATTCGGAGAGGTCGAGGTCGACGAGACGTCGGTGCTCCGCTTCCCGCACGGCCTGCTCGGTCTCGAGAGCGAGGCGTCCGCGATGGTTCTCCTCGAGCGGGAGGACGGCCCCTATCACTGGCTCCAGTCCACGACGGCGCCCGACATCGCGATGGTCGTCACCGACCCCTGGCTGTTCTTCCCCGACTACGAGTTCGACGTCCCCGACGAGGTCCAGGACGAGCTCGGCCTCGAATCGACCGAGGCGGTCCGGGTGATGGTCATCGTGACCGTCGTGCAGGACGGCGATCGGGTCTCGGCCACCGCCAACCTGCTCGGCCCTCTCGTGGTGAACGTCGAGGAACGTGCCGGCAGGCAGTTGGTGCTCGAGGGCACCGACTACACGACGAGAGAACCGGTGGCCTGATGCTCGTTCTCTCACGTCGCGAAGGCGAAGGCATCGTCATCGGTGACAACGTCGTCATCCGGATCGTCGAGATCCGTGGCGACCACGTCAGGCTGGGTATCGAGGCTCCCCGTTCGGTGGTGATCCACCGGGAGGAGATCGCGGCCGAGATCCGCGAAGAGAACGCCCGGGCCGCGGCCTCGGCCGCGGTCGACCTCAGCCGTCTGCCCGGTTCGGGCTGACGCACCGCTTCCCGGCACGGGCGACGGCGGGTCATCCGTCGACGCTCTGAGTGACGGATGACCCGACGTGCACCGTCCACCACCCAGGGGGCCGGCGAGCTCACGCTAGGTTTCCATCGGGTCAGTAGCAAGGACACTCAAGCAGTTCGTCGATGAACTAGGGCGGTGGGTCATGGGTGATCCGAGCGGGTGGAGCTGCTCTCGCCCGGGCACCGTGGCATCGGTACGATGGGCGTCATGGCAACCGGGGCGACGAGGCGGGACGCGTTCGAACGCGCCGACGCCGAACGATCGTCGTCGCCGGTGGGCTGGTTCGAGGAGTTCGAACGCCTCGCGTTCACCGGCCCCGGGGCCGGGGTCGAGGCCGCTGCCGAGCTCGTCGCGGCGGTCTCGCGTGACGAGGTCCGCCTCGTCGACCAGGAGCGGCTCGCCGGCGCGTTGCGCAGCGTGATCAGGTCACGGCCGACCGACGCCCGACTCCACCTGCTCGCCGCCGGTGCGTCCTGGTGGCGGGGGGATCTCGCCGGTGCACACGACGCGCTCGAGACCGCGATCCGCCTCGCCGAGCCCGACACGGCGCTCGCGCACGAGTGCGAGGTGGAGTCGTTGTTCAATCGGGCCCGCCAGCGCCTGGTCTCGGCCGATGAGGCGATGGCCGAACTGCGCCGCCTCCGTGGCGAGGCCCGCGAGCCCTACGTCCACGTTCGTGCGGATGAGACCGAGGTGGCCGTGCTCGGACAGTCGCCGCGCCTCGACGAGGTGGAACGAGCGGCCAGGCTCGCCGGCGACGTCGTGGTCGACTACCAGCGGCTCGGGCTGCCGTCGGCGGCGGCCGCCTGTGCGAGATCGGCGGTGGCGGCGGCCCATCAGCACCTCGGGGCCCATCACGACGGCCTGGCGCTCCTCGAGCGGGCGCACCCCGATCTCGACGGGCTCCCCGCCGATCACCGGGCCGGCTTCCACGGACTCCACGGGCGGATCGCCTGGCTCGGCGGGCGGCCCGACCGGGCCCGGGCGTCGGCCGAGGCGACGCTCGCGATCCCCGAACGCTCGTCGTGGATGGGGGGCTACGCGCACTGGACGCTCATGAATCTCGCCGGTGCCGAGGCCGGGGTCGATGCGGTCCGCGCCGCCTATCACGCCGCCCGATCGGGACTCGGGGCGATGATGTCGACCTCGACGGGACTGGTCGTGCTCGGTGAGGCAGCCGTCGCCCATGCCCGTGTCGGACTGGCCGGTGAGGCGGCCGACCTCCTCGTCGAGGCCCGCTCCCGTCGCGACGAGAACGACCTGGAGTTCCGGGTGGCCGAGGCCCATCACGCCATCGTCGGCGGCGCGCCGGGCGCGGCCGAGGTGACACGGCTCCTCGCCGATCGAACCCTCCCGTGGCGACGCCGTGAGTCGCTGCGGGCCCTGCTGCGAACCGTCGAGGCGCCGACGGCCGCTCCCGGCTCCGCCGGAACGACACCCTCGTTACGTGTCGAGGTGTTCGACGGGTTCCGGGTTCGTCGTGACGGTCGGACGGTCGAGGTGCCGACGGGTGTGGTCGAGCGCCTCGTCGCGTGTCTCGTGATCGACGGACCGACGACACCCGACGCCCTCGTCGAGCGGCTGTGGCCGGACGATCCGAAGGCGTCGAGGCTGAAGAACGTCGTCTACCGCGCACGGCGTTCGCTCGGAGCGGAGGCGATCGTGCACGACGGCGCCCACACCCGGCTCGCCGACCACGTGACCTCGGATCTGGCGGAGTTCGTCGAGGCCCTCGGAGAGGGCCCGCTCGACGCCGCCGGGCTGCGCCGCTGCTATCCCGGCCCGCTCCTGCCGCACCTCGACGAGATCGAGTGGGAGTTCACCCGGGAGCGGACCGCTCGGCGGTTCGCATGGGCGATCCGCCAGTCATTGGACGCCGGCGCGATTCCCGCGTCGACGGCGCTGGAGGTCACCGAGGATCGCTCGATCGACGACGAGGCACTGCTCGTCGCCATCGCCCGCTCGGCGATGGCCTCGGGAGACACCGTCACGGCCGACGGTGCCGTCGCTCGGGTCGCGGGGATCCGGGCCGAGCTCGGCCTTCCCGTGGAGATCGACCTGAGCTGACGCCGGCGGCGCACGCGCCGACGTCGCTCACGGGTCGGGTACGGCGACCGCTGGTCAGAAGTAGAGGGTGCCGTTGGCGATCTCGACGGCCGGGCCCATGGCGAGCAGGGCGGCGGTGGCGGCGGCGGCAATCGCGGCGGCGATGAGCTTCTTCATGGTGTCCCTCCAGGGGTGTTGTCCTGGAGGGCATGTGCTCGGAGGCCGGTCTCATGGGAGTGTGAGACCGGGGTGAGACCGCGGCCGTGGACGGTCGGTTCGTGGAACCACACGACCTCGTCCTCCGCCCCGGCCGCACCGGCGCCGGCTTCGCCGGCATCGACACGGTGCTCGACCTGAGCGACGAGCTCCGCCAGCCCCACCCGCTCGGGCTGGCGCCGACGCTGGTCGACCTGCGCTGCGGTGTGGGGCGCGCCGCCGCCGAAGCCGCTCGCCGCGGCTGGGACCTCGTACTCGTCGAGGAGCACCCGGCCCTGCTGTTCACCGCCGAGCGTCGGGTGGTCGAGCTCGGCGGGCGGCCGATCATCCGGTGTGCGCCTCCCGAAGGCCACCTCGAGACCGAGGGGTCGGTCGACGTCGTCGTGTGCGGCGAGACCGATGACGACGTCGATCTCGGATGGATCGCGGCCAACGCCCGCCACATGCTCCGCCCCGGCGGCCTGTTCGTCGCCGGCCTGTGTGCCACGGCGGCGGAGATGGCCGGTGCGGCCGAGCTGATCCGGCTGCACGGGTTCGCGGTCGGTCGGCCGCGCCTCGACCTCTCGGTGGCCGATGACGCCGTGCAGTATCTGCTCGCTCTCGCCAAAGCGTGAGCTTCGCTATGCTCGGCGCGTGTCCAAGATGGTCGTGACCGAAGCGCACAAGGCGAAGATGGCCGAAGGCCGTCGGGCGACGCGGGCGGTCGAGGTCTATCTCGCCATGCTCGAGGAGGAGCCGAAGGTCGCTCGCCGGCGTAAGGCGGCGGTCGAGGCCGAGGGCCGATTGGTCGAGGTCGAGGCCGAACTCGAGACGGCCTCCGGGATCGACAAGCTGACGTTGCTCCAGGAGCGCGAAGACCTCCGCCGGGCCGTCGAAGGTGCCGACGACCTCACCGACACCTCCGAGATCGAGGCCGCCTTCGTGGCCGTCGCCTCGGCCTACGGGGAGCGGAAGGGCATCTCGTATTCGACCTGGCGGGAGTTCGGCGTGCCCAAGCCCGTGCTCGAGGCCGCCGGAATCCGCCGCACCCGACGCCCCAACGTCAAGAAGTGAGCAGCGGGCCGGTGAGCAGCGGGCCGGCACGGCCCGAGACCTCGAGTTGTTGACGCTGCCGACCGGTTCCGGGGTCTCCACGGTGCGCGACCTCGGCCCGGTCGACGGACCGCCGGTGGTGTTGCTGCACGGCTTTCCCGACGACGCGTCGACCTTCGACGGGCTGGCGACGCGGCTCGCCGCCGAGGGCTACCGGGCGCTCGTCCCGACGATGCGGGGCTACGAACCCTCATCCCGCCCACCCGACGGTGACCATCACCTCATGACGCTCGCGGCGGACGTGGTGGGATGGATCGACGCACTCGGAGTCGAGCGAGCCCACGTGATCGGGCACGACTGGGGTGCGGCGGTCGCCTCCACCGTGGCCTTCCACCACGGCCACCGTTGTCGGTCGGTGGCCACGCTCGCCGTGCCTCCGTTGCCGAGGCTGCCCGCAGCGCTCAGACACGTGCCACGCCAACTCCTGTTGAGCTGGTACATGACGTTCTTCCAGCTCCCGGTCCTCCCCGAGCGTGTGCTGCGGGCACGGAACTGGGCACTGCTGCGGTGGTTCTGGCCCCGTTGGTCGCCCGGCCTCGTCGCCCCCGACACCCTCGTCTCCACCTTCGAACAACCCGGCGTGCTGGCCAGCGCGCTCGCCTACTACCGGCAGAACGCGACGCCGTTGCGGCTGCTCGGGATCGTCGGCGATCCGGCGACCGAGGTGCGACCGGCGGGCGCGCCGGTGTTCGTCCTGCACGGCGACCGCGACGGCTGCATGGACGCCCGGCTGTTCGCACACGCACTCGACACGGCCGATTTCCCCTTCGGTCTCCGGCACGAGACCGTGCCCGGCGCCGGTCACTTCCTCCACCTCGAGCGACCCGGGCCGGTGGCCGACGCGCTGCTCGAATGGCTCGCGGAACACGAACGGGGTTGATCAGCCCCCGGGCGTGTGGATCACCTCGGCGGTGTGGCCGTCGGGGTCGGTGAAGGCCAGGAGATCCGAGCCCCGGAAGTCCTGGACGTCGCCGGTCGACGCACCGAGGCGGACGAGGTTGCCCTTCACCGTCGCGAACGTCTCCGGGTCGGCGATGTGGAAGGTCACGTGGTCGACCCGCAGCCCCTGCTGCAACAGCACGGCCGGGATGTCGGCCGGTGCGGCGGTGATCTCCGTCGCCGACTCGGCGACCTGCCACTCGACCCCGCCGATGTCGTAGAACGCGATCCGCCCGACCGGCGTCTCCATCGGGAAGCCCGGCTTCGGTTCGAGCTCGAATGCCTCGGCGTAGAACGCCATCATGCGGTCGAGGTCGTTCGTGGCGGTGGCGATGTGATGGACCGACTGGAGCAGCGACATGGTCTCCGGTCTAGTCGCTTCCGCTCGGCCGATCGATCGACGTCACGAGCGTGGCGACACGATCCCGGACGGCGGGCACGACCTCGGCCTCGAACCAGGGGTTCCGCTTCCGCCAGCCCTGGTTGCGTGGTGAGGGGTGGGGGAGGACGAGACGGTGGGGCAGGTGGGCTCGCCAGTCGGCCACGACACCGGTGACCCCGCCCCGCTCGTCGGGGAGGTACCGCTTCATCGCGTGGGCGCCGATGAGGATGGTGAGGCGGTCGTCGGACAGGTGCGTGAGCACCCGCTCGTGCCACGTCGGGGCGCATTCGGGTCGTGGGGGGAGGTCGCCCGAGGCCGCCGAGCCCGGAAAGCAGAATCCCATCGGGACGAGCGCGACGAGTGTCGGGTCGTAGAACTCGGCGTCGGTGAGTCCCAGCCACGAGCGCAGTGTCCGACCACTCGGGTCGTCCCACGGGACGCCCGACTCGTGGACCCGCCGACCCGGCGCCTGGCCGATGATCACGATCGGGGCGCCGCTGCCCACCTGGACGACGGGGCGTGGGTCGTGAGGGAGCGCGTCGGCACAGATCCGGCACGCCGTGATCTCGGCGAGCAATGTCGTCAGATCGGTCCTCACGAGCCGCAGTGTCGCGGGGTTCGGGCGGGACCGTCGATCAGACCGCCACGAACCGGATCGTTCGAGAGGTGATCAACTCGATCCGGCTCGTGCCGGTGGTGATCGCGAGCCCGGTCCCCGTCGCCTCGACGATCGAGTGATCGGTCCCGACCGCGTCGTGCACGATGACGGCGTCGGGACCCGACGGCTGGGCGCCGTCGACGCCGATCGACCACCACGTCGACGGCACCACGTGGCTGCCGTGCGCCCAGGCCGGCTCGCCGAAGGTGACGCCGCCATCGTCGATGACGTCGAGCACGGCGACGACCGGTTCGTCGTCGCCGACCCGGACGAGATGGTCGAGGTCCCGACCCCCGTCGTCCACCGTGAGCCAGCCTGGATCGCCGTCGGCGGACAGGACGGCGACCCGTCGGCGGGCGAGGTCGTCGTCGACCGCGAGCGCGTGCACGACCCCGTCGACCTCGAGGGGTTCGATGACGTCCTCCGCGAGGACCTCGACGGTCGGGGTCGGGTCGGTCAGGTCGATCGCCCCGACGGCCAGGGCGTCGCCGTCGCCACGACGATCGACCACGGTGACGAACACGGTGGTGCCGTCGGCGGCCCAGCTCGGGTCGACCAGGTAGACCCCGTCGACCCCGGGCGTCACCTCGGTCATGGCACCCGAGTCGGGATCGAGCAGCCACACGCCGGTTCCGGCGTCGTTGTGGTCGGGTGTGTAGGCCACCGCCAGCGAGGTGTCGTCGGGGGAGCGGGCGATCCCCGACACGATGGCGTCCTCGGGCACCGAGAACACGGTCCGGTCGGCACCGGTCGCCGGGTCGAACTCGAAGATCCGGTAGTGCGGGCGGGCCCGTTGCTCGACGGCGTAGACGATCTCGTGGTCCATCGAGGCGACGACCCGCAGGTCGAGCGAGAACGGGGTGTCGTCCGGCGGGATCACGGGCGCGACGGCCGGCGACGCGAACCCGATCGACCACACCGCGCCGGCGACACCGAGTGCCGCCATCGCCAGCACGATCCGCACCGCCGCCCGGCGGCGAACCGCCGGATCGTCGTCGGGATCGACCGCCCGGTCAGCGGTTGGTGGTGGCGACACCGCGGAAACACTCGGAGATGTAGTTGGCCTCTGCGGACACGTGGTAGTGGTACACGTCCGCGGAGAACTCCGGCGTCGGACCGACGTGGCCGAGGCACTCGTCGAGGTCGGTCGGAGCGTCGCCTCCGACGTCCTGTGGCCCGTAGATCGGCACACCGTCGAAGAGGTAGCCGATCAGGGCCGAGTGCTCGCCGGGTGTGTCGAGCGCGTCGGTGATGCAGAACGGGATGCCGTGGTAGTGGTACGAGATCTCGTTGGGCAGCGGATGCCCGCCGCAGGCGTCGATGAACGGCACCCCGTCGATCTCGGTCTGGTCGTCGTTGGCCACGATGCCGCTGCCATCGCCCTCGAACGGATCGAAGAAGACCGCGCCGCTCACGGCCACGCCGATCGCCCCGAACGGGGTGCCGGTCGGGGTGTCGTTCAGGGTCGGCTCGAGCGGGAAGGAGAAGGTGGCGTCGTAGGCCGACACGCCGCCGGCGATGTACTTGCCGTCCCGCCCGTCGGCGACGTAGGCGTCGAGCACCTCGTGATCCGGCACGCCGTTGCTCGAGAACCGCACCGTGTCCCCGTCGACGGTGATGGTGACGTCGTCGCCCCACGCCGCCGCCATCAGCACCGCCTCACGTTCGGCGGCGTCGACCCCGTCGGCCGTCGTCGTGTCGTCGGACTCAATGTCGTCGGAGGGGGCGTCGTCGGACCCGGTGGACTCGGTGTCGGTCCCGGTTCCGGCCGACTCGGTTGCGGTCTCGGTGGCGGTGGTCTCGGTGGCGGTGGTGTCGGTCGTGGATCCGCAGGCGCCGGCCAGCAAGCCGATCGCGAGCAGGACGGTGCGGGGCGTTCGTGGGTGCATCGGTGGCTCGTCCGGTCGGCGGATCAGTTCACGACGCCGTGGTAGCAGTCCACGGTGTACGGCGAACGGTCTTCGGTGAAGTGGTAGTGGTAGATGCCCTCGGGGAACTCCGGCGTCGGGCCGACGTGGCCCGAGCACTCGTCGAGGTCGTCGGAGGTGATGATCACGCCACCGTCGTCCTGCGGTCCGTAGACGGGATAGCCGTCCCGGAGGAACCCGATGATCGAGGAGTGGGAACCGTCGGCGTCGATGGCGTCGGTGATGCAGTAGGGCACGCCGTGGTAGTGGTACTGGCCCTGCCCGCTGCCGTCGCGGGCGAGCGCCAGTGGATGCCCGTTGCAGCTGTCGACGAACGGGACGCCGTCGATGGCGAAGTTGTCGTCGACGGCGACGAAGCTGCGGGACGGATCCTCGTAGTCGTTGAAGAGCATGGCGCCGCTCACGGCGACACCGATGATGCCGAGACCGGTGTCGGTCGGCACGTCCGACCAGGTCGGTTCGAGCGGGATCGTGATGTCGATCGGCGACGCCACCACGGCGATGTCGGTGTCGACGACGCTCACCTCCTCCTCACCCACGGGTGGGGTGAAGCTGCCCTCCTGGGGCACGAGGAACTGCTCGGGGAGTTCGTGGGAGGGGATGCCGTCCGACTCGAATCGGAACGAGTCGTCGCCCACCGTGATCGTCACGTTGGCGCCCCAGGCCGCGGCCTCCACCCCGGCGAGCGT
>JAHDBV010000028.1:22069-45906 GCA_020630195.1 Acidimicrobiales bacterium
TGGTCGTGGCGTCGGCGGTCGTCGTTCCGGCGGCGGAGGCCGTGGTGTCCGCGCCGTCGGTCTCCTCGGCAGCGGAACCGCACGCCGCCGCGAGGCAGGCGAAGCCGAGTGCGAGTGCGGGGAGTCGGCGGGATGGACGGGTTTCGTTCATGCCCGCGAGCCTCGATGCCTAACCTGTGAATCGGCTGTGTGTCGACGCACAGGTTCCTCACAGGAGGGTCACCTTGACTCGAGACGTGACTCCCCGGGTTCCCCGCAGCATCCTCGTCGTGGAGGACGAGGCGTCGATCAACGACGTGGTCGCGACGGCCCTGCGGTTCCACGGGCACTCGGTCACCCAGACCGACAACGGCCTCACCGGACTCGACCTGGCGCTCGGCTCGGACTTCGACCTGTTGGTGCTCGACGTCATGCTCCCCGGGCTCGGGGGCTTCGACATCTGTCGCCGTCTGCGTGAACGTGGCCGTGTCTGCCCGGTGCTGTTCCTCACGGCGCGGACCGAGGCCGACCAACGGATCGAGGGCTTCGTCGCCGGCGGGGACGACTACCTCACGAAGCCGTTCAGCGTCGACGAGCTTGTGCTGCGGGTGGCCGCGATCCTGCGGCGCACGGCCGACGAGGCGGCGGCGGTGCTCACCGTCGGTGATCTCTCGCTCGAACCGGCGGCACGGGAGGTGCACCGCGACGGCGAACGCATCGCACTGTCTCCCACCGAGTACCGGCTGCTCCACTACCTGATGGACAACCGCGGCGTCGTGGTGTCGAAGGGGCAGATCCTCGCCGAGGTCTGGGGCGACGACGAGCACGCCGGTGCGAACAACGTCGAGCTCTACATCGGCTACCTGCGTCGCAAGATCGACGACGGTCGTGAGCCACTGATCCACACCCGACGGGGTCTCGGCTACGTGCTGCGGCGAAGCGACGAGCGATGACCGCTCGGCCATCGCTGCGCGTCGTCCTGCTCGTGCCCGTGCTCGCGACGCTGCTCGCCGGGTTCGCCGCGCTCGCGGTCTTCGTCGACCGGATCGAGTGGCGCAACCGCCTCGCCGACGTCGACGCGGAACTCGTCCGAGCCGAACTCACCCTGCTGCAGACGCCACCGGGGCGGGGTGACGATCCGGGCGGACCGCGCGCCGGCCTGCCCGACGACGCCACGCTCGTGGCGCTGGGCGTCGAGCCGCCGCTCCGTCTCCGCGTCGATCCGTCAGGCCGCGTGGTGCCACTCTCGGACGACATCTCGAGGCTCCCGCCCGACCGCATCGCGGCGCTGATCGCCGAGGTCGATCCCGGAACGTCGCGCTCGTCGACCGTCGGCGAGTTGCGGGTGCGGGTCACCTCGGGGACCGACGGCGTCACCATCACCGGGCTGTCGCTCGTCACGGTGCGTGAGGGCATGGCCGACTTCCGGCGGGCGTTGATCCTCGGTGCCGTGGCGATCGCCGCGGTGGTCGCCACGGTGACCACCATCGCGACGACCCTCATCACCCGTCCCGTCGCGAGGCTCGCCGCCACCGCGGGCCGCATCGCCGACGGTGATCTCACCACCGAGATCCACGTCGGCGCCGGGGCGGCCGAGATCGGCGACCTGGGCGACGACCTCGGTCGCATGGTCGCCCGGCTCACCGACATGATCGAGCGTTCCGAACTCGCCGCCGCCGATGCCGAAGCCGCACGGGACGAGGTGCGGCGGGTCCTCGCCGACCTCTCCCACGAGATCCGGACGCCGCTCACCGCGTTGAAGGGATACAGCGACCTGCACCGGGCGGGCATGCTCGACGACGATCAGCGCGGGCGCGCCATGGATCGGATCGGGGCCGAGAGCGAACGCCTCGCCCGGCTCGCCGCCGACATGTTGGAGCTCGCCCGCACGGGGCGGAGTGAGGCCGACTTCGCCGCGATGGACGTCGGTCGGGTCGTCGACGCGGTGGCCGACGATCTGCGCGCCGCGCACCCCGAGCGGCCGATCACGGCCGTGGTCGCCAGCGCGCTGCCCGAGACCCGAGGTGACGTCGACCGCTTCCACCAGGCCGTGCTGAACCTCGGCGCGAACGCCTGTGTCCACACCGACGCCGACGTGCCGGTCGAACTCCGGGCCCGCCGCGACGGTGACGAGCTCGTCGTGGCCGTCGTCGACCACGGTCGGGGCCTGCCCGCCGAGGGTCGGGCGGCGCTGTTCGACGCCTTCGCCCGACCGGAGGCCTCACGGGCGCGGAGCCGGGGTGGCGGCGCCGGCCTCGGGCTGGCGGTCGCGAAGGCCGTGGCGGAGCTGCATCGGGGCGGTGTGCGAGCACTCGACACGCCCGGCGGTGGGGCGACGTTCGAGATCCGGATGCCGGTCGTTCCCCCGGTTTGACCGATTCGGGCAACGACAAACTGGCAGTGGTGTGCCCTGTGGGCGGAGCGCAAGCTTTCTCGGTGCAACCTTCCGCGGATCAGACCTGGACGTACGAGGATTATCGAGCCGGCCGCACCGAGCTGCCGATGCCGAACCTCGCCTGGAACACCTACGGGAAGGGCGTCGAGAACGTCGGGCGCGACGGCAAGCCCGAAGCGGTCGATCTGCCGGTCGATCCCGGTCCCGATCAGCTGTTGATCCGGATCGACGCCGTCGGCCTCTGCTTCTCCGACGTGAAGCTCATCCGCCAGGGCGGCGACCACCCGAAGCTGTACGGCCGCGACCTGTCGGTGGAGCCGACCCGGCTCGGCCACGAGGCCGCCGTCACGGTGATCGCGGTCGGTGCCGACCACGCCGACACCTACAGCCCCGGCGATCGCCTGGCGATCCAGCCCGACATCCACGTCGACGGGCGGAGCACCGCCTACGGCTACACGATCCCCGGCGGGCTCGTGCAGTACCACCTGATCGGCCCCGAGGTGCTCGACGCCGACGACGGTGCCTACGTGATCCCGATCGCCGACGAGATCGGGTACGCCTCCGGCGCACTCAGTGAGCCGTGGGCCTGCGTCGAGGCGTCCTACACCCAACGTCGCCGCCTCGAGCCGCTGGCCGGCGGCACGATGTGGATCGTCGGTCGATCCGACGACACGACCCTCTACCGCTGGTCGGCCTTCCTCGACCGCCCCGGCACCGTCGTGCTGACCGACGTGTCCGACTCCGTCGCCTCCCTGGTCGAAGCCGGCGTCGCCTCGGGGACCGAGATCATCCGCCGCGACGGCATCGCTCCCGGTGAGTACGGCTCGGCGTTCGGCGATGTCGCACCCGAGGGCTTCGACGACATCGTCGTGCTCGATCCCCGTTCCGCCGACCAGGTCGAGGCCGCCGCGCCGCTCATCGCCTTCCGCGGGACGATGAACCTCGTCGGCACCGAGCCGCTCGACGGCAAGCCGGCGCTCGACGTCGGTCGCCTGCACTACCACTACACCGCGTTCGTCGGCACGAACTCGGGCGACGTCGCCGCCTCATACGGCGAGGATCGCAACCGGGCCGAGCTCCGGCCCCGTGGCGTCGCCGTCTTCGTCGGTGCCGCCGGTCCGATGGGTCAGATGCACATGCAGCGTGCCATCGAGTTGCCCGACGGTCCGCGCCTGCTGCTCGCGATCGACCTGGACGACCATCGCATCGAGGCCACCAAGGCCATGCTCGGCGACCTCGCCGTCGAGCGTGGACGCGAGCTCGTGTTCTTCAACCCGACGCACACCGACGAGACCCAGGACGACTTCGTGCGGCGGATGACGGGCGGCGCCATGGCCGACGACGTCGTGGTGAGCGTGCCCGTCGGCCCCGTGATGGCGGGCGCAGCGGAACTCATGGGCCCCGACGGCATGTTCGTCGCCTTCGCCGGTGTGCCGAACGGGACCCTCGCTCCGCTCGACGCCAGCAACGTCTACCTCGCGAACGCCCAGTTCACCGGCACCTCCGGTTCCAGCATCGAGGACCAGGCCAGCGTGCTCGGCAAGGCCGAACGGGGCGAGCTGACGCCCAGTCGCTCGCTCGCCGCCGTCGGTGGGATCGATGCCGGTCAGGCCGGTGTCCAGGCCATGCTCGACGGTGACTTCGCCGGCAAGATCATGATCTTCCCCCAGGCCAGCGGTCTGCCGCTGATGGGCCTCGCCGATCTGGCCGAGCAGTACCCCGAGATCGGTGCGGCCCTCGGTGAGGGTGGCGTCTGGACCGAGGACGCCGAACGGCTGCTGCTCTCCACCTTCGCCGCTCCCGACGCGTGATCGTCACCGTCACCGCCAACCCGAGCTTCGATCGGACGCTCCGGATCGATCGGCTCGAACGCGGTGGCGTGATGCGGGGTGAGGTGCTCCACAACCAGGCCGGAGGCAAGGGTGTCAACGTGTCGGTCGCGCTCGACCGGGCCGGTGTGGCGACCCGAGCGCTCGTGATCGCCGACCCCGCGGAACTCGACGGGTTCCGACGGCACCTGGATCGGCCCATCGGGATGGAGGCGGTGCCGACCGCCGGCGCCATCAGGACGAACCTGTCCGTGGTCGAAGCCGACGGCACGACGACCAAGCTGAACGAGCCCGGACCGACCGCCGGACCCGAGACGGCCGCGGCCCTGGTGTCGGCCGTGCGTTCGGCCGCCTCGGCGGGCGCCACCTGGATCGTGCTCGCCGGCAGCCTGCCGCCGGGGCTCGACCCCGCGGTCCTCGCCGAGGTGATCGCGGACGCCCGTGACGCGGGTGCATCGGTCGCCGCCGACGTGAGCGGTCGATCCCTCGAGGTCGCCGTGGGCGCCGGGGTCGATCTCGTCAAACCGAATCTCGGTGAGCTGGCGACGCTCGCCGGGCACGATCTCACCGATCTCGCCGCGGTCGAGCAGGCGTGCCTGCGACTCCTCGACGGTGGTGTCGGATCGGTGCTGTGTTCGCTCGGCGCCGACGGTGCCTTCCTGTGCGGGTCGGACGGGGTGAGCGCGGGAGAGGCGCCCACCTCGGAGGTCCGCAACACCGTCGGCGCCGGCGACTCGATGCTCGCCGGCTACCTGGCCGCCGAGCACGGTGGCGCCGATCGGCTCGATCGCCTCCGCACCGGCCTCGCCTGGGGCCGGGCTGCCGTGCGATCCTCCGGAACGGGAGGGGTCCCGGACGACGACGACCTCGCGGCCGCCACCGTCACGACCTCGCCCGATCGGACGAGACGTGTGGAGATCCACCGATGAGCACCACTTTCGGGATCAGCCCGGGCGACGTCGTCAAGCAGGGTGTCAACGGATTCCTCCGCCAGCCCCTTCCGTTGCTGGCCGCCGGAGCGCTCACCCTCGGGATCTACGCGGTGTTCGGCGTGCCCGCCCAGATGATGCGGGCCGACGGGGTCACCGCCTTCCAGTGGTTGCCGATCGATCTCGTCGGCCGGGTGCTCGCCGGCACGTTCGCACTGCCCTGGTACGCATCGGCCCTCGCCGCGCTCGACGGGGACCGGATCGACTTCCGGCCCTGGCTCACGAACCCCACGCTGCTCAAAGCGCAGTTCGGCGTGTCGTTCTGGTTCTGGGCGGGTGTGTTGTTCGGCGAGCGCTACCCGGTGTTCGGCATTCCGATCGTGGCCGTGTTGGTGGTGCTGTTCTACGCGTTCGGCGGCTTCGCCCTCGCCGACGGAGATGCGCGCAACGCCCGCGACGCGCTCGGCGTGAGCGTGCGGATCGGCAACAAGCGCCGCCTCGGCCTGTTCGCCTTCGCCGGTCTGTTCTTCATGGTCAATCTCTTCGGTGCGATCGCGATCGGGTTCGGCGTCAATGCGCTGACCATCGCACTCACCGTGCTCGGGCTCCTCGTGACGACGAGCCTGACGATGGTGGCCGGGGCCGCGATCTATCGCGCGCTCGAGGCCACCGCCGAACCGTTCCAGCCGCTGCCAGACCGTCCCCGAAAGGCGAAACGACGACGATGATCGATGAACGAACCGAACGAACGCTCGCCGGCCTCGCCGCGTCCGGTGGGCTGGGCATGGCGCCGACCGTCGTGATCACCGGGGCGACGGTGGAGATCGTCGAGGACGGCGAACCGAAGGCCCGGTTCGCCACCGCCGCCGACGAGGTGGCTGCAGCGCTGCGAGCCCTCGCCGACGAGGTCGGTGAGGATCGTGGCGAGGCCGGTGAGGTTCTCAAGGCCCAGGCGATGATGGCGGAGGATCCCGAGCTCGCCGATCGGGTCGAGGAACGCCTCGACGCCGGTGAGACCCTCGATGCCGCGCTGGCCGGTGGTGCCGGAGAGCTACGCGACATGTTGGCGTCGATGGACGACGAGTACCTGGCCGCCCGTGCCGCCGACGTCGAGGAGGTCGAAGCCCGCATCCGCCGCCACCTCGCCGGCGTCGCCGAACGATCGATCGAACTGACCGAACCGTCGGTCGTGCTTGCCCACGCCCTCACGACCGCCGACACGGTGCAGCTCGACCCGGAACTCATCCGCGGCTTCGCCACCGAGACCGGCGGACCGACGAGCCACGTGGCGATCATCGCCCGGTCGCTCGGTGTGCCCGCCGTGGTCGGTGTGTCCGGTCTGATGTCCGAGGCGACCGACGGGGCGGTGTCGGTGATCGACGGCACCAACGGCACCGTCGTGCTCGACCCCGCCGACGCCACCGCCGCCGAGATCGACGAACGCCTCGCCGCGGATGCCGCGCGACGTCGCGCCGAAGCCGAGCTCCGGGGCGTCGAGGTCGTGTTCGACGGCATGGCGCTCGACATCACGGCCAACGCCGCCGGGGCCGACGACATCGCCCGTGCCGCCGCGGCCGGGGCCGATGGCATCGGCCTGTTCCGGACCGAGTTCCTCTTCCTCGATCGCGCGGAGGCCCCGACCGAGGACGAGCAGTACGCGCTCTACCGATCGGCCGGGGAGGACGTGGCCGCCGGGACCCCGGATCGATCCCGGCGGAGCCAGGTGATCATCCGGACCTACGACATCGGCGGCGACAAGCCGGCCGACTTCCTCGAGCTGCCCGAGGAGGAGAATCCCTTCCTCGGCGTGCGAGGTGTCCGGCTCTACCCCGAGACGCGGGACCTGCTCGAGACCCAGCTCGCGGCGGTGGCCCGAGCCGCCGCGACGGCCGACCTCGCGGTGATGGTCCCGATGGTGGCCGGCCCCGAGGATCTGGTCCTCGTGCGGGAGGTGCTGGCCGAGCAGACCGAGCGGCTCGTCGCGGCGGGTCACGAGGTCGGTGAGGTCGAGATCGGTGCGATGGTCGAGGTCCCGGCCGCCGCCGTGATGGCCGGAGCCCTCGCGGAGCACGCGGCGTTCCTGTCGATCGGCACGAACGACCTGACGCAGTACACGATGGCCGCCGATCGTGGTGAGGCCCGCCTCGCCCATCTCCAGGACCCGGTGCACCCGGCGTTGCTCCGCCTCTGCAAGATGACCGTCGACGGTGCCGCCACCCACGGCGTTCCCGTCGGGGTCTGTGGTCTGGCCGCCGCCGACCCGACCGCGGCGCTGCTGTTCGCCGGGCTCGGGATCTCGAAGTTGTCCGTCGCCGCGGCGTCGGTCAACACGATCAAGTCGATCGTCTCGGCCGCCGACCCCGCCGAGGTCCGAGCCGTGGCGACCGCGGCCCTCGATGCCGCCGATGCCGAGGCGGTCCGAGCCCTCGTCGCACCCCTGTTGGCGAACACGGGAGCCTGAGCGTGGCCGTCGAGCTCGACAGCCGCGTCATCCGGATCGCGCTCTGGTTGTTGGAGCAGGACTCGTCCCGCTCCACCGCCGACCTCGCGAAGGGACTCGGCCTGAGCGAGCGCGTCGTGCGATACCGGCTCGGCGTCGTCGAGCGCTATCTCGGGGAGCACGGTGCAACGCTCGTGCGCGAGCGGGGCCGGGGACTGCGGATCGACTGCGACGCCGACACGCGCCAGGAGATGTTCCGCGAACTCCGCGAGTGGGAGAGCCCGTTGCGGGTCCATTCGCCGGAGGAGCGCACCCACATCGTCATCGCCGCACTGCTCTCGGATGCGCCGTCGGTCGTCCCGCTCGAGCGTCTCGCCGACCGATTGTCGGTCTCCAAGACCTCGGCCCGGCGGGATCTGGCCCGGGCCGAACCATGGCTGGAACGGCTCGGCGTGTCGATCGCCCGCCGCTCGGGCAAGGGTCTCGAGCTCGTCGCCAACGAACGGCGCACCCGGCGCGCCCTCGTGCAGCTCATCCTCGAGGCCGTACCGGCCGAGGTGCTCCACGAGCTCCAGACGACGCCGTGGGCCGAGGCCGAGGCGTTGCGCACCCGCGTTCCCGCGGGTCTGCGGGAGGTGCTCGCGCCGCTGCCGATCGCGCGCTGCTCCGCCGCCGTCCGTGAATCGACGTTGCAGGAAGCGCTTTCCACCCCGAACGCCGAGCTCGTCTTCTCGCTCTACCTCGCCGTCACCCTCGCCCGTCACGAACTCGGGCGACTGATCACCCTCGACGCGGGGCAGCTCGTCTCGTTGCTCGATCACCCGGTCCGTCATGCGGTCGACGATCTCAACCACACCCTGTCGGCCGGTGGCGTCGGCGAGCTCGACGGGGTCGAGGTGGCCGGGCTCACCGAGTACGTGCTGGGGCTCGACGCGTTGCGCGAGCCCGAACCCGACATCGAGGGTTTCGCCCCCCTGCTCAACGAACTGCTCGACTCTGCGGCCGAACGGCTGCACTCGAGCCTGGCCGACGATGCCGAGCTCCGTCGTGGCCTGTCGCTGCACTTCGATCGCCTGCGGATCCGCCTCCGGCATGGTCTGCCCGTGCACAACCCGCTCCGCCACGAGGTCGCGGCCCGGTATCCCGACGTCCACGCGCTCAGCCGCGAGTTCTCCGACCGGTTGGCCGAGGCGGTCGGCCAACCCGTGAGTGACGACGAGATCGCCTTCGTCACGATGTACCTCTCCGGGGCGCTGGAGCGGGCCCACCTCCGCCCGCAGCGGCGTGCGCTGCTCGTGTGTCCGAGTGGCATGGCGACGGTGTGGGTGCTCGTGTCGCGGATCAAGTCGGAGTTCCCCGAGCTCGAGATCCACGAGGTGCTGTCCGAGCGGGAGTACCTCGCCCGCGACGAGATCGCCGACATCGACCTCGTGATCACGACCGTGCCGCTCGAGGCATCGGGTCCACCGGTGGTCGTGGTTGGTCCATTGGTGTCGAATTCCGACGTCCGGGCGGTCCGCGCTCACCTCTGAGCGTGGCGAAACCAGCACGCTGAGCCGGATCGGCGTCCATTTCGCCACATCGAGTGGTCAACTCGCCGCGCCCCGCGTGATCCTTGGACGCCGCAAATGTCGGAGCGGTTCACCGCCATAGTGGCAGTGGTGGACGTCACGCCCGACTGACAGCCTGTCGCTGCAGTTCGTCCAAGGGGGGAGAACACTCATGCAAGAAAAACTGCAGCGCTTCGGGGGATTCCTCGCAGCGATGGTCATCCCGAACATCGGCGCTTTCATCGCCTGGGGCCTCATCACGGCCCTGGTCATCCCGACTGGCTGGCTCGCTGAGCTCGGCTTCGGCGGTGGAAACGATGGTGAGATCTGGGGAACACTGACGGGTGCGCTCGTCGGTCCCATGATCGTCAACCTGCTTCCGATCCTCGTCGCCTACACCGGCGGCAAGCTCATCTACGGACATCGTGGTGGCGTGCTCGCCGCCATCGCCGTGATGGGTGTGATCGGTTCGTCAGGTGAGATCACCGCCGATGACGGCACCGTGCTCACGATCCAGCCGCCGCAGTTCCTGGGCGCCATGGTGACGGGTCCGCTGGCCGGTTGGGTCATGAAGAAGATCGACGAGTTCCTGGAGCCCCGGACGCCGTCCGGGTTCGAGATGTTGTTCAACAACTTCTCGCAGGGCATCGCCGGCCTCATCCTGGTCTTCGTCGGGTACACGATCATCGGTCCGATCATGGCTGCCGTGGCCAACGCCTTCGGCAACATGGTGGAGGGCATCGCCGACGCCGGTCTGCTTCCGCTGGCCGACATCCCGATCGAAGTCGCCAAGATCCTGTTCCTCAACAACGCGATCAACCACGGTGTGCTCACGCCGCTCGGTGCGACCGACGTCTCGGAGTCCGGCCGGAGCATCTACTACATGCTCGAGTCGAACCCCGGTCCCGGTCTCGGCCTCCTCGGCGCCTACTGGCTCGCCGGCAAGGGTCTCGCCAAGCAGTCGGCCCCGGGTGCGATCATCATCCACTTCTTCGGTGGTATCCACGAGGTGTACTTCCCGTACGTCCTCATGAACCCGGTCATGATCGGTGCCATGTGGGCCGGCGGTATCACCGCCGACATCGTCTTCGTCGCCACGGATGCCGGTCTCACCGGCCCGCCGTCGCCCGGTTCGATCTTCGCCTACCTGACGTTCCTGCCCTCCGAGGGTGGCGCAGCGTTCGGTGTGTTGGCCGGTGTCGCCGTCGGCGCCATCGCCTCCTTCTTCGTGGGCTCCGCACTCCTGCGGATGTTCCCGGTGAAGGACATGACCGACACCGAGATCGACGACGCAGCGATGAACGACGGGATGGAGAACGTCCCGGGAGTCATCCCCGGCGTCTGATTCGGGTCTCGTGACCTGACGGGCCCCGGGGGATGTGACGAGCTCCCGGGGCCCGGCCTCACGTGTTTTCTCGTCAAGTGGTGAAGGGGAAAGTCCGGATGGACCAGATCGTGAAGCAGCCCGACGAGGTCAAGCTGATCGTGTTCGCCTGTGAGGCGGGCATGGGCAGCAGCCTGATGGGTGCGAACCAGCTCAAGAAGATGGTCAAGAAGGCCAAGCTCGACGGTGTGACCGTCATCCACTCGCCCGTGGGTTCGATCCCGGCCGAGGCCGATGTCATCGTCACCCACACCAAGCTCGCCCAGGCCGCCCGTGCCCAGAACGGCGACGCCGCCATCGTCCGGTTCATGATGTTCATGAACGATCCGAAGGTGAAGGCCGTCGTCGAGAACCTGAAGACGGGTCAGCCGATCGTGAGTGAATTGTGACCGCCATGGCGGGTGACGACGTCGCACTCGGCGGCGTCGGTGAAGTGCTCGACGTCGAGAACGTCGTGATCGGCCTCGAGTCGGTCCCGATGGCCGAGGCGATCGACCACGTCGGTTCGATGCTCGTCGGACTCGGTGTGTGCGACGAGGCCTACGCCGCGTCGATGCACGACCGGGAGGCGACCGTGTCGACCTTCCTCGGAAGCGGTGTCGCCATGCCGCACGGGACCTTCGCCGCCAAGGACTCGATCCTCGGCACGGCGATCGTCGTCGCCCAGTATCCCGACGGGATCGACTGGGACGGCCAGGGGCCCGTGCATCTCGTCATCGGTCTCGCCGCCAAGGGCGACGACCATGTCACCGTGCTCAGCCAGATCGCCGAGGTCCTCCAGGACGAGGAACTCAGCGAGCGGCTGTGGACGCTCGACGACCGGGAGGCGCTGCACGCGGCGCTGACCAGCGAAGTCGTCGACGACGACGATGAGGACGAGCTCGACGGCACCATCGTGATCACCAACCCCGCCGGCCTCCACGCCCGCCCCGCCACGCTCGTGGTGGAGCTCGCGAAGGCGGCCGACGGACAGGTGACGATCAGCAAGGGCGGCAAGACCGCCAAGGCCAACAGCATCATGGCGTTGCTGTCTCTCGGTGCCGTCACCGGCGACACCGTGGTGGTGGACGTGACGGGATCCTCCGATCCGGGCTCGATCATCGCCGGCATCGCCGAGATCCTCACGAGCGAGGAGCACTGACATGGCTCGACTCGACCAGGACGCACTCATGGCTCGCGCCGTCGAGCTGTTGAGTGCCACACCCGACGAGAGCGGCAGCGCCGATCTCGTCTGCGAGCGCGGCAACGTGATCGTCGCCGCCGACCCGAAGATGTTCAAGGACGCGTTCAAGCGGGCCAAGAAGATGACCGGGTACAAGTGGGTGATGATCAACAAGAGCGATCTGATGGCGGCGAACATGCCGTCGATCGGATCGAAGGCCGGGATCCTCGCCGAGGACGGGTCGGTGTTGAAGAACGCCGACATCCCTCGGAAGAAGGTCTAGCTCTCGGTGTCCTCCGGGCCCGCTCGGGTCCGGCGGACGCCGTGGACGATCGGGTGGCGGGACGTCGCGGGCCCGCCACCCGATCGCCCTCAATCGCAACGACCGGTGCTTCGGCACCGGTCGTTGCGCGTCCGGGTTCGGCTCGGCGGGTGCGGGGCGGGCCGGCGATCTACGTTGGCGGCATGTGCGCGCAACGCTTCATCGTCGACGGACTCGCCCGCCTCCCACAGTTCGCCCACGGCGGCTGGGCGGGCGACCTGCTCCACGTCGCCGGCACGCTCGGAACGACCGAGGGGATGATCCTCGCCGACGGGGTCGCCGGTCAGACCGTCGCAGCGCTCGACAACATGGCCCGGATCCTCGCGGAGGCCGGTCTGGGGTGGGACGACGTGGCCAAGGTCGACGTCTTCCTCGCCGACATGGTCGACTCGCCCGCCTACAACGCGGCGTACGGCGACTACTTCGCCGACCGACTCCCGGTGCCGCCCGCCCGGATCACGGTCGGGGGATGCCAGCTCGCCCTGGATGCCCGGATCGAGATGCAGTGCGTCGCGGAACGGCCCCGGCCCCGCCCGCCCGTCGCCGGGTCGCTCCCGGCTCGGCGGGCCCTGACCGTGGCACACGACGGCGAGGAGCTCGCCGTCGAGGTGATCGGCGAGGGGGGAACGCCGCTGATCCTGAGCCACGGTGCCGGTGGCAACCGGGCGGTGTGGATCGACCAGGTGGCCCACTTCGCCACCGACCGCACCGTCGTCGTCTGGGATCACCGGGGTTTCGGTCGTTCGACCGATCGCGCCGGTCGGTCCGGGCCCGACGTGGCCGTCGGGGATCTGCTCGCGATCTGCGACGAGTTGGAACTCGGTCCGGTGGATCTCGTCGGCCAGTCGATGGGGGGTTGGACCGCGCTCGGCGCGGCGCTCGCCCGACCCGGACTCGCTCGCTCGGTCGTGCTCGCCGACTCACTCGGTGGGGTGATGACCGATGCGGTCGCGGCCGCGCTGGGGGAGCGCGCGGTCGACCTCGCCGCCCCGGACACGCTCGGGCTCCATCCAGCGCTCGATCCGTCGCTCGCTCGACGGGACCCGGCGCGGGCGCTGCTCTACCAGCAGCTCGGCACGATGGGATCGGCGCACACCCCGACGATCATCGAGCGGCTCTTCGCCACGACCCACACATCGGACGATCTCGCCACCCTCGGGTGTCCCGTGCTGTGTGTGGTGGGCGATCGCGATCCTCTGTTCCCGCCCGCTTCGATCCGGGCGGTCGCCGATGCGCTTCCCGATGCCCGGGTCACCGAGATCGCCGGCTGCGGGCACTCGCCCTACTTCGAGGACCCCGAGGTGTGGAACCTCGTGGTCGAGCGCTTCCTCGCCGCCGTCGGTCGGCCTCAGTAGCGGGAGTACCGGTTGCGCCCGCCGGTGCCCGGCGCGAACAGCAGCGACAACCAGATCAGCAGGTTCACGACCGGCAGGAACATCGCCAGGACCCACCAACCCGAGGCGTCCAGATCGTGGAGACGTCGGATCGTGGCCGACATCGTGACCACACAGGTGATCACCAGCGCGACGAGTGAGACAACGACCGGCGGTTCGAGCGAGGCGGTGACCGCCAGGAACAGCCAGGTCATGAACGTCACGGAGAGGTAGCCGAGCCGCCCGAGTCGACCCTCGCCGAGCAGCCAGGTGGCGGCCATCGCCGTCGGGACGGATCGCATGCTCGGACGGATCGGCGCGGGTGGTGGCGGGGCGGTCGATGCCGGCGGATCGAACCGCATCAGCGTGTCGGTCGTCATCGAGGCTCGGGGCGCCGGGCGATCGTGCATACCCGTGGGTATCGCCACCGCTTCGGCCCGACTGAAGCCCGCTCGTGTTCGGACGCGACCCGGCTCGTCGATTTCGGGGGTCGGCAGAGGCCCGGCGTGGCGCCTGCGATTACTCTCAACCGATGCCGAGTCAGCAGCAGCGCCGATCGGCCACCAGGGCCGCCGTGCTCGACGCCGCCCGCGGAGCGTTCGTCGCCGCCGACTCGATCGACGTGGGTCTCGAGGAGATCGCCACGGCCGCCGGCGTCGCGAAGTCGACCGTGCTGTATCACTTCGGCTCGCGCGCCGGGTTGCTGCGTGCGCTCCTCCGGGAACTCTCCGACGAGCAACTCCGTTCGTTGAGCTCGGCCGGCGCTCCCGGCACCGTCACGTGGGTGACGGCACTCGTCCGGGATCAGGGCACCGATGACGGCCGCCTGCTCTTCCGGCTCGGTGACGAACTCGTCAGCAGCGGCCAACTCGACGAGGCCGACCCACGGCCGGTGTTGACGGCCGTGTTCGAGACCCGCATCGTCGAGGGCGACGCCCGGCTGGTGACGGCGGCGGTCCTCGAGCTGTGTCGCCAGCGTGTCCACGATCATCTCGATGACGAGACCGCCGCCGAGCTCGTCGAGGGCCTGTATCGCGGCGTGCGCCTCGGTCATGACGTGGAGCCCACGGGATCCTCCGCCTGACCGGGATCTACGATGCGTCGTCATGGACGACGTCGCCCGGATCCGCCTCGAACTCGCCGCCTGCTTCCGGATCTTCGCCGAGCTCGGCTGGCACGAGTCGGTCGCCAACCACTTCTCGGCGGCCATCGACGACAGCGGCCACCGCTTCCTCATGAATCCACGGTGGCGGCACTTCTCACTCGTGCGGGCCTCCGAGCTGCTGGAGCTCGATGCCCGTGACGACGCCGAGGAGGTGCTCGCCAGGCCCGACGCTCCCGATGTCTCGGCCTGGTGCATCCACGGCGCCATCCACGCGAACGTGCCGACGGCCCGGGTGTTGCTCCACCTGCACCCGCCCTACACGACGGCCATCGCCAGCCTCGAGGACCCGACGATCCACCCGATCGACCAGAACACGGCCCAGTTCTTCGGTGAGGTGGCCTACGACCGGGAGTTCGGCGGACTCGGCGACTCGATGGCCGAGGGGCGTCGTCTCGCCGAGGTGCTCGGCGACCGCCGGGTGCTGATGATGGGGAACCACGGCGTGCTCGTGGCCGGGCAGACCGTGGCCGAGGCGTTCGAGTCGATGTACTACGTCGAGACCGCGTGCCGGAACCTCGCCCTCGCCTACGGAACCGGCCAGCCCCTCTCGATCCTCCCCGACGAGCTCGCCGCCAAGGTGGCCAAGGCGACGAAGAACTTCGCCGGTATGGCGCCGGCGCACCTCGAACAGCGCATGGAGCTCCTCGACCGGGTCGATTCGAGCTACCGCGACTGAGCGGGGTCAACCCCCCGGGGCGAGCACCATCTGGGTGCAACGGAACAACGCCATCGTCCGGCCCGTGGTCTCGTTGCGGACCTCGACGTCCCACACATGGGTCCGGCGGCCGAGGTGGGCGGGTGTGGCCACCCCGACGACCCGCTCACCGGCACGTGCACTCGACAGGAAGTTCGACTTCAGCTCGACGGTCGTGAAGCTGTGACCCTCGGGGATGTTGTTCCCGCAGCCGGCGGCACAGAGGGTGTCGGCCAACGAGATGACCGCCGGGGCGAACAGGAATCCGGTTCCGGCGATCAGCGGCGGCGTCACGTCGATGTGGCCGACCACCCGATCGGCCGCCGATTCGTCGAAGACGACTCCGTGCAGGCCCGGAGCGAGCGGGCCGAAGAACGCGTTGAGGGCGTCGGCGTCCATGCGATCAGTCTCGCCGATGGCCGGCGTCGGCGCCGTCCACCGGTTCACGCCCCGCGGTCGTCCCGCGACCGGTGGTGGGAACCGGCGGGTAAGGCTCGATTTGATCCCCCCTGCGTGAGTGGAAACGCACGTGTCAGCTGGCTTGGTCGCGTGCCGCCCCGGAAGCTCGGGAGGTGCGGAGCAGAGGCCGGTCCACGGCGAGTCCACGAGGAGCCGTCGCGGCGTCGTTCGTCGCGACGATCACGGTGCTGCTGAGCCAGTTCGCGCCGGTCGGGGCGCAGAGCGGCTCGGTCCACACGTCCGACCAGACCGCCTTCGGGCCGCTCACCGCATCGGGCAACTGCTCGTCCGGCCGGACCGCCGAGGTCGCCGCTCGCACCGTGGCGGACGGGCTCGACGACGCCTGGTTCACCGCCACCGGTCACGACGCCGTCGCCGTCGCCATGTTCCCCGATGCCGACGTCGGCGCCATCGGCAACGACTACGTGCTGGCCGTTCCCGGCCTGGACGTGACGATCGAGATCGCGAAGTGCGACATCACGCCGACCGAGTCCCGCTCCACGGCGAACTCGTCGTTCGGCACGATCGACGACCCCGGAGGCACCGACCCGTCGTTGCTGTTCGGCACCTCGGAACAGATGCAGGACTGCGCACCGAAGCCGCTGTCGCTCGTCAGCACCGCCGAGGGTGGTCCACTCGCCGGTCCGACGCCGTACTGGAACGCCGTCGGATTCGCCGCCGATGCCTCGACCCTCGACTCGGTGGTCTTCTTCTTCTCGGAGCCGCTCGACGACTTCGGCGTCTGGATGGGCGACCTCGAGAGTCGGATCGACGACGCCACGAACCCCGGCGACGGTGGCGCCGCCGCCGTCGTGAAGCTGTACGACGCCGCGGGCGATGTGTTGGCCGTGACGGAGGTCGTGCCGAACGACCAGCGGCCGGTCACCGCGGACACGGCCGGCCCCGGGACCCCGGGCTTCGACGACGACGGGTTCGGCTGCGGCGACGCGGAGCAGAACGACGACTTCTCCTCCTGTGGCAACCACGGCACCCGCTTCGTCGGCTTCACCTGGCCATCGGCGTCCGTCGCGGCGATGCAGGTCGTGGTCGGCGACGACGACCACTGCGTGGAGGTATCGCTGTGTGAGGGCCTCACCGAGCATCTCTCGTTCATCGGACCATCGATCGGCTTCGACCACCCGGAACTGTCGCTCACCAAGACCGTCGTCAACGACGGGACCGGGGTGGGCGTCGCCGACGACTTCGTGCTCACGGTGACCGTCGACCCCGATGGTGCCGCCGAGCGCACGGAGCATGCGAGCGGCGAGCTCGTCGAGCTCCGGGCCGGCCTCGTCCACGAGATCGGCGAGGTGCCGAACGAGGGCTACGACCTCCGGTCGATCGAGTGTCTCGACGGTGACGGGGTGGACCTCGGCCGCCGTTTCGTTCCCGCCAACGACCAGGTGATCCGGTGTGAGATCGTCAACGACGACCTCGGCACGACGACGACCTCGACCAGCACGACCTCGACCACCGTCGCCGAGTCGACCACGACGACCTCGGCCACCGTGGTCGAGCCGGCCACGTCGACCTCCTCGACCGTGGTGGAGACGACGACCTCGTCGACGCCGATCGATCCGACCACGACGACGGCGGTGACCTCCACGACATCGACGTCCATGGTCGAGGCCACGGCGCCGTCCTCCACTGCTCCTTCGACCACCGTGCCGACCACGACGGAGGCGATCGAACCCGAGCCGACGGTTCGCAGTGACGCCGCATCGGGCGGCGGAACCACGGCCGACGAACCCGGCGGGGACGATCAACCGGGCCTTCCCGCCACCGGCCGTTCGTCCGCGCCCACCCTGCTCGCCGGTGCCGCACTCCTCGGCGCCGGGGTCGTCGCGATCTCGACGAGTCGACGCCGGCTCGACTGAACGCACGCAGCGACGCCGTGCGTGCAAGGCTCCGGTCATGGCGACATCCGGGGGGCTCGAGAGCCCGAGACTGAGACTCCGACCGGTCGTCGAGGACGACGTTCCGAGGCTCGCGGCGCTGCGGGCCACCCCCGAGGTGCGTCGTTGGTGGCGAGGTGATCCGACGGGAGCCGACCTCGTCGCGGACCTCGACGACGACGAGGTCGTTCGGTTCGCCATCGAACACGATGGTGAGACCGTCGGGCTCATCCAGTACGCCGAGGAGACGGACCCCGAATACCGACACGCCGGGATCGACGTGTTCCTCGGACCCGACGTGCATCGACGGGGTCTCGGGTCGGAGGCCATCCGGACGGTGCTCGAACATCTCGTCCTCGACCGTGGGCACCATCGGATCACGATCGATCCGGCGGCCGACAACATCGCGGCGATCGCCTGCTACCGCTCCCTCGGGTTCCGGCCCGTCGGAGTGATGCGTCGCTACGAGCAGGGTGAGGACGGGTCATGGCACGACGGGCTCCTCCTCGAGTTCGTCGTGGGCGTCGACGAACCACACGGGTGGTCGATCGGCGAGGCCTCGTGACCAGCCCGACCCGCCGCCAGCTCACCCTCGCCACGCTCGACCGTCAGCATCTGCTCCGGCGGTCGGCTGCGCGCTGGCCCGAGCTCCTGCGAAGCCTGCTCGCGGTGCAGGGACAGGAGCCGGCCTCGCCGTACCTCGCGCTCTGGGCCCGCGGTGACCACGTCGATCCCGGCGAACTCGACGCCGCCTTCGACGACGGCACCCTCGTGAAGTGCTCGGCGATGCGGCTGACGTTGCACGTGATGCATCACGACGACCACGCGGCGCTGCGAGGGGCGATGGCCCCGACGTTGTGGGCCGGCGCGGTGAACGACAAGCGCTACACGAGCACCGGACTGACCCCGGCGGACGCCGAGGCGTTCGGCGACCGACTGGCCGGGGCGGCGTCGGAACCGATCGGCAAGGCCGAGATCGACGCCGTCCTGACGTCGTTCGTCGGGAACGAACCGCCACCCGGGCTGTGGCGCGCGCTGCGCTACGTCGCGCCGCTCCGGCACGCCCCCGACCCGTCGAGTCCGTGGCGTTTCGCCCGGACGCCACGATTTGTCGCGGCACCGACGTCGTTCGCCCACGACGCCGGCGTCGACGCACTCGTCGAGGGGTATCTGCGGGCACTCGGCCCGGCTCGGCGAGCCGACATCGCCCAGTTCACCCTGCTCCGCCAACCCGTGATCCTCGCCGCCCTCGACCGGCTGGGGGAGCGGATCGTGCGACTCGATGGTCCGGACGGCGAGCTGGTCGATCTCGCCGGAGCGACGGTGCCGGCCGACGACGTGGTCGTGCCGCCTCGTCTGCTGCCGATGTGGGACAACGTGATGCTCGCCTACGCCGACCGGTCGAGGATCATCCCCGACGAGTATCGGCCGATCGTGATCCGCCGGAACGGTGACACCCTGCCGGCGGTCCTGGTCGACGGTCGGGTGATCGGGGTGTGGCGTCCGGTGGGGGAGCGGATCGAGGTCTCGACCTTCGAGCAGCTGCCAGCGGTCGCCTGGTCGGGCATCGAGGCCGAAGCCGAGAGCCTGCGCGCGTTCGTCGGCGACCGTGATCCTGCGCTCTACGGCCGATACGCACGTTGGTGGAGCGAGCTGCCCACGGCGGAGACCCGCCGGCTCTGAGGCCACAACCCGCTTGCCCGGGCCAGGGGCGGCTGGGACGCTGAGGGACATGGGGGACCTCTCGCTCGACACCCGCCTGACGGAGCTCGAACGCGAGGAGGACCGCGCCCGCTTCGGGGCCGATCTCTCACCCGACTGGGAGATCTGGGGACCGAACGGCGGCTACCTCGCCTCGGTCGCACTCCGGGCCGCCGGGGTCGTGGCCGAACGAGCCCGACCGGCCACGATCAACGCCCACATCGTCGGGGCCGGCACGAGCGGGCCCGTGGAGTGCTCGGTCCGGGTGAACCGCCGGACCCGCGTCGCGACCTCCGTCACCGTCGAGCTCCGCCAGGGCGACCGGGACTGGATGGTGGCCACGGTTTGGGGCGTGGACGACGACCTGACCGGGCTCGAACACCAGACCGCCGATCGCCCCGACCCACCCGGACCGGACGGCCTGCCCACGTTCGACGAACGGATGGCGGGCGTCGATCTGGGCGCCCGTCACCCGTTCTGGTCGAACGTCGAGCAACGCCCCGCCCGATGGATCGACGACGCCCACGAGCGCACCGATCTCGAGGCCCACAAGGAGGTCTGGTACCGGTTCGTGCCGACCGGGACCTTCGACGACCCGTGGGTCGACGCCATGCGGTCGCTCATCCTCATCGACCTCGACTCGTGGCCCGCCGCGGTCTCGCCCCACATGGGCGACGACCTCGAGCACTACGCACCGACCATCGAGGTGACGGCACGATTCTGCGCCGACACCCGAGCGGAACCCTGGCTGCTCAGCCGGGCACGCACACCACGCCAGACCGGCGGACTGATCGCCGCGACCGGTGACATCTGGACCCCGGCCGGCGAGCTCGTCGCCGTCGGCGGCAGCACCCTGTTGTGTCGGCCCGTGGGTCGCCGCCCCGATCGCTGACGGCGGCGGCGACGGGCTCAGCCGAGCGCGTCGATGACCTCGGCGGGGGCCTGGACCAACTCGATCAACACCCCTTCACCCGACAACGGGAACTCGTCGTTGCCCTTCGGATGGATGAACACCACGTCGTGGCCCGCGGCACCGGCACGGATCCCGCCCGGAGTGAACCGCATGCCCTGCTCGGTGAGCCAGTCGACCGCGGCGGCGAGGTCATCGACCCACAGCCCGAGGTGGTTGAGCGCAGGGTCCTGGACCTTCGGACGGCCGTCGGGGTCGATCGGCTGCATGAGGTCGATCTCGACGGCGTGCGGGCCGTCACCGAGCCGGAGGATGTCCTCCATGACGTTCTCCCGCTCGGAGGTGTAGTCGCCGACCTTCTCGACCCCGAGCGTGTCGACCCACAACGTGCGCAGCGCGCCGACGTCGAGGCCGCCGATGGCGATCTGCTGCATACCGAGAACGCGGAAGGGGCGCTCGCTCATGGTGGTCTCCCTGGGTCCGGTGAACGGCGGCGAGACTAGATCGGCGGACGCGATCGAATCGACACACGCGTGGATACGGAGCAACGGCGCCGGCCGCGCCGCACCGGGGAATCAGAACGGTGATTCGTACGGCGAGCCGGGCGGTTCGTCGATCTCGGTGATGTCGACGAGGCGCGCTTCGACGAACTTCGGCCCGTTCTCGTCCTGATACGGGACGTCCGGCGGGATCCACTCGATCGTCGCCCGGACCCAGGTGTCGTCCTCGAACGCACTCGGGGTGCCGGTCACGGCGACCTTGATGGGGATGCCGTCGGCGGCGCAACAGCTCACCACGAACCGGATGAGCAGGAAGCCGTCCGCGACCTCGGGATCGTTGACGACGATGCCCTCGACGTCGACCTGGCGTCCCTCGAGTGCCCGGGTCTCGTCCCACATGGCGAGGTTCACGAAGTCGAGCATCTTGATCGGGAACGGGTCGGTCTCGGGCAGGATCGGCGCCAGCGGGTCGATCGGTGCGGGCGGGTCGTAGGCGTCGATCCGATCGGCCGCCGAGGCGCCGAGTGCGTCGGGCGCCACCGAGATGATCACGGCGACGGGCGCGATCAGCAGCCAGCCGACGCCCGGGCTGATCGGTCGCTGGTTCGTCTCGTCGTCGTCCCGGGAGGCGATCACGAGATCCACGACGGCCAGCCCGACCACGATGATCCCCGCCAGCAGGAGCGGCCACCGCATGCGTTGCTGGACGAACGAGTTGAAGTGGCCGTCGAGGGTGATGCGCACGACGATCGTGCCGACGGCGAGCAGCAGCACACAGCGGGCGAAACGGGTCACAGGAACACCTGTCCGAAGGCGACGGCGCTGAGGGTGGCGACCACCAGCGTCACGGGGGCGAAGACCATCGCGAAGCGGCGGCCGAACACGCCGCTCTGCATCGCCACGAGCTTGAGATCGATCACCGGCCCGACCACGAGGAACACCAGCCGCGACGTGAGGGAGAACTGCGGAAGCCCGGCGGCGACGAAGGCGTCGGCCTCCGAGCAGATCGAGAGCAGGACCGCCAGCGCGGCGAACAGCAGGATCGAGAGCAGTTCGTTGTCGGCGACGACGTCGAGGGCGCTGCGGGGGATGACGAGCTGGAGCGTGGCGGCGGCGGCCGCACCCACGACGAGGTAGCCGCCGGCGTGCACGAGGTCTCGCGACGCGGTGTCGGAGAACCGCAGGAACCGGCTCGGACCGTCGTGGCGGTGACCGTCGACCTCGATCAGGTTGTCGGCGCCCCGCCGCGACCACCACCAACCGACGGCCACGGCGGTCACGAAACTCGCGAGGAAGCGGGCGAGCACGAGCATCCGGTCGCCGGGGAACGCCACGGCGGTCGAGACGAGCACGACGGGATTGATGGCGGGGGCGGCCAACAGGAACGTGAGGGCGGCGGCCGGCGGCGTGCCGGCACTCATGAGGCGACCGGCGATCGGGACCGAGCCGCACTCGCACCCGGGCAGCGCGAGCCCGGCCACACCGGCGGCGGGCACCGCCAGGGCGGGCCGCTTGGGCACGAACCGTTCGACGAGCTCGGGGGAGACGAACGCGGCGATGAGGCCCGACAGCACCACACCGAGTGCGAGGAAGGGGAGGGCCTGCACGGTGATGGAGACGAACAGCGTCGACCAGAGCCGGAGGGCGTCGGCGTCGAGCGCTCCGACACGGCCCCGTGCCAGCAGGGCGACGAACAGCGGAGCGACCACCATGATCGGCCCGACCACGCCGAAGCGCGACGGGGCGTCGTGGGAGTGGTGGTCGTGCTCGTGCTCGTGCACGTCGTCCACGAGCGACATGTCCGTCATCGTGACATCCCGTCGGCGGTGGGTGGTGGCGGCTGAGCCGATTCGTGGGTTCCGGCCGGGAACTCGTCGGCCCGACCGTGTGATCCCCCCACCGACGCCCGACGGTGCCACCATGCATCCGTGGCCCGGGGGCCCGGTCCACCATCCGCCCGTTCACCGCCCGGCCCGGCATCCGGGGCCGGGACCGTCCGACGAAAGCGACACCGTCATGTCCGATGTCCAGACCTCCGAGACCCAGGCCGCCGCCACACCCGAGAGCGTGCGGAGCTGGCTCGTCGACGGCGCCGATCGGTTCGCCTCCGGCGCTCGCACCGACCGGGACCTCGCCGCCCAGGTGGTCGCCACCGCCGACGGACAGCACCCGCTCGCCGCGATCGTGAGCTGCATCGACAGCCGGGTGCCGCCCGAGATCGTGCTCGACACCGGGATCGGCGACGTCTTCGCGGCGCGCACGGCCGGCAACGTCGTCGACGACGACGTGCTCGGGAGCCTCGAGTTCGCCGCCGCCGTTGCCGGCGTGAAGGTGATCGCCGTGCTCGGCCACACGGCCTGTGGTGCGGTGAAGGGGGCGTGTGACGGCGTCGAACTCGGACACCTGACGGGACTGCTCGCGAAGATCACGCCGGCCGTGCGTCGGGTGAGCGGTCAGGACGCCCCGGGAAGCGGCGATGCCGCGGTGGTCGACGCCGTGGTGGAAGCCAACGTCGTCGATCAGATGGCCGTCATCACCGACCGCAGCGAAGTCCTGCGAGGCCTCGTCGACGACGGCCGACTCGCCATCGTGGGTGGGGTCTACGACCTCGGGACCGGCGCGACCCGCTGGTTGTCGGTGTAACCGGCGCCCCGTTCGTCCGTCGTCGGAACAGCGCCATCCGGGCGCCCCGAGGAGGAACGAAGATGAACCTGACGTCCGAGGTCTGGCGCCTGCACGGCGTGGTCGGCTCCGAGCCGGGCCTGCTGGTGCTCCATGATGACGGTGAGGTCGAGCTGCACCTCGAGGGCGACGACGGCGCCCCCCGATCGGTGTTCCGAACGCCGGCGGCGGCGATCTCCGACGTGAAGTGGCCGAAGACGCAGTTCTCCGGTGGCTGCTCGTTCGTCGTCGACGGCGAGAAGTACCGGTTGTCGTTCCTCCAGCCGCAGAACACCCGGGTCTTCGCCACCTCGGCGCTCGGCGCGGCGCAGGGGCTCGGGAGCATCAGCGGTGGCCGCAAGGCCGGCAAGGCGTGGAAGTCGGCGCTCGGCTCCTGAGGTTCGGCCGACCGATCGGCCCGGTCCTCATCACACGGCGCCCCAGACAGGAGTCGAACCTGCGACCGTCGGATTAGAAGTCCGATGCTCT
>JAHDBV010000029.1 GCA_020630195.1 Acidimicrobiales bacterium
CTCGAAGCGCTCGACACGACCGGCGGTGTCGACGATCTTCATCTGACCGGTGAAGAACGGGTGGCTGGCCGACGAGATGTCGACCTTCGCCAGGGGGTACGTGTTGCCGTCCTCCCACTCGATCGTCTCCGACGTCTCGATCGTCGACCGGGTGATGAACCGGAAGTCGGCCGAGGCGTCCTCGAACACGACCTCGCGGTACTCGGGGTGGATTCCAGCCTTCATAGGACTCTCCAGTGTGCCGGGACCGGACCACAAAGCGGCCGGGACCCGGGCGATTTCACTTCGCCTTGGCGATTTCGTTCAGGAAGTCGGCGTTGGACTCGAAGGTCTTCAGCCGATCGATGAGCAGTTCGGTGGCAGCCCCGGGGGCTGCGTCCTCGCCGCCGGACACTCCGGTGAGCACCCGCCGCATCTTGTCGATCAGGGTCGCCTGGCGACCGTCGAACAACAACTCCTCGTGACGAGTGCCCGAACCGTCGATGTCGATCGCCGGGAAGATCCGGCGCTCGGCGAGACGGCGATCGAGCCGCAGCTCGGAGTTCCCGGTGCCCTTGAACTCCTCGAAGATGACCTCGTCCATCCGCGAGCCGGTCTCGACCAGTGCGGTGGCGATGATGGTGAGCGAGCCACCTTCTTCGAGGTTGCGGGCGGCGCCGAAGAACTTCTTCGGCGGGTAGATCGCCGAGGCGTCCATGCCGCCGGACATGATCCGGCCGCCGGCCGGTGCGTCCATGTTGTAGGCCCGGGTGAGGCGGGTGATGCCGTCGACGATCACGACGACGTCGCGACCCGACTCGACCAGCCGCTTGGCCCGCTCGATGGTCAGCTCGGCGACGGCGCAGTGCTCCTCGGCCGGGCGATCGAACGTCGAGGCGAGCACCTCGCCCCGCTCGAGGGAGCGGCGCATGTGGGTGACCTCCTCGGGGCGCTCGTCGACGAGCAACACGAGCAGGGTCACCTCCTCGTGGTTCTGTTCGATCGACTTGGCGATGTCGACGAGGACCGTCGTCTTGCCGGCCTTGGGCGGCGAGACGACGAGCGACCGCTGGCCCTTGCCGATCGGTGCGACGAGATCGATCATCCGGGTGGTGAGACCGTGGCGGTGATCGCCGGCCCGCTCGAGCACGAGGCGCTCGTCGGGGAACAGCGGCGTCAGGTCTTCGAAGTGGGGGCGGTCGGCGGCGTCGGCCGCGGGGAGGCCGTTGACCTCGAGCAGCTCGTGCAACGCGGGGTTCTTCTCGTTGCGGGTGGCCGGCCGGGAGGTGCCGACGAGATGGTCGCCCTTGCGCAGGCCGAACTGGCGAACCATCTTCACCGGCACGTAGACGTCGCTGCGGGTACCGATGTGGCCCTTGACCCGGCAGAAGCCGTAGCCGTCGTCGCGCAGATCGAGGAAGCCAGACATCGGGACGGGCTCGCCCTGTGCCTGGTCCGGGGCGTCGTCGCGGTCGCGGTTGCGGCCCCGCCGACGGCGACGTCGGTTGCCCTGATCGTCGCCGATCTCCTTCTCGGGTTGGGCCTCGTTGCCCGGGTCGGGGGCCGGGTCGTTGTCGCCCGAGCCCTTGCCGCCCTTCTGGCCGCCGCCCTTCTGCGCGCCGCCCTTCTGGCCGCCGCCCTCGTCGCCGTCTTCGAGGAGCTCGAGCTCCCACTCGGCGAGCGGCTCGTTCGTCGGACCGTTCCGGCGCTTGCGGTTGCGGTTGCGGTTCTTGGCCTGGCCGTCACCGCCATTGGCGTTGCCGCCGTTGCCGTTGCCGCCGTTGCTGGCGCCGGCCGGCTTCTGGTCGTCGGCCGGGGCGGCCTTCGCCGCAGGTGCCTCGGCCGCCGGGGCGTCGCCGCCGCCGGTGAGCGAGAGCACCGAGTCGATCATCTCGGACTTCTTGGTCCGCGGGGTCACCGCACCACCGAGTTGGAGCACCATCTCGGCGAGGGCGCCCTTGTCCTTCTTCTCCAGCATGGCTCGCTGTTCGGCAGCGTCGCTCACGTGCATTTCCTCCGGGTTGGCCCCTCGGGGCCTGCGGGACGTGTCGCCACGGTCGTGGCGGAACACGGGTGGACCGAACGGTCCGGGGACCGTCGAGGCGCTGGATGCAGCGGCTCGACGTTCGGTCAGGGTACCGCTCGTGCGCCGAATCCGCTGTCGGTGGCCTCAGGCGGTGTGACCGCGCAGCGCCCGCATCTCCTCGACGACGGCGCCGAGGTCGTTCTCGACCGTGGTCACGTATTCGGGTCGATCGTGCAGCTCGGAGAGAAAGGCCGGCAGTTCCGGGCGGACGCCGGTGGCCTGCTCGACGGCGTCGGGGAACTTGGCGGCGTGAGCGGTGCCGAGCACGACCAGGGGAACGGCGGGATCGCGACGGAGACGACGCCCCACCTCGAGCCCGACCGCCGTGTGTGGCTCGATGAGCAGATCCAACTCGTCGTGGACACGTGCGATCTCGGCCAGCGTGCCGTCGTCGTCGAGACGGCCGAAGTCGAACTCGGCGCCGATGCGGGTCATCCACCCTGCCGGCACCTCGGCTCGGCCGTCGGCCCGGAACGTGGTGAGCAGTTCGGCGACGGCGGCACCGTCACGGTCGGCCGATTCCCAGAGCAGTCGTTCGAAGTTCGACGACACCTGGATGTCCATCGACGGCGACAGCGACGGCACCACGGCTTCCGCGTCGAGCGCGCCGGTCTCCATGCAGCGGGTCAGGACGTCGTTGCGGTTGGAGGCCACGATCAGCTGATCGACCTCGAGCCCCATGCGCTTCGCGTACCAACCGGCGAGCACGTTGCCGAAGTTGCCGGTGGGCACGGCGAACGAGACCGGACCCCCGTCGGGCGCCAGCGCCTTCGCCGCGGTGACGTAGTAGACGATCTGGGCCATGACCCGGCCCCAGTTGATCGAGTTGACGGCGGCGAGGCCGAGCTCGTCGCGCAGCGACGGATCGGCGAACGCGGCCTTCACCAGATCCTGGCAGTCGTCGAAGTTGCCACGCACGGCGACGTTGCGGATGTTCGGCGCGTCGACGGTGGTCATCTGACGGCGCTGGACCTCCGACACCCGACCCTCGGGATGGAGGATCACGACGTCGACACCGCTGCGGTCGGCGAGGGCCTCGATCGCGGCCGAGCCGGTGTCGCCGGAGGTGGCACCGATCACGGTGACCCGGTCACCTCGGCGGGCGAGCTCCCGGTCGAGCAGGCGCCCGACGAGCTGGAGGGCGATGTCCTTGAACGCGAGCGTCGGACCCCACGACAGGTCGAGCAGGTGCACGTTGTCGCCGAGATCCGTGAGGGGTGCGACGTCGGGGTGGCGGAAGCTCGCATAGGCCGCGGCCACATCCTCGGCGAACCCCTCGAGCTCGACGGCGCCGTCGACGAACGGGGCCATGACCGCTCGGGCGATGGAGACGTAGTCGTCGAGGCCGTCGAGATCGGGAAGCGACGGCACCTCGGTGGGGCAGTAGAGCCCGCCGTCGGTGGCGAGCCCCGTCATCAGCACATCCGCGAAGTCGAGCTCCGGGGCGGCGCCCCGGGTCGATGCGTACCGGAGTGTCACGAGATGACCCGCAGCATCGTGCCCACACCGTGCACGGCATCGAGCGCGGCCAGGTCGGCGAGGGTCGACTGGATGTCGCGCTCGGTCGCCTCGTGGGTCACGAACACGAGACGGGCCTCGGCGTCGAGGCCCTCCTGTTCCATCGAACGGATGGAGACCCCGTGGGCGCCGAACACACCGGCCACCTCGGCGAGCACGCCCGGCGCGTCGGCCACCTCGAGGTTGAGGTAGTAGGCAGAGGACTGGTCGTCGATCGGGCGGATCGGCACGGCCGGACCACCCGGAACCGGGTGATAGGTCTCGCGCACGCGGTTGCCCGCGGCGTCGATGAGATCGCCGAGCACGGCCGAGGCCGTCGGGCGGCCGCCGGCGCCACGGCCGTAGAACATGAGCTCGCCGGCATCCGCTCCCTCGACGAACACGGCGTTGAACGAACCGCGCACCGAGGCGAGGGGGTGGTCGTCGACGACCATCGACGGGTGCACCCGCACCCCGATCTCGTAGGGCGCGGCGTCGGTGCCGTCACCGAACCGCTCCGCGATGGCGAGCAGCTTGATCTGGTAGCCGAGCCGGTTGGCGAACGCGATGTCGGCGGCCGAGATGTTGCTGATGCCCTCGTGGTACACGTCGCCCGCCGCGACCTTCGCCCCGAAGGCGATGGAGGCCATGATCGCCGCCTTGGCGCCGGCGTCGTATCCCTCGACGTCGGCCGTGGGGTCACGCTCCGCGTAGCCGAGGTTCTGGGCCTCGGTGAGGGCGTCGGCGTAGTCGGCGCCGAGCTCGGTCATCTGCGTGAGGATGTAGTTGGTGGTGCCGTTGACGATGCCCATCACCCGGCTCACGTCCTCACCGAGGAGCGATTCGCGTAGCGGCCGGATGATCGGGATCGCAGCCGCGGCGGCGGCTTCGAACAGCAGGTCGACGCGGGCCTCGGCGGCGGCGTCGGCCAGCTCCTGGCCGCAGTTGGCCAGCAGTTCCTTGTTGGCCGTGATGACGGGCTTGCGGTTGGCGAGTGCGGCGAGGATCAGCTCGCGGGCGGGCTCGATGCCACCGATCACCTCGACGATGACGTCGATGTCGGGATCGGCCACCACGGCGCGTGCGTCGGTGGTCAGCAGACCGGCGGTGGCCCCGCCACCCCGGTTCTTGCTGGCGCTGCGCACGGCGATGGCACCGATCTCGAGGCGGATGCCGGTGCGGGCCTCGATGTCGGCGCCACGTTCACCGAGCATGTCGACGAGAGCACCGCCGACGGTGCCACAGCCGAGCAGCCCCACTCGGATCGTTCGGACCTGGGCATCAGCGGTGTCGGTGCTCACGAGCGCAGGCTATCCCTGGCCCCTCCCCCACCCCGGACCCAATTCACCGCGCCGGAACTCCGTGGCGGTCGGTGGCTCGCTCCCTCGGCCGGCGACGCCTTCCTGGCCGGGTGCGTGTGATCCGGCAACGTGTCGGACGTGCGATCCGAACCGGCCGGTATCACTTTGATACCATCTCCGGATGGCCATGACCCTTCGGTTGACCGACGACGAGCAGGCAGCGCTCAAGGCACGCGCCGAGGCAGAGGGCATCTCCATGCAGGATGCGGCCCGTCGGGCCATTCGCGAGTTCGTGGAGCTGGCCGACCACCGTGAGCGGGTGTCGATTGCTGCCGAACGTGTGACGAGAGCTCATGCCGACGCGCTCCGACGGCTCGGCGAGTGAGCCGGATCGAGTACCTCACGCTCGACGATCTGCTCGAGCTCGCGGCGCTTCTGCTCGGAACCCCCGTTCCGGTTCGCGACATCGGCCTGCTCGGCGCCGCGGCTGCTCGACCCTCGACGACGGTGTTCGGCGACGATGCCTACCCCGACCTCTGGACGAAGGCGGCGGCGCTCGCACAGTCGATCGTGAAGAACCACGCACTCATCGATGGGAACAAGCGCCTCGGCTGGCTCGCCACCGCTGTCTTCTTCGAGATCAACGGCCACGACGTCACGACCATCTCGAACCAGGACGTCTACGACCTGGTCATGACGATCGCGGCCGGCGATCTCGATGTCGACGAGATCGCCGAGCGGCTCCGCGTTCTCCTCAACGGCTGACAGACGCGCACCGGCTCGATCCGGCGCTTCCCTCGCTGCGACACGCCGGAGATCGTTCTTCCAGAGTCAGCCGACGTCGGTGCGGAGCAGGTCCTCGTCGGTCTCGCGGCGCACCACGAGTCGGGCGTCGCCGTTGCGGCAGAACACAACGGGCGGACGGAGGATCTTGTTGTAGTTCGAGCCCATCGAATGGCCATAGGCACCGGTCACCGGCGTGGCGAGCAGATCGCCGACCGCGAGGTCGTCCGGCACCCGACCCTCACGGACCAGCAGGTCACCCGACTCGCAGTGCTTGCCGACCACGCGCACCTCACGGGTTCGCTCGGCGGCGACCGCCCGCGGCAGGAACGTCTCGTAGCCCGAGCCGTAGAGCACCGGCCGTGGGTTGTCGCTCATGCCGCCGTCGACGGCGACGTAGGTGCGGATGCCGTCGAGGTGTTTCACCGTGCCGACCGTGTAGACGGTGATCGCGGCGGCCGCCGCGATCGACCGACCGGGTTCGATGCCGAGATGCGCGGTCACGCCGGCCTTGGCCGCCTCGGCCTTCAACACGTTCGCCCACTGCGAGATCGACGCCGACTCCTCACCCTCGACATACGCCACGCCGAGGCCACCACCGACGATGAGTTCGGGCAGGCCGTAGGGCTCGGCGAACTCCGCCACGACGGCGAGGGCCTGGGCGAACGACGCCACTCGGAACACCTGCGAGCCGATGTGACAGTGGATGCCGACGAGTTCGACGGCGTCGGACGCCTGGGCTCGACGCACGGCTTCGGCGGCGAGCCCGGTGGAGACGGTGAAGCCGAACTTCGAATCGTCCTGACCCGTGGCGATGAACTCGTGCGTCTCGGCCTTCACGCCGGGGGTGACGCGCACCAGGATCTTCGGGGCGGTGCGACCGGCGGCGACCAACGCCTCGATCCGGTCGAGCTCCTCGAACGAGTCGACGACGATGCGGCCAACCCCGGCCTCGAGGGCACGATCGAGCTCGGCGACCGACTTGTTGTTGCCGTGGAAGGCGAGTCGCTCGGGATCCGCACCCGCGGCCAATGCGACCGCGATCTCGCCACCGGAGGCGACGTCGAGACCGAGCCCGGCCTCCAGGGCGATCTTCGCCATGGCCTTACAGAGGAACGCCTTCGTGGCATAGACCGCGTGCTCACCGAAGGCGTCGAACGCCTCGGCGCATCGCGCCCGCAGGTGATCCTCGTCGTAGATGAAGACGGGGGTGCCGAACTCGTCGGCGACCGCGGCGACGTCGCAACCACCGATGAGCAGCTGGCCTTCGGGGCCGACCTCGGCGTTGTCGGGCAGGAGGTGGAACGGCAGCGCCGTCATCACATCTGCTCGGGTGCGTCGACGCCGAGCAGGTCGAGCCCGATCGACAGTCCGACCCGGGCGGCCTCGGTGAGCCAGCGACGGGCCTGGGCGAGGTCGGGGTCGACGTCGGAGCGCAGCACCGGGCAGTCGCGGTAGAAGCCGTGGAAGTCGGAGGCGAGCTCCCGTACCCAGGTGGTGATCTTGTGCGGCGCTCGATCGGCGACCGCGATCTCGAGGATCTCCGGCAGCGTCGACAGCGTCTTGAGCAACGCGATCTCGCGCTCGTGGGTGAGGCCGGACAGATCGACCTCGGCCAGCGGCTGGCGAACGGCGCCGACCTCGACGGCCTTGCGCTCGATCGAGTGGATCCGGGCGTTGGCGTACTGGACGTAGAAGACCGGGTTCTCCGAGGCCTGGGTCCGGAGCACGTCGATGTCGATCACCTGCGAGGTGTCGATCGACTGGAGCAGGTAGGCGAAGCGGGCGACGTCGGGGCCGACCTCGTCGACCAGGTCGGCGAGCTCGACCATCGTGCCGGTCCGCTTCGAGAGCTTCACTTCGTCGCCGTCGCGCACGAGCTTGACGTTCTGCCCGATGATCGCCTGGAAGCTGTCGGCCTCGTGGCCGAGGAAGATCAGCGCGGCCCGCATCCGAGCGACGTAGCCGTGATGGTCTGCGCCGAGGATGTTGATGAGCGTGTCGCCCCGGGCGTACTTGTCGGCGTGGTAGGCGATGTCAGGCAGCAGGTAGGTGGGCTCACCGTCGGACTTGATGAGCACGCGGTCCTTGTCGTCGCCGTGGTCGGTGGTGCGCAGCCAGACCGCACCACCTTCCTCGTACACCGCACCGGTGGCCCGGAGCTCGGCGAGCACCCGCTCCATGGCACCGCTCGCGACGAGAGCGGCCTCGGACGACCACGTGTCGAAGGTGACGTGCATCGCCTTGAGCGACGCATCCTGCTCGGCGTGCGCCTTCTCCAAGCCCCAGGCCCGCGGGTCGGCGTCGGCCGGCATCTCGGCCGCCCAATCGATGATGTACTGGCCCTGATACCCGTCCTCGGGGAGCGCGGTGCCGTCACGGCGAGCGATGAGGGAGTTGGCGTAGTGGCCGATCTGCACACCCCGGTCGTTGACGTAGAACTCCCGATGGGCGACGTGGCCGGTCCGCTCGAGAAGCCGAGCGAGCGAGTCGCCGTAGGCGGCCCACCGGCCGTGGCCGGCGTGCAGCGGGCCGGTCGGGTTGGCCGAGACGAACTCGACGTTGACGGTCGCACCCTCGCCGAGATTCGGCTTGGCCCAGTCGTCACCGGCCTCGACGATCTCGACGAGCAGCTCGTGCAGCCAGGTGGGCGCGAGCCGGAAGTTCACGAACCCCGGCCCGGCGATCTCGATGCCCTCGACATGGGGCAGTTCGGCGGCGGCGAGCTCGTCGGCCAGGGACTGCCCGAGCTCCCGAGGGTTCCGCCCCACCGCCTTCGAGCAGACGAGGGCGGCGTTGGTCGACCAGTCGCCGTGCTCGGGTCGAGCCGGACGCTCGAGCACGACGGCGGCGGGCACGGGGTCGATCCCCAGCCGGCCGAGGGCGGCACGGACGTCGTCGAGCAGGCGGTCTCTCAGCATGGTCTTCCCGTCGGGAGGGGGCGAGGGTTGACCGGCCAGGGTACCGGCGGGGTCCCACCGCAATCCGCTCAATTCCGCGCTGGCCCACCGTGGGGAAGCGCTAGGGTGTGCCGCCCCTGCCCTCGTAGCTCAGGGGATAGAGCATCGGCCTCCGGAGCCGTGTGCGCAGGTTCGAATCCTGCCGAGGGCGCACAGCGCCGAAGCCCCCGAGCCACCAGGTTCGGGGGCTTCGTCGTTCTCGGGGACTGCCGGAGTGGCGTGTAGCCCCGCCGCCACAACGATTACCAGCGCCACCCGGACCGACGGCTGGAGTAAGGGCGGGCGAACGTGGTTGAGAACTGCCCGCATGGTCATTCAAATCGGCTCTGGGAGCCGCCTGCGAAACCACTAAGAAGGCCGACCGGCGCGGGTGAGTGACCTCGTTTCTACTACATCCTCTGAGGCCGGCTCCTATGGCTGCCGGCGTGGCGGATCCACCGCCGATCGGGGGCCTACCCGGAAAGCGCGATCCCGCGGTCATGGGCTGGGGGATACTTGTGCCATGAGCGACGCCAAGCGCAACACAACTCCACAGGAGCTTCTTGGCCGACTCGCAGACTCGATCGAAAGCCTTGACTCCGCCTGCGCTCGCTATTCAAACCACGTCTCTCGAGTTAAGGCGCAGTGGCCAGAGGATCTGGAGGCCGTCGAAAACCCGTTCGACCTCCCGAGTCCGAGCCCGACGGGAGCGATCGTTGATGCTGCTGTCCAGCTTCGCGCACTGGTCACGAAGGGGCAGGGGAACAGTCTGCTCTTCAGGACGGCTGAGCTCACCAGCGTGAGCGAGTTGTCTATGACTGTCTCGGCGCCAGCCAGCCCACCGCCCTACTACTTCGAGAAGGTGGTCACGAGTCACATCGCTGTCGGCAGCCTGCCGATGAGCGATGACACCCACGAACAATCAGTTTCCCTAGCTGAGCTACTGGAGGCGAAGTGCGTTTGTCTTCTCGACGAGAACCTCGGCGAGATCGACATGACTTGGGAGGGCCTGGTCAAGCAGTATGCAAACAAGCTGGGAGCCCACGTCGACGAACGCAGACCGCTCGAATGGGATGTGCTGAACGGCGTTCACCTCGCTGACGTACCCGTTATGCCGTTTCTCCTATACCGGCTCGCTACCGCAGTCGGCGAACTAGGGAACCGGGTCCTCACGGCGGGGGGTCTCCCGGAAGTCTTGCGGGACGCGCCAACTTGGCCGGCTGGTACCGAAGTATCGGCAGCGATCATGACCCAAACCGCAAAGCGCCCAGACTTCCGGATCAAGTCCAACGACCCCTGCCCGTGCGGCTCGGGTCGGAAGTGGAAGCGCTGCCATAGAGGTCGCAGTGCTGCCAAACCCCTCGCTGGTTAACGACCGTCGACCTGCGCCTGGGATCCGCCTCCCCGTGTCGTGGCAGGGTAGGACCATGGATCTCAACTCCCCGGCGACCGCGCTGATCCGCTACTCCGAGGTCGCCCACGACACGTTGCGCTGGAAGCTCGAGGGCGTCGACGAGTACGACCTGCGCCGACCACTCACGCCCACCGGCACCAACCTCCTCGGCGTCGTCAAGCACCTCGGCTGGGTCGAGCTGGAGTACTTCGGCCTCGTGTTCGACCGGCCGCACCCGTTCGGGGCGTCGCCGTCGCACGACGTCCCGAACTCCGACATGTACGCCACCGCCGACGAATCGGTCGACGACATCATGGGCCTCCTCGACGGGGCCCAGGCGCAGATGCGATCGGCCCTCGAGGAACTCCCGCTCGACCACGAGGGTCGGGTCCCGTGGTGGGGCGACGCGGGCAACCCCGTGACGCTCCACCGGATCGCCGTGCACATGCTCGCCGAGATCAACCGCCACGTCGGCCAGATCGACATCCTGCGGGAGCAACTCGACGGCGATGCCGGCTACCGGCCGGGTGTCACCAACATGCCCGGCCCCGACGAGTTCGACTGGGCCGGCTACTGCGACCAGCTCGAGGCGATCGCCCGTGAGGCGACCGGTCGGAGCTGACCCTGCGAGGCGCCGACCTCAGCCGTAGGCCTCCGCCTGCTTCCGGAACATCTCGGCGTAGCGGCCCCCGGCGGCGTAGAGCTCTTCGTGACCACCGACCTCGGCGACCCGCCCCTCGTCGAGCACGACGATCGTGTCGGCCATCCGCACCGACGAGAACCGGTGCGAGATCAACACCGTGATCGCGCCCCGCCGGCCGATCTCTGCCGCGGTCGCCTGGTAGCGCTCGAACAACGCCTGCTCCGCCGCCGGGTCGAGCGCCGCACTGGGCTCGTCGAGCACGAGCAGCAGGGGCCGCTCGACCATCATCCCCCGGCTGATCGCGAGCCGCTGCCACTGTCCACCGGAGAGCTGTCGGCCCTCGTGGTAGGTCGTGCCGAGCAGGGTGTCGAGCCCGTCCGGCAACTGATCGACGACCGCAGCGGCACCGCCATGGTCGATGGCCGTGCCGATCCGGGCGCGGTCGGCGAGTGCCTCGTGGTCACCGAGGCCGACCGAGGTGGCGACGTCGGTCTCGATCCGGAGGAAGTCCTGGACCGTGCCACCGACACGGGCCTGCCAGTCGTCGAGCGAGATCTCGGTGAGGTCGACACCGTCGACCGTGATCCGCCCGGTGTCGGGTCGGTAGAAGCCCATGAGCAGCTTCACGAGTGTGGTCTTGCCGGCTCCGTTGTCGCCGACCACCGCCACCGTCTCCCCGGCGGCGAGCTCGAGGTCGACCCCCGACAACACCGGCGTGTCGGTGCCGGGGTAGGCGAACGCAACACCCTCCAGCCGGAGTCCATCCCGGAGCTCGTCGGGAGATGCGGCGCGGCCGGTCGACGCGGCGACGGCGTCGCGATGCAGGTCCTCCAACCAGAGGAACCGGTCGGCGGTGCGGAGCGCCGACGCCGCCCGCCGTGCGGCCTCGGCGGTCTGGTGCACGGTGCCGCGCACCATGAGGGCGAGCTGCGAGACGAGCACGATGTCACCGACCGTCGCCCGGCCGTCGAGGGCGAGCTGCGCCGTCAGCAACAACGCCCCGACGTAGCCGGCGGTCAGCGCCAACCAGCCGACCGACGCCAACGCCGCCGCCCGCACCGCACCGCCGAGCTGCACGTCGCTCACCTGACGCCACAGATCGTCGGCTCGCTCGTCGATCGCCTCGGAGGCGTCGAACACCCGCAGCTCCATCGCCGCCTTCGGATCGAGGAACAACCCGTGCAACATCGTCGACGCCCGTTGCCGCTCCGCCGCAACGGCCTTCGCCCGGTCGACGAATCGCTCCGAGCGCGGGACCAACACCGTCGTCGGCACCGCACACAGCGGGGTGAGCACGAGCAGCGGATGCACCGTCGCCAGCAGCCAGACCGAGGCGCCGAGGCTGATGGTCAACGACGCCACGCTCGTCACGGTGAACACGGCCCGCATGAGCGAGCTGCCGCTCCCCCGCACCAGGGCGAGGCGATCGAGGAAGTCGGGATTCTCGAGGTGTTCGATGCCAGGGATCGAGGCGGTGAGCTCGAGGCTGTTGCGGTCGATCAGCACCCCGACCTCGTTGCTCACGACGTGCTGGGCATCACCCATCGCCCGACCGGCCGCACCGAGCAGGCCCGCGCCGAGCCCGCCGACGGCGGCCGCCAGAACCACGGTGGTCGCCGTCGTGCCGACGGCAGCGTCGACCAACCACTTGAGCGCCACGCTCTGGATCGCACCGGCGACCGCGGCGAGCACGAGCATCGTGAGGATCCAGACGAGCAGTCGCCGCTCGGCCTGCCGCACGACCCGCAGCATGAGCCCGAGCCGCCGCCGGGTGGTCGCCCGGTCGTCGATCGCCGTCATCGCTCGGCCTCGTCATCAAGCGGCTCCCCGACGCCATCGCGGAAGCGATCGGCCTGGAGGTCGTAGAGCCGGGCGTAGATGCCACCGGCCGCGTGGAGCTCAGCGTGTGAGCCGTCCTCGACGACCGCACCGTCGGCCAGCACGATGATGCGTTCGGCCCGACGGACCGTCGAGAACCGATGCGACACGACGATGGCCGTCGCACCGGTGGCGTGGTCGAGGAGCTGGTCGAACAGTTCGACCTCGGCGTCCACGTCGAGGCTGGCGGTCGGTTCGTCGAGTACGAGCACCTGCCCCCCGACCGACGCCGCGTACAGCGCCCGGGCCAGGGCGATCCGCTGCCACTGTCCACCCGACAGGTCGGCCCCTCCGGTGAACGACCGCGACAGCACGGTCTCGGTGCCGGACGGCAGGCCGGCCACGATCTCGCTCGCACCCGCCGCCGCGAGCGCCCGCTCGACGAGACCCGCGACGTCGGCGTGATCCGGTGCGGCGAGGGCGACGTTGTCGTTGGCCGACAACGGGAACCGGGTGAAGTCCTGGAAGATCACGGCGAGCCGGGCCCGCCACGCGACCGGATCGAGCTCAGCGAGATCGACGCCGTCGACGGTGATCCGTCCCGCCGTCGGCTCGTAGAACCCGGCGAGCAGCTTCAGCAACGTCGTCTTGCCGGCGCCGTTCTCGCCGACGAGGGCGACGGACTGTCCGGGCCGGATCGTCAGGTCGAGGCCGTCAAGGACCGGCTGGTCGTGCCCGGGATAGGCGAACCCGACCGACTCGAACCGGATCGTCGGGACCTCGTCGGTCGACTCGAACGAGCGGCGCCGAGCATGTGCGACGACCTCCTCGTCGTGGAACACCCGCAGCCGTTCGACCGCCCCGAGCTGCGGCACCGCCGCCTCGATGGAGAACGCCTCCCACCCCATCGCCGCCAACACCCGGGCCACGGCGACCACACCACCGAGCGCCGCAGCCAGACCGACGGCATCGATCTCGCCGTCGACCGCGAGGCGACCGAGCAGCAGGAACGGGACCAGCGCACCGACCGCGTTGAGGACGAACACCTTCCAGTGCAGCGACTGCGCCCCCAGCAGCACCTTCGACAGCTCCGCCACCGGGACCCGACCGTGCCGGTGGAACCGCTCGACCGCCCAGCCGCCGAACCCGAACAGCCGGATCTCCTGCGCTCCCGCCGGCGAGGCGATCACGTCCGACCAGTACGACGCGGCCCGTCCCTCCCCCGTGGTGTCGACCATGCCTGAGGCGATGGCCGACGCGTAGTGCCGACGCAGCAGGCTCCGCTGCCAGAACACACACCCGAAGCTCACGACCGCGGCGAGCACCGAGTAGCGCACGATCACCGCTGCAGCGGCGACGGCGCCGACCATGCGGGCGAGGATCCAGAGCTGGCCCTCGGCGCCGGCGCCCATGTTGAACAGGTAGGCGTTCTCGACCGGCAGGGCGGCGGCGTCGCGCACGACCTGGCTCTCGAGGTGTTCGATGCCCGGCCGGGCCGAGACCGAGCGACGGATCGTGCGACGGACCTCGCCGTTGACCCGGGACGCCACCCAGTTCCGGAACGGGACGAGCAGCGACTGCGCCACCTGGTCGAGCGTCAGCAGCAGGCCGACCAACGCCAGCGGCACGGCGACGTCGGCGAGTGAACCGTCGGACGCAGCGACCACGACGACCCGTTCGACGAGCCACGCCACGGCCAAGGCGGTCGCCGCCGGCAGCAGCGAGGCCGCCACCATGGCGCTGGCGAGCAGGACGATCGCCGATCGGGGAACGACGCCCAACAGGCGGAGCAGACCGACACGATCCGTCACGAGCTGACGAGACGATCCGAGCACAGCGACCTCCCCCGGGCCGCACCCTACGTCGACGAGCCTCGGGCCGCCCGGGAGTTCCGGACGGCCCGAGTGCCAGGTGGTCGGCCTGCCCTTCACCGACAGGCCGTCAGCGATCAGTCGTCGTCGCGCTCCTCGAGGTCGTCGCCCTCATCGGCATCGTCATCGAGGTCGTCGTCCGCCTCATCGGCGCCGTCCGCCTCATCGGCATCGTCTACCTCGTCGGCCTCGTCAGCCTCGTCGTCGTCGGCATCGTCGTTGCGGTCGTCCGAGTCGTCGTCATCGAGATCGAGATCGTCGCTCTTGTCCCGCACCCGCACGCGGATCTCACCGTCCTCTCGTTCGATGTCGACATCGATGCGACGCCCGTCGGCGGCCCGGAACGACAGGTCGACCTCACCCGGGGTGCTCTCGTCGATCACCTGCCACTCGGCGCTGGCGTCGACCGACACGAGCGACGGCACGCCGTCGACCACCTGATACGTCACCGAGCCGACCCCGGGAACCGGCACGGTCTCGACACCGTCGACCGGCACGACTCCGGTGGTGTCGTCGCTGTTGGTCGACGTGGTCGACGGCGACGTACCCGCCGTCGTCTCGGTCGTCGAGGTCACCGTCACGGAGGTGACCGAGGTCGAGGACCCGCCGACCGTGGTCTCGGTCGTGGGGGTCGAGCTGTCGCCCGTGGCCGTGACGAGCACGTCGTCGGACGGCAACGGGTCGGCGACGACCACGGCACCGGTGATGGCGGCGGCGGCGACGCCACCGGTCAGGGCGAGCTTGCCGGCGGTGGTGGCGAGCAGGGCGGTCAGTTGGGGAATCATTCGGGAGGTCTCCTCATCGGGGGTGACCGCGCCCACAACGGCAGGTTCCTCGGCGTGCGAGGGCGACGAGACGAACTCGGCGAGGGCCGCAGAAGGCGCCACGCCGTCGGTCTCGCCCATCGCCCGCAGCGACACGACGAACTCGCCCAACGGGGAACCGTCATCGGTGCCGTCGGCGAGTCGGTCGAGGTCTCGGCGGGAGTGTCGTGGTGGGTGATCGGTCATGTCGGTGAGGTCAACGTCGCTGGAGGTCAGGAGGGGTACGGGTCGGTCGGGGATTCGTCGAGGAGTCGCTCGAGACGGCGGAGGGCCCGACGCTGGAGCTGCTTGATCGCCCCACGTCGACGGCCCGTTGCGCTCGCGATCTGATCGATCGTGAGGTCGGCGACGAATCGGAGGGCGAGCACCTCGCGCTGCTCGTCGGTGAGGTGGGCGAGCAGGGCGACCACCCGGTCGTCGGAGAACGCCCGGTCGGCATCGAGGGTCACGTCGCCGCCGACGGGATCACGCTCCGGTTCGAGCTCGACGGTCGAGGGTCGGCGGGCCGCCCGGCGGACCTCGTCGATCACCCGGTTGCGGGCGATCCGGAACAACCACGCACGGAAGGCGTCGCCGTCACCCTCGAACGACGGCAGGGCGCGGAAGGCGTTTAGGAACACGTCGTTGACGACGACCTCGACATCGGCCACCCCACGAGCCCGGACGAAGCCCGTGACGCGGGGGTTCCATCGCCGGAAGAGCTCGTCGAACGCCCAGCCCTCGCCGGCGCGCGCCGAGGCCAGCAGGTCGTCGAGGTCAGCCGACATGAGCGGGGTGCGCGGTCGCATGCACTCCGCACAACGATGGCATCACCCCGGAGGGGTACGGGTGCGACCCGGGTTTTCTCAGCCGACCACGGCGACGTCGGGTCCGACCGTCGCCGACGGTGCGGTCACGTCCCGATCGAGACGCGTGCGCCGGATCCACTCGGCGAGGGCGACCCCGAGTGGCGCCGAGAACCAGATGCAGAACTGGAGGGCCCCGGCGTCGACACCCCGGGTGAACGGGCCGAGCACGAACAGCATCACCCGGAACAACCAGAACGCACCCCACATCGAACCGGCGTAGCGGATCGACCAGATGCGGTGGGCCGCGACGTCGCCGTTGCGGATCTTCATCACCGACATCACGGCGCAACCCCACACGACCAACGACATCGAGGCGAAGCCCCACGTCGACCAGGCACCCTGGTAGTCCCCGACCGAGCCGTGCTCGGCGGCGAGGAGCATGGCGCACACCGTGCCGACGGTGATCGCACCGAACCCGATCCGCCCCACGAGCCGATGCCGGCCACCCGAACCGCCGGGACGGGCCAGCTGGTGGTGCATCAGCAGGAAGGCGATCGTGTTGGCGCCGATGTGGCCGTAGAGCAGGTTGTTGCGCGACGTCGGCCCGTTGGCGAAGCGTTCGTAGAAGGCGACACCCCACGACGGATGGGCGGCGAACCGGTCGCCCCAGGCCGAGCAGTCGGCGCACGTCGCCATACCACCCGGGATGTCGGTGGCCGTGACGCCGACGTTGTCGAGCACGTCGTAGATCGCCACGAAGAAGGCGATCGACTCGGCCTGCCCGTCGATGAAGTAACGCACGTTGAGCACCACGAGCATCGCGAGCCCGAACCGCACGAACCACGTGTAGGACGACGATCGCCATCCGTGGACGAGCAGGCCCGCCCACACGGTGAGTGCGACGAAGAAGACGATGACGTCGATCGGCATGACGGTCCCCCTGGACGGGTCACCGCGATCGGTTCGATCCCCCCGGAACGTCGTCGCGGCGACCCCTCCGGGCTACCACATCCCGGTCACCTGGCGCTCGGGAGCACACGGCCCAGCGGCGACCAAAGGCGACCGCCACAACTCGTCACAGACCAGTCGTGACAACCAATGCGTCTCGGAGTCCGACAGGTCCTCGTCGAACACCGAGAGCAAGTCGCCCAGGCCGGCGGTGTCCTCGATCGGCACCACGTCGAACCTCGCGGCTTCGAACGTCGAAGCAGCCGGTCTGCTCGTTCCGGACCGTCGGCCGCCAGTCGGGTCACGGTCATCAGTCGTCGAACGTGAACATCGGCGAGAGCCACAACGCCCCCGCCGCGCCCTCCGTCAACTCACGCGTCTCGACGATCACGAAACGACCGTCGACACGCACAGACAGGAGCTCGACGTCATCGGCGTAGGGCCGGCCGAACGGCTGCAAGGCCGACGACCAGATCAGAGGCAGACGTCGGGCGTTCTCCTCCGCCGAGTCCTCGTCGTCGTGCTCCATGACGACGGTGAACGTCCCGTCGCCGTCTGGGGACAGCAACATCTGTCGGGTGAAAGACACGAGCGTTCCGGCCTGCGTGAGCGACTCGACGAGCGAGGGCGGGCAACCCAGCGAGGCACATCGGTCGTCCACGGACTGGGCGTCGACGGTGAAGATCGAACTCCAGCCAGCGATCGACGTCAGCTGCGTCGCGACGGCCTCGTCGAATGACCCGGTGGCGTCGGAGACGACGTCCCCGACGACGCCGCTGTCGGGAGACCAGATCAGAAACCCCGGCACGACAGCGAGCTCGCCAGCCTGGCCGATCGGGCGAATCAGCGAACGCCTCCCGATGTCGAGTTCACCGCCGAACGTCACGAGATACCCAGCCGGCTCGATCGCCTCGACCGCGAGGCGGTCGGCCCATGGCGAGTCGGCTCGCAGTCGCTCGACGACGATGTCGGGGACGACCTCGATCGCTGCGACGACGACCGAGGAGGACGCTTCCTCCCATGTCCCGAAGAGAACGGCAGCGATCTCGTCCTGCGACACTCCGACCTCGGACTCGAAGATCGCTGCATCGGTTGGGTCGGCCGGGCTCGCGGCCCACGGCACGTACCTCGTGTTGCTCTGGCCGGCGAGGACGACGGTGACGAACCCGTCCTCGTTCGGCGGCGCCCAGGCCAGCAACCCCTGCAGACGGACGGTGTCGCGAGCGAACGGAACCGACGGGCCGGTTGTGTCGGTCTGGTCGGGCTCGGCGACGTCCCCGGCCGGAACGCTCGGTTCCGTTGCGGGCTCCGCGGGATCCACGGACTCCGATGCACCAGGGCTGCAGGACGCGAACATCAGCCCGAGGACCAACGCCGCACCTCGGATCCGCCCCATCACGACCACCCGGACTTCTCTCAGCGGCGGCCGCCGTCGACCACGAACTCCTGGGCCGTGCAGGCGGCACCGTCGTCCGCAGCGAGGAACAGCACCATCTGGGCGAACTCCTTCGGATAGATCCGCCGCTTGATCGCCTGATCGCGCATCGTGCCCTCCTCGCCCTCAGGCGACCACCACTTGGTGAGCTGCTTCTCGGTCGCCACCCAGCCCGGCAGCACCGTGTTCACCCGCACGTTGTCGACACCGAAGGTGCGGGCCAAGGTCCGGGTGATGCCCTCGACGCCCGACTTCGCGATGGCGTAGCCGGGGAAGAAGTCCTCCTGGATCTGGTACGAGGACGAGCCGATGTTGATGATCGAGCCGTTCTTCGCGTCGAGCATCTGCTGCGCCACCGCCTGGATCGCGAAGAAGTAGTGGCGGAGGTTCACGTTGATCCGGTCGTCCCAGTAGTCGGGGGTCACCTCGTCCCAGGTGTGGCGATCGTCGGACGCCGCGTTGTTCACCAACACGGTGATGCCGCCGAGGTCGTCGATCGCCGTCGCCAGCATCCCCTGGGTCGCCTCGATGTCGAGCAGGTCGACCTCGTAGAACGTCGGCGTGTGGCGAGCACCGGCCGCCACGCAGGCCGCGACGACCTCCGCCGCCTTGTCGGCCTGGATGTCGGCGAACCCGACCCGGGCACCCTGGGCCGCGAACTCGGTCACGATCCCCGCGCCCACACCGTCGGCCCCGCCGGTGACGAACACCGTGCGGTCGACGAGTGACGGGTAGCTCGCGTAGGTCGTGTCGGGAGCGGCGGTGGGGTCGGTCATGTCCGCAGTATGCGTCGCCGGATCGGGCTACTGGGCGGCGCCACGACCCGAGCCGATGAGCGTGTCGGCCTCCCACGGCACGAGGAGGCAGACGATCTCACGATCGCCGTTGCTCCACGACTGCGAGGTCGGCTCGAGCCACGAGATGTCGTAGACGAGCGAGTCGTCGTAGGCGATCCCCACGTAGGTCGTGAAGGCGGCGAGGCACTCGTCGATCGAGGTCTCGTCGAAGCCCTCGTTGCCGGGGAACTCACCATCGGCGAAGTCGAAGAGGTGGTACACCTCCGAATCGTGCTCTTCCTCGCAGGGCACACCTTCGAAGCCGCTCACCTCACCCTCGGACGAACCACGCAGGCAGTCCCCCACCGAGAGCTCGAAGGCGTCGACGTCGCCGATCGCGGTCTCCTCGGCGGTCGTCGTGGTCTCCTCCACGGTGGTGGTCGTCGTCTCCTCCACCGTCGTCGTGGTCTCCTCCACGGTGGTGGTGGTCTCGGCGGCGGTCGTGGTCGTCTCCTCGGCGACGGTGGTCTCCGCCGACTCGAAGGACTCACCACCTTCGGTGCTCACCTCGGCGGCGTCACCGTCGGAGCCGCCACCGCAGGCGGCGAGGACGAGGAGCATGGAGGCGAGCAGGGCGATCAAGCGATGCATCCCGCGATCCTGCCTCGAATCGGCACCGGAGGTGTGACAACTACTCCGTCGCGCCGTTCGCGAGCAGCAGCTCCTTCATCTCGTCGGTGCGGGCCCAGCCGAGTGGGGAGATGCCGTCGTTGTTACGGGTGTCGACGGTGATCCCCCGCTCGATGAGCAGCTCCGCGGCGTCGTAGACGTTCGTGAACGTCGCCGCCGACAGTGCGGTCTCGCCCCGCTCGTCACGGGCATCGAGGTCGGCGCCGGCGTCGATCAGCACTTCGAGGGTCTCGAGATCCGCTCGGCCGTCGATGGCGAGCATCAGGACGGGACGCCCGGGCGAGGTCTCCCGGCGGTCCAGGTCGGCCCCGGCCTCGATCAGGAACGTCAGGACCTCCCGCTGGTCGGCGAGGGCGGCTCGGATCATCGCCGAGTGGTTCTGCGTGCCGGCCGCCTCGGGGTCGGCGCCCGCATCGAGGAGCATCTGCACGATCGGGAGGTCGCCACGCTCGGCCGCCATGTGGACCACGGGGTTGACCAGACCGGTGTGGTCGGGATCGGCACCGTTCGACAGGGCAGCGGCGACCGCCTCGACGTCGCTCGAGCGGACGGCCTCCTCGAGTGCGTCGTTCGCGGCGTCGAGGTCGATCGAGGGCGACGCGGTGGTCTCCGTCGTGGGGGCCGAGGTGGTGGTGGCCTCGGCGACGGCCGTCGAGGTCGCGGCCGGCTCGGCGTCCTCGGCGGTCGATCCGCACGCGGCGAGCAGAACGACGGCGATCAGGATCGGGCGCATCGGGCGTGTGACGGTTCGCATGGCAGACCTCCGGAGGGGATACGGCGGAGAGACGCACCAGCCGCGTGCCCGGTTGGGTCCGCGTCACGAACCGTCGGTCGCCTCCGACAGCAACTCGGCGATCTCGTCGAGGCCGCGGGCGCGGGCGACCTCCGTCAGCGGCCCCCACGGTGTGTCCGCTCCCGCGTCGGCCCCGGCCGCCAGGAGGAGGGGCACGATCTCGAGCGGGGCACCGCCGAAGGCCGATTCCAACACCGGGGCGCCGCCTTCGGTCCGGGCGTCGGGATCGGCGCCGCCGGCCAGCAGCGTCCGGGTCACCTCGACCTCTCCCCGCTCGACGGCGAAGTGCAGCGCCGTACGGGCATCGCGGGAGCCGGCCGCCACGTCGGGGTCGGCCCCATTGGCGAGCAGCACCTCGGTCACCTCGACGAACCCGAACCGGGCGGCCACGTGCAGGGCGTTCTCGCCCTGGTCGTTGCGGAGCTCGGGATCGGCGCCCGACTCGAGCAGCGTGGCGAGCGTGGTCGGGTCGTTCCGCACCGAGGCGAGCAGCACACCGGTGAGGCCGTTGTCGTCGGTGACGTCGAGATCCCCGCCGAGCGTGATGTAGCGGTCGATCCCGTCGGCGTCGGCGGCACGCACGTCGCGGAAGAACGCGTCGACGTCGGGCGTCGCCGCCTCGACGACCACCGGATCATCACGACCGACGAGACCGACGACGAGTCCGCCCATCAGTGTGAACAGCACGGCCACCCCGGCGAGGCGCAGCGCGCCGCTGCGTCGACGCCGCCGGTCGACCAGTTCGAGCACGGCATCGACGTCGGCCGGCCCGTCGAACGAGCGGGCGTCACGCCGGAGCTGATCGAGTGGGTCCATCACGGCGCCTCCCCGAGCTCGAGACGGCTGCGGAGGCGGTTGCGGGCGGCGTGTGCAGCGGCCTTCACCGTGCCCTCGGAGATGCCGAGGAGTTCGGCGACATCGGCCACCGAGCGGTCGCCGTAGTACCGCAGCGTGATCACCTCACGCTCCCGCTTCGGCAGCGAACGCACGGCGTCGCGGAGATCGACGACCTCGGCCGTCGCGAGGTGGCGGCCGGGATCGGGCCGGCCGGCACGGAGTCGTTGGCGGGCCCGGCGTTCCGCAGCCCGTCGCCGGATCCACGAACTCGCGAGATTCAGCGCCACCCGGAACACCCAGCGGTCGGGGTGGTCCATCACCGAGACCTCCGGCCACCGCTCCCACGCCCGCGCCAGCGCCTCCTGGGCGAGTTCGGTGGCGACCTCACGATCGCCGAGCTTCACCGTGAGCACACCGACGAGCGGGCCCCACTGCGCATCGCAGAAGGTCCGGGCGTCGAGCGCCACGGTCGGCTCGGGCCGGGGGTCGGGCAGAGGCATCACGGGAGAGACGCTCCGGCGGCCACCGGGGTTGGGTCGGCCCCGGCGATCAGCCGTCGAGCGAGGCGAGTGCCTGGGCGACACCGCTCACGAGTCGCCCGACGTGTTCGTCGGTCACCGCCATCGACAGCGCCATGAACCCGCGGCGGGCGATGTAGAGCCCGTCGGCGAGCAGCCCGTGGAAGACGAGCTCGAGCACCCGGTCGTCCTCGGCGTGCAGGCACACCATCGAACCCATGCCGGTCACGGAGAGGCCGGCCCGGCTCGCCGCACACACCTCGGCGAGCGCCGACCGCAGCCGGTCGCCCCGCTCGTTGACCTCGGCCAGCCGGTCGGCCGGGAGCTCGTGGCGAAGTGTGTGCACCGCCGCGGCCATCGAGACGACGTTGTTGTTGAACGTGCCGGCCTGGGTCAGGGCTCCGTCCGCGGCCGGATCGAAACCGGCCATCACCGACCGACGCCCACCGAAGGCCCCGAACGTCATGCCGCCCCCGACGTACTTGCCGAGGGTCGTGAGGTCGGCCTCGATGCCGAACCGTTCCTGGGCACCCCCGGGACCGAGGCGGGAGGTCATGACCTCGTCGACGACGAGGACGACACCGTGCTCGTCGCATCGTCGCCGGAGCTCGGCCGCGAACGCCGGCGACGCCGGTCGGCACCCGCCCGAGCCCTGGACCAGTTCGACGAGCACGCAGCCGAGGTCGTCGTCGGCGAAGAGCTCGTCGAGTGCAGCCACGTCGTCGAAGGGCACCACCCGGAACGGGTGCGGGACGTTCAGCGGATGATGCGGGCCGTCGGCTCGGGGCCCGAACGACAGGACACCGCCGTGGTAGCCACGCTCGAACACCCCCACCGTCGATCGGCCCGTGTGGTGGAGGGCGGTGCCGATCGCCATCAGGTTCGCCTCGGTGCCCGAGTTGGTGAAGCGCACCTGATCCATCGAGGCGAAGCGATCGCACACGAGTTCGGCGAGTTCGATCTCGCGCTCGTGGGTGGCACCGAGCGCCCAACCCCCGTCGAGTGCCTCGACCACGGCGTCGCGCACGCCCACGGGCGAGTGGCCGAGCAGGCCGGCCGTGTAGTTGCCGCAGAAGTCGACGTAGCGGTGACCGTCCACGTCGACCAGCTCCACCCCCTCGGCGCCCGTCACCCGGAACGGGAACGGAGCGAAGTCGAGCACCGACCGGGTGTTGCCGCCCGGCAGCACCCGCCGTGCCCGCTCGTCCGCCGCCGCACTGCGCGGACGAGCCGCCACGTAGCCGTCGTGTGCGGCGTGGACGAGGGCGTCGAGGTCGAGCGTGCCGGCCACGCGTCAGCCGATCGCGTCGGTGAAGGTCAGCACCCCGGTGTCGGCGAGGCGGGCGGTGAGGGCGTCGCCCATCGCCGAGGCCGCCGTCCACACGCCGCCCGGGGTCTCGATGCCGTCCTGGAGCAGACACAACGCCGACTCGGTGATCATCTTCGAGGTGCAGCCGTAGCCCGGATCCTGGTGCCCGGTGACCGTGACCTCGGCTCGCCGGCCGTCGTCGAGATCACCGGTGAACGCGATCGTGAACCCACCGGCTTCGCGCTCCGCGGCGTCGGGGCCCTCGCCGGGCTGGCGCGACATCGAGTCGGCGTCCATCCCGCCACCGGAGGCGGCGAGCGCCTCGGCCATCGCCTTGCCCTCGTCGCCGGGGCCCGTCGAGACCATCTCGTCGTACTCGAGCTCGCCGTAGCGGCCACCGAGCAGATCGTTCGAGCGGTGGATCGTCTTGGTGTTGATGAGCGCCATGACGAACGGAGACGCCCACTGGCCCAGATCGTCGTCGTGCACGGGCTTGGTCGCATCGGGCTGGGGCACACCGCTCTGGGACGAGGTGAGGCCGTGCGGATTGAGCAGGTTGGCGCCCACCGACGGATCGGCCTGGCCGGCGGCCATCGACGACATGAAGCTCGCCACGGTGCCCCCCGAGGCCGAACCCCGGATGTCACGCACCCGACCCTTCACCCGGGAGATCGGCGAACCCTGCGCCTCGTGGGCGAGACCCTGGAGCAGGAAGACCCCGAGATCCGACGGGATCGAGTCGAAGCCACAGGAGTGCACGATCCGGGCGCCGGTGCTGGCGGCCGCCTCGGTGTGGGTGTCGATGGTGGTCCGCATCCAGTTGGGCTCGCCGCACAGGTCGACGTAGTCCGTCCCAGTCGCCACGCAGGCCTCGACGACCTTCGAGCCGTACTCCAGGTAGGGCCCGGCGGCCGCGATGACGACCTTCGACCGGTCGGCCATGGCCGTGAGCGCCTCGAGATCGTCACCATCGGCCACGATCAGCTCGACCTCGTCACCGAGTCCGAGATCGGCCCGGGTGGTGGCGAGCTTGTCGGCGTTGCGACCGGCGAGCGCGAGGCTGAAGCCCGGCTCGTCCCCCATGCGGCCGGCGGCGTACTCGGCGATCAGACGACCGGTGAATCCGGTCGCTCCGTAGACGGTGACATCGATCTCGTTGCTCATGGGCGCTCCTCGTGACGAGGCCCGAGACTCCCACGGCGGGCCGGGTCGCGTCACCCCGGCGGGCCGGCGGCCGTTGGCCGCACGGCAGATCGTCGCCGCCGTGGTGGCTCAGCGCCCCCGACGAAGACCGCGGGCGATGGCGTGAATCACCGCACTCGCCGCCTCGCCACCGAAGAGCATGTCGGTGAGGCTGTTGCGGTCCGTGCGTGCGGGCTTGCCACGATCGGTCCCCATCATGGCTTCGTAGCGGGTCTCCCAGGTCTGCGTCGTCGTCATGTGATCACAACGGCCGGGTGACCCGACCAGTTCCCGGGTCCGCCGGAAACGCTCAACACTCGATGACGCTCACGGGGATCCGCACCGCGAGGCCGCCCTCCGCGGTCTCCTTGTACTTGACGCTCATGTCCTGGGCCGTGGCCCACATGGTCTCGATCACGTCGTCGAGCGAGACCCGGGCCCGCTCGGGCACGCTCGACAGCGCGAGGTGGGCGGCGGTGATCGCCTTCATGGCACCCATCGCGTTGCGCTCGATGCACGGCACCTGGACGAGACCACCGATCGGGTCGCAGGTGAGGCCCAGGTGGTGTTCCATCGCGATCTCGGCCGCCATCAGCGCCTGGTGGACCGAACCACCCCGCCCTTCCACGAGTGCGGCGGCTGCCATGGCGGACGAGACGCCGATCTCGGCCTGGCAGCCGCCCATGGCGGCGGAGATCGTGGCCCGTTTCTTGAAGATCGAGCCGATCTCGGCCGCCACCATCAGGAACCGGACCGACGCCGCATCCAGATCGTCGGTGTCGGCGGTGGCCAGATAGTGCAACAGGACCGCCGGGAGCACCCCGGCGGCGCCGTTGGTCGGCGCGGTGACGACCCGCCCGAACGCCGCGTTCTCCTCGTTGACGGCGAGGGCGAAGCAGCTGACCCACTTCACCGTGTGCTCGAAGTTGGGCCGGGAACCCCGCACGGCGTCGAACCAGCCCGACGCCGTCTCGAACGAGTCGGCCGGTTCCATGAGCCGATCGTGGAGGTCGGCGGCGCGGCGGGTGACGTCCAGTCCGCCGGGCAACACCCCTCGGGTTCGCACGCCCCGGAAGACACACTCGATCATCACGTCGCGGATCCGGAGCAGGTCGGTGTCGATCTCGGCGTCGCTGCGCCAGGTCCGCTCGTTGCGACGGACGACGCCGGCGATCGACCGATCGCCGTCGGCGCACCACTCGGCGAGGTCGGCGGCCGACTCGATCGGATGTGGCAGCGCCACGAGGTCGACCGCGGTCGCCCCTGCATCGTGCTCGGTCACGACGAACCCACCACCGACCGAGTAGGCGGTGTGTTCGAGCGTCGTCGCATCGGTGAGGGTCGCTCGCAGCGTCATCCCGTTCGGGTGGAACGCGAGTGTGCGGTCGCCCCGGAAGCGCACGTCGCGCTCGCGGTCGAAGGGCACGGGGTGGTTGCCGCCGAGGAGCAGCGTGCCCCGCTCGGCCAGAACGTCACCGAGGGCAGGGATGAGCTCGACGTCGCAGGTCTCGGGATCGTGTCCCTCCAGGCCCATCAGCACGGCGATGCCGGTGCCGTGACCCCGACCCGTCTTCGCGAGCGACCCGAAGAGGTCGACCTCGATCCCGATCACCTCGTGGCGGCGGTCGGCGAGCACGGCGAGGAACTGCTCGGCCGCTCGCCACGGCCCGAGCGTGTGTGAGCTGCTCGGCCCGACGCCGACCTTCAACATGTCGAACACGCTGATGGCGCTGCGGTTGCTCGTGTCGGCTGCGTTCACGACGCCTCCCGGGACCGTTGGGCACCAGGAACGCTAGATCCGTGCCTCAGGCACGCCGTCGATCGCCCACCATGCGGGTCTGTCCTCAGGCGGTGACGAGACCGTCGCCACCGGCCCGCTTCGCCCGATACATCGCGGCGTCGGCCTCGCCGATCAGCCGATCGAGCTCGGTGAGCGGCCCACGGGCGACACCGACCGAGGCGGTCACCCGGTGCGAGGCGCCCAGGGTCGACCAGCGCTCCGAGCGGAACATCTCCATGAGACGGGTCCGGATCGTGGACAGGATCTGTTCGTCCTCGACGTCGAGCACCACCACGAACTCGTCGCCACCGAGGCGGGCGATCTCGTCGTAGGGGGAGAAGCACCGGAGCAACAGCGATCCGACCGCGGCGAGCACCCGATCGCCGACCACATGGCCGTCGTCGTCGTTCACCGCCTTGAACCCGTCGAGGTCGATGAGGAAGACCGTGCCGATGCCTTCGCGGCTGACCGCCTCGGCGCGGAGCTCCTCGTAGCGGTAGCGGCTGCCGACCCGGGTGAGGGGGTCGACGGCGATCGCCTCGGCGAGGGCACCGGAGGTGTCGCGCAGCTTCCGGGCGGCACGTTCGACCTCCACCCGGACGCTGAGCTGGCCGGCCAGATCGGCACGGGCCTCGAGGGTGTCCCGACGGGATGCCATGGCGAGCTCGGTGGCGAGCGAGGCGGCCTCCTCGGTGCGGCCGAGGGCGACCAGCGCCTGGAGGCGCAGCAGTCGGGCTCGTGCCGCCCGATGGTCGTCGACCGCGTGGACCAGCCGATCGCCCGAGGCGTCGAGACGAGCCAGGCAGTCGTCCGGGCGGCCCTCGACGAGGTCGAGCTCCGCTTCGACGAGATCGACCCAACCGCCGAGACGATCGGGCATGTCGACGACTACCGGCGACGACGTCCAGGACCGTTCGATCGACGTGGCCGCACCGGCGAGCACGGCGAGCTCGGCCCGGAGCACCGGTCCGATCACTTCGCGGCTCACGGGGCTGGCCTCGTCGTCTTCGAGCAACGTCAGCGCCTCGTCGAGATCGGCGGTGAGGGCGGGCACGTCGACGGGGCCGTCCTGCCAACGCGCCCACTCGACGTGGAGCCAGGCGACGCTGGTGGCGAGGATCTCACGGGCATGCCGTCCGGCGTCGTGGGCGCCGGCGAAGGCCTCCAGGACGCGGGCCGAGGCCTCCGCGAAGGCACCCATCTCGTAGAGGGTGGTGGCGATCGCATTGGACCGACGGGCACGATCGAACGCCGTCCCGTCGGCCAGCTCGGCCGCGGCGAGCGACTCGACCACCAGGGCGAGCGCCTCCTCGCGTCGGCCGGTCCGGGCCACGCAGGTGGACGCGATCGCGGCGGCGATGCCGTGATGGACATGATCGTCGGAGCGGCGCAGGACCGACACGGCACGTTCGGCCGCCGTCGCCGACAGCGAACGATCGGCCGATCCCTGGGTGACCGTGGCGGCGGCGAGGTGGAGCTGGGCCCGCTCACTCGCCTCGGTGGTGTGCCGGAGCGCGTCGTCGAGGTCGTCGAGGATCGCGTCGGTGTCCCCCGAGAGGGCCGCTTCACGGGCGCGCCGCATGAGGTCGGCGAACCCGGCCGGAGGCGCGGTCGTCGTGTGGTCGTGGGGCGTCATCGTCGCTGCGGGGTCCGTGGGGTCAGATGCCCTTGCCCAGGCGGTGCGCCGCCTTCAGCGCCGTCCCGGCGGGGAGGCCGGCGGCAACGGCGAGGGCGACGGGGTTCCGCTTCTCGAGCGGGTTGAGACGGAAGGTCTCCACCACGGTCTTCACGGCGCCACCACGGTCGCCCATGGCGGCCTTGGCCACGGCCTGCTGACCGCGGATGCGAGCCAGGCCCGCCGGATGGTCGGCGAACTCGGGGAACTTGTCGACGATGTAGTCGAGGGCGGTGTCGATCGTCTGCCACCGCTCGAAGAAGTACGAGCCGCCGTGCCACCACACCCGCACCAGCGGCACACCGGCCACGGCGAGCGGGGCGAGGCGGGCGGCGCGCAGGATGAGGTCGTAGTCCTCGGCGTAGGACCCGGGGATCTCCTCGTCGACCAGACCGATCTCGTCGATCAGGGTGCGCCGATGGATCAGGAACGAGCTGGGGTGCACCTCGGTCATGCGATCCTCGAGGAACCCGGCGAAGGTCATCTTCTCCGGGTCGGGGATGCGGGGCGTGTCCTCGCCCTCGTAGCGGATGAAGATGCCGGTGCAGGCGAAGCTCGACCGGGGATCGGCGGCGATGGCGTCGAACTGGGCGGCGAGCTTGCCGTCGAGCCACTCGTCGTCGTCGTCGCAGAAGGCGATCCACGCGTGCTGCGCCGCTTCGATCCCGGTGTTGCGGGCGCCGGCGAGACCACCGCTGCGTGCATTCGTGATCACACGGATCGAGAACGGCCCCTCGACGGTCTCGAGCGACAGGTCGGGTTCGGTGCGATCGAAGACGATGACGATCTCGACCGGGGCGTCGTGGGACTGCATCCGGACGCCGTCGATGGCGCGACGGAGCAGCTCCGGACGGTCGCGGGTGGCGATGACCACCGACACCGATCGGTCGTCGAGGCGGGGGTTGGGCACACGGGTCACGAGGCACCTCCGGGGCGTTCGAGCTCGACGATGCGGGATCCGTCCACGCTGCGGACCTGCAGCAGGTGATCGACGAGGGTGGCGAAGCGGAGTACGCCGGGTGAGAGCTTTTCGGGTCCGACCTCGAGCCGGTGGCGTTCCGGGTCGGCGACGGCGCCGTCGAGGAGGTCGTGCAGTTCGCGCTCCGAGGAGGCGAGGGTGGCGAGGCCGTGCTTGTCCAGGTGCCGACCGAAGCGCATCTGGTGATCGTCGACGTGTTCGCCGTGGGCCGGATTCCGGGGCACCACGATCGGGACCGAACCGACCATGCGGGCGTCCATGACGGTGGAGGGGCCGCCGTGGGACACCACGGCGGCGGCGAGGGAGAACAGGTCGGAGAGCTCCGCATGCGGGATCAGCTCGCGGCCTTCCGCGTGATCGGGCGGGGAGGCGGTGCCGTGCTGGATCACGACGCGGGCCGAGCGGCCCGTGTCGGACGCGGCCCAGCGGTCGACCCAACCGACCACCCGGTCGAACGGGTGATGGTCGGTGCCGACACACACGACGACGAGAGGAGGAGGCAGGTGCATCAGTAGAGCGGTCCCACGAGTCGACTGTTCGGGTAGAGCACCTGCTGCTCGGGCCACTGCACGAGGAACAGGTCGGCGAAGGGCCGGCACAGACGGCCGGTGAGGGTGCGGCTGTCGACCCGGTCGTAGACCTCGAGGTAGACGGTCGGGATCTGCTTGTTCCGCCCGATCACGAAGAACGGAACGGCCACACCGGCCCCGTTCGAGACGATCACGTCGGGCACCCATTCGTCGAGCAGACGCCGGGCGAGCGCCCAGTTGCGGACGAGGTTCGGGATGTTCCGGGTCGTCGGGTAGGCGGCGGGGATGAGCTGCTCGCCACCGAGCTTCGAGCGGGCGTCCGGGAGGTCGAAGGTGACCCAGCGACGATCGTGGTCCTCCCACCAGGGGCGGAGCTGCAACAGCTGGGAGAGGTGACCGCCGGACGACGAGACGAAGAGGATCTTCAGCGTGCGGCCCGTGGTGAACGGCAGGAGGTCTTCGTAGTCGGTCACAGTCGCTCGTATCCCTGGGAGGCACAGACGGCGAGGAAGTCGTCGGCGCGGGCCTCGGCGTCGCCGGGGCCGGCGTCGATCAGTGCGGCGGAGACGTCGCCGTAGCGGGCCGGGTCGGCACCTTCGGCCATGGCGGCGCCGACATCGAGATCGAGGAGGTCGACGTCGAAGCCGTCACGCAGGCCCAGGTACACGAACTCGACCGTGGCGCAGGCCACGGCGATGTCGTCGGTGTAGGCCTGGGTCTCGACGGGCGGCACCGCGTCGTCCTCGTCGTCGCGAGGAGGTGGGTCGGTGATCGGCGGGCCCGTGGTCTCGGGCGCCCCGATGTCGATCGTGGTCTGGGGGATCGTCTCGGTCGTGGTCGCCGAGGTGGGCACCGTGGTGCTCGACACCGGTTCGTCGGCCTCGACCTGCGTGGCCTCCGGCTCGTCGCCGTCGGTGGTGATGGTGCCGTCGGCGGATCCAGCGGTGGTCGCGGTGGCGGCCGAGGAGGACGTCGACCCGGCGTTCTCGTCGACGGGCGCGCTCGAACAACCGGCGGCCAGCGCGGCGATCACGACGATCAGGGCAGTTCGCTTCATGTGCTCACGCACCTCCTCGGTTCCCCATCGGCCCCACGGGCACCGCGTTGAGCATTCACGCCGCCACGGGGGTTTTGTCGACCCAATCGCTTGACCCGAGCCCCCAACCCGCCGACGGTGACCCTGATGGTGGCATCAACGCCCGCCGGCCGCGCCGGCGACGACTCCTTCGACGACGAGCTCGACGACGACGATCTGGCCTGGCTGGATCGGATTCTCGGACGACGCGCCACCGACACCTCGACGGTGTACCTGTGCCGTCCGTCGCGAGCGCAGCCGCAGTTCCTCGTGCCGACCAAGCCGGGGCGGGTCGCCGCGGCGTCGTTGCGCCGGTTCCACGACGCCCGGACACCGGCCGAACGGGTCGCCGGTCTCGTGGGCCAGGCGGCCGGCCGATTCGGCCTGCTGAAACACCTTCCGGGCGATCTGCTCGAGCTCCAGGCCTTCGCACTCGTCGACCATCTCGCCGGCGTGCTCGGCGAACCGGAACTGTTCGCCGCGGTGACGCTCGGTCCGCGACGCCGCAACCGCAAGCCCGTGCTCCAGCTCGTGCGCCCCGACGGCGACGTGGTCGGCTTCGCCAAGATCGGCTGGACGCCGTTCACCCGAGAGCTGCTCGAGAACGAAGCCCGATGGCTCCATGCCGTCGAGCACACGCTGCCGGCGTGGATGCACACCCCGCCGGTGCTGCATCAGACCCGGTGGCGCGAGTTCGACGTGCTCGTCATCGGCAACATCGACACCCCCTTCTCGGCCCGCCGCCGACCGGTGGTCCGCACCGCCGTGGTCGACGCCGTGGCCAGCGTGGTCGAACCGGATCGCCGACCACTCGCCGACTCGAACCTCGTCGACTCCTGGCGCCGTGTCGGCCTGCACGACCGGATCGACCTCGACCGTCTGCTCGATCGTCACGGCGACACCGAGTTCGACATGTCGCTCTGGCACGGCGACCTCACGCCCTGGAACATGGCGACCCGCGGCGGCGACATCTCGGTGTGGGACTGGGAGTTCGCCGACGGCGACCGCCCCGTCGGGTTCGACGTGTTCCACGCCCACTTCGAAGACGGTCGACGTCGCCGGGGCGAGACCGACGTGATGGCGCTGCGCCAGCTGCCCGGCCGGGTGGCTCCGCAGCTCCACGAGCTCGGCCAGGCCCAACGGGTCGAGCCGATGCTCGACCTCTACCTCGCCGAACTCCTCGCCCGTGAGTGTCGACTCATCGGCCAGGGCTGGCTGCCCTCGAACATGGCAGATCTCGATGCCGCCGCCGGGCGGGTGCTCGAGGAACGCCTGGCGCGATGACCGCCACCCAGGACCAGGCCGTCGCCTCGGCGGCGCGGGGTGCCGGGATCAACACCCTCGGCTCGGTGATCACCGCGCTCAGCCAGTTCGTCCTGGCCTACCTGGTCGCGCAGTCGTTCGGTGATGCCGGCGCCGGCATCTTCCTCGCCGCGTCGGCGATCTACATGATCCTCGGCAACACGGCCAAGGTCGGGTCCGAGACCTCGATGGTCTACTTCGTGTCGCGGCTGCGCGCCGACGAACCCGGCGCCCGGGTGGCACCGCTCGTGGCTCGCATGGTGCGCCCGGTGCTCATCACCTCGGTGGCCCTCGCCGCCATCACGCTGCTCGCCTCGTCCGCGCTCGCCGAACTGTTCGCCGACGACGCCGTCGACGACCTCCGCTGGTCGATCATCGCCGCGGCTCCGTTCATCCCGGCGTGGCCGCTCGCCGCCCTCTACCTCGGAGGCACCCGCGGACTCGGATCGATGCGGCCGACCGCGCTCATCCACCAGATCATCCGCCCGGTCCTCCAGCTCGTCGGCGTGATCGTGGGCGCGATGCTCGACGTGTCGTTGCCCTGGCTCACGCTGCTGTGGGTCGCCCCCATCGGAATCACGGTGCCACTGGCCCGCCGGGCCTTCCTCCAGCTGGACGGCAGGACCGACGTCGACCTGCCCGACGGTGCCGCCATCTGGGCCTACGCCCGTCCCCGGGGCCTCTCGACGACGTTCCAGATCGCCATGGAACGGCTCGACGTGCTCATCGTCTCGGCCATCGCCGGCGAGGCCGCCGCCGGTGTGTACGGCACGCTCTCCCGCCTCATCACCTCGGGCAACTTCTTCATGTTCTCGGTGAGTCAGGCGATGGCGCCGCAGATCTCGAAGCTGTTCGCCGTCGGCGACCTGCCCGGCGCCCGCCGCCTCTATCACGCCACCGCGGCGTGGACGATGATTCCGGTCTGGCCGCTGTTCCTGCTCTGTGCCACCCGACCGGAGACCGCACTCGGGGTGTTCGGTGACGAGTTCGTCGTCGGCGCCGATGCGCTGCGGATCCTCGGCATCGGCATGTTGTTCGCCTCGGCGTTCGGTCCGGTCGACTTCGTCCTGCTCATGCGGGGGCGGAGCAAGCGGTCGCTCGTGAACGTGGCGCTCGCCCTCGCGGTGAACGTCGTGCTCGATCTCGTGCTCGTTCCCACCTACGGCATCGAGGGCGCCGCGATCGCCTGGGTGGCCGGCGTGATCGTCTACCGGATGCTCCCGACCTGGCAGATCTTCAGCGACGTGAAGCTCATCCCGTTCGGCCGACCGGGCCTGCTCGTCGGATTGCTCGCCGTCACCGTGTTCGGCCTCGCCGGACTCGTGCCCGTGTCGTCGTTCCTCGCGGTCGCCGGTGTGTCGATGCTCGCCGGGCTCGTCTTCCTCGGCCTGATCGCCGCCCTGAGCGGACCACTCGATCTCGGCCCCGCCGCGGCGCCGATCAAGGCGAAGTTCAGCCGGTAGTCCCGGCGACGTCGGGCCCGATCTCGTCGGCCCATCGACGTGACCAGGCATCGAGCGGCGCGATCGCCTCGCCGACCTCGGCCCCGAGCACGGTGAGCGCCCATGTCCCGTCGTCGCCGACGGCGAGCCCGGCATCGGCCAGCTCCCGGAGGCGTTGGTAGAGCACGCTCGAGGAGAGCCCCTCGCAGCGGCCGAGCAGCGCTCGGGCACCGAGAGGCCCCTCCCGGAGCTCCCAGAGGATCCGCAGGGCCCACCGTCGACCGAAGAGATCCAGGGCGGCCATGAGGGGTCGGCCCGTGGTGGAGCCACGGGCCGGACGACCGGGAACGGGGGTGCTCACGACGACGAACCCTAGCGGGACACCTCGATCCGTTTCGCTTTTCGAAACAGGAGGCGCCACACTTGCGTTTCGTTATTCGAAACACTGATCACGAGGAGACTCTCATGCCCGCCATCCCCCCACTCGAGCCACCCCACCCACCCGAGATCGCAGCGCTCCTCGCGCCGATGATGCCGGAGGGGATCGACCCGATCGCACTGTTCCGCACGTTCGCCCACAACCCCGCGATGACCCGAGCCCTGCAGCCGTGGGGCGGCTACGAGCTGAGCCGGGAACTCTCGTTGTCGCTGCGACTCCGCGAGCTCGTCATCGACCGGGTGACCGCCCGATGCGGCGCGGAGTACGAGTGGGGTGTCCACGTCGCCTTCTTCGCCGAGCGAGCGGGTCTCGACCCGGCACAACTCCACTCGATCACCCACGGCTCGGCCGACGACGCGTGTTGGACCGACCCGGTCGACCGCGTCGTCATCGCCGCCGTCGACGCGCTCCACGACGACGGTCGCCTGCCGCCCCCGCTCGCCGACGAGTTGGCCCGGCACCTCGACGACGCCCAGCGGCTCGATCTCGCGATGCTGGCGGGCTAGTACCACGCCATCAGCTACGCGGCGAACGTCGCCGAACTCGCCAACGAACCCCGCGCGCCGACGTTCGCTGACGTCTGAGCGATCGTCAGCTGCGATCGACCCCGCCCGCGAGGCGGACCGCGAGGGTGCCCCCGGCGAGGATGAAGAACAGCTGCTGGGGGAGGTGGAGGTAGAACGGCATCTGCACGAGGCCGATGATCACCACCGTGTGGAGCCACACCCCTCGTGGTTCGACCAACTTCTTCGAGTTCCAGGCGAGCATCGCCATGAACCCCACGTAGGAGAAGAACGCCGGGAAGCCGTGCGAGAACATGAGGTTCCAGGCCTGGCCATGTGTGCCGATCGGCAACTTGCCCTCGACCAGGGTCCGAGGAGAGCCGAAGCCGAGCAGCGGCGACTCGATCGCACCGGCGATGGCACCGGTGGCGAGATCGCCGCGGTCCTCGTCGGAGTGGCCGGTGGCGAGACGCTCCGACACGAGATCACCGAGCGGGGTGAAGACGAACACCGCACCGAGTCCGATGAAGCCGGCCAGCATCGCCCCGAGCAGCTTGCGCTGACCGGCGATGCCGGATCGGAACGCCACGTAGAGGAAGCCGACCCCGAGGCTCAGCCAGAGGCCACGGTTCATCGACACCACGATCGGGACGACCGAGGCGAAGAGGGTGAACCGCACGAGTGAGCGGTTCATGCCGATCCGCTCGTCGCTCATGGCGACCATCGCGAACGGCGTGAGCAGGGCGGTCGAGGCACCCCAGCCGTTGGTGTACTGGAACGGCGCGGTGGGCCGGGGCACGGGGAAGCCGATGAAGTCCTGCACCTGGGCGAAGGTCGGGTTGACCAGCGCCCGGATCAGTTCGTTCTCGATCAGGGCGCCGGGGAGGAACCAGCCGGCCGGGGCGAGATACGTGAAGTCGCCGAGGATGAAGGCGAGATAGCCGCCGAAGATCACCGACATGTAGAGGTAGGTGAACCAGCGCACCACCCGCTCGACCGTGACGGTGCGGCCACCGTTCAGCACGTAGAGGCAGAACACCGCGGCGCTGACGTAGTAGCCGGCTCGCAGGACGAACCCGGACATGCGGGCGAGGCCGTCGACCTGGACCGCCGAGCCGAGCATCCAGCAGAGGAACACGAGGTAGAGCACGAAGCCGCGGGGTGCGACGAGGTTCCGGCGACGGATCAGCGACGCCGCCATGGGCAGGGCGAAGATCACCCAGGTGAACCCGGTGAGACCGAGGAGGAACCACGCCGGGTAGCCGGCGATCATGAACGCCATCGGCCAGGTGGGCAGCGGCGCCTCGGCTTCGGGGCGGCGGATCCGCGGTCGGTAGGTGACCGGCAGCGCGGCGAGATCGTCCCCGAACCGGGGTCGATCCGACCCTGGTGCGTCGGGGGCGATCGTCACGGCGGTCAGGCCCGGTTGTTCTCGGCGACGACGGTGCCGAGCACCGGCGAACCGACACGACGGAGCTGACCGACGGCGTCGGAGACACCGGTGCGGGTGGCACGGGACGGTTCCACGACCATCAGTGTGCCATCACACAGCGGCGCGAGATCGACGGCGTCGGCCACCTGGAGCACCGGCGGGCCCTCGAACACGACGAGATCGAACTCGCCCTTCACGGCCTGGACGAGGCGACCCATGCCCTGGCTCTGGAGGAGCACGGCGGGCTGGTCGACCTCGGTGCCGGCGGAGAGCACCCGCAGGTTCGGGGCGCCCTGCCACTGCTGGAGGGCATCGCCGAGGCGACCCTTGCCCGACAGCACATCGGAGAGGCCCATGCGGTTGTCGAGACCGAATCGCTCGTGCAGCGACGGGCGGCGCAGATCGGCACCGACGAGCAGCACCCGACGGCCGGCACGTGCGGCCGAGACGGCGAGGTTGGCGGCGACGGTGGTCGAGGAGTGGGGGTTGTTCGGGCCGGCGACGAGCACGACCGTCTTGTCCTGCTGGTCGAGGGCGAACACCACCGAACCCTGCACCCGTCGATACGACTCGGCCGTGTCGGAGGTCGGCTCGGCGATGGCCGGGCCGCCACCGAACAGGCCACGCCCGACCGGGACCGAGCCGAGCACGCCGAGGCCCATGGCCTCGAGCTCGGCGGCGGGCTCCCGGAGGCGGTCGTCCTGGCGGTCGAGGAGGAAGGCGGCGGCGAGTGCGGCGCCGAGGCCGGCAAGGGCACCACCGACGATGCCGAGGATCGGCGAGAGGCCCGACTTCGACTCGGGCACCTTGGCGTCGTCGAGCACGATGCCGGGGTTGATCTCGATGGCGGCGAGGTTGGCGAGGCGGCTGCCGATCCCGGCGAGCTCCTCACGCTTGGCGACCTCGAGGTACTCGAGCTCACGACCGCCGGCGCCGTCGGCGAGGGCGGTGAGGTCGGCTTCGAGTTCGGCCTGACGCTCGAGCAGTGCGGCCCGGGCGGCGGTGGTCGATGCCGTGGCGGCGTCGGTCCGGAACTCGAGATAGGCGACGGCCATCGCCTGGGCCAGCGCGCTGGCCCGTTCGGCCGAGCCGCCCTCGGCGGTGATCACGAGGATCTGGGAGTCGTTGAGCACGCTCACGCTGATCTGTTCGAGGGCGTTGCGGGCGGCGTCGGCATCGACCGGCATCGCCTCGGCCTCGGCGAGCACGGCCGGATCGTCGAGGGGGCGGCCGGCGGAGGCGTCGATGATCGCGAGCGCTCGCTCGGCCACACGCTGCGACGACGCGATGGCGCGTTCGTTGACCGTGTTGACCTGGCGCTCGATGTCGAGGTTGGGGTTGTCACCCTGCGAGACGAGGGGCCGGACCTCCACACGCGACTCGGTGATGAAGCTGGCCGGCGCCACCAGGGTGGCGAGCAGGCCGAGCACGGCGCCGATGGCGGCACCGAGCGCGAGCAGCTTCCACCGGGCACGCAGGACATCGATGTATTCGGCGATGTCGACGACAGCACTCGAAGTTGCCATGGATCACACTCTCCACAGGGCGGGTTCCGGCACCTATCGGCCCCGTGGGCGGGAGGATGAGCCACGGACCCCGGCACTCCCCCATCGGGACGAAGGTCCCCGGGAAGTTCGTAAGCTTTGGGGCGGACGTGCCGATGATGACGGGGTGAGCATGACCGAACAGATGAGCCATGTGCAGGCGCTGGAATCCGAGGCGATCCACATCATGCGGGAGGTGGCGGCCGAATGTGAGCGCCCCTGCCTCCTCTTCTCGGGTGGCAAGGACTCGATCGTGATGCTCCACCTCGCGATCAAGGCCTTCGCCCCGGCCCCCGTGCCCTTCCCGATCATGCATGTGGACACCGGCCACAACTTCGAGGAGGTCATCGAGTACCGCGACCGCCGTGTCGCCGAGACCGGTGTCCGCCTGATCGTCGCCTCCGTCCAGGACGCGATCGACCAGGGCAAGGTCGTCGAGGAGACCGGGCCGCGGGCCAGCCGGAACCGGCTGCAGACCACCGCTCTCCTCGATGGGATCGAGGAGCACCGGTTCGACGCCGTCTTCGGCGGCGCACGCCGCGACGAGGAGAAGGCCCGAGCGAAGGAGCGGGTGTTCTCGTTCCGTGACGACTTCGGCCAGTGGGACCCCAAGGCCCAGCGCCCGGAGCTCTGGAACCTCTACAACCCGCGGGTCAAGGCCGGCGAACACATGCGCGTGTTCCCGATCTCGAACTGGACCGAGCTCGACATCTGGCATTACATCCGGGACGAGAACATCGACATCCCGATGGTCTATTACGCCCACAAGCGCATGGTCTTCGAGCGTGACGGCATGTGGCTCGGTGTCACGCCGTTCATGACGCTCATGGAGGGCGAGGTCCCCGAGGAGCGCCTGGTGCGCTTCCGCACCATCGGTGATGCCACCTGCACCGGCGCCGTCGATTCGGCCGCCACCACGATCGAACAGGTCATCGAGGAGGTGGGCGCCACCCGGATCACCGAGCGAGGCGCCACCCGAGCCGACGACCGCACGGCCGAAGCGGCCATGGAAGACCGCAAGAAAGAGGGCTACTTCTGATGGAACTCCTTCGTCTGGCCACCGCCGGCTCCGTCGACGACGGCAAGAGCACCCTCATCGGGCGCCTCCTCTACGACTCGAAGTCGATCTTCGAGGATCAGCTCGAGTCGATCGAGGCCACCTCGGAACAACGAGGTAGTGAGACGGTCGATCTCGCACTGCTGACCGACGGCCTCCGCGCCGAGCGGGAGCAGGGCATCACGATCGACGTCGCCTACCGCTACTTTGCCACGCCGAAGCGGAAGTTCATCATCGCGGACACGCCGGGGCACACCCAGTACACGCGGAACATGGTGACCGGTGCCTCCACCGCCAACCTGGCGATCATCCTGATCGACGCCCGCAAGGGCCTGCTGGAGCAGAGCCGCCGCCACGCGTTCATCGCCTCGCTGTTGCGCATCCCGCACCTGGTGATCGCGGTCAACAAGATGGACCTGGTCGACTACGACCGGGACCGCTTCGAGGAGATCCGCGACGAGTTCACCGAGTTCGCCTCGAAGCTCGACGTCGCCGATCTGACCTTCATCCCGATGTCCGCCCTCAACGGCGACAACGTGGTCGACCGCTCCATGAACATGGAGTGGTACGAGGGTTCGACGCTGCTCCATCACCTGGAGCAGGTGCACATCGCGTCCGACCGCAACCTCGTGGACGTCCGCTTCCCGGTCCAGTACGTGATCCGGCCGCAGTCGGCCGAGCACCCGGACTACCGCGGCTACGCCGGCCAGGTCGCCGGTGGCGTGATGCGGCCGGGCGACGAGGTTCAGGTGCTCCCGTCCGGGTTCACCTCGACGATCACCTCGATCGACACCGCGACCGGACCGATCGAGGAGGCCGCCGCCGGCATGTCGGTGACGATCCGCCTCGCGGACGAGATCGACATCAGCCGCGGCGACATGATCTGCCGGCCGAACAACGCACCCGAGGTGTCGCAGGACATCGACGCGATGATCTGCTGGATGGCCGACCAGGGCGAGCTGCGCCCGGGCCAGAAGCTCGCGATCAAGCACACCACCCGGTGGGCACGGGCGATGGTCAAGGACGTCCAGTACCGCCTCGACATCAACAGCCTGTCCCGCGACGAGGAGACCCAGACCATCGGTCTGAACGAGATCGCCCGCATCACCATGCGGACGACCCAGCCGCTGTTCGCCGACCCCTACACCCGCAACCGGACCACCGGCAGCTTCATCCTCGTCGACGAAGCCACCAACGTGACGGTCGCCGCGGGCATGGTCCTCGACCGCTGATGACCGACTCGCCGGTCAGCTCCAACGTCCGCTGGCATCCCTCGGCGGTCGAGCGCGCCGATCGTTGGTCGGTGACCGGCGGCGCCGGCGCCACCGTGTGGCTCACCGGGCTCTCGGGCTCGGGCAAGTCGACGATCGCCGTGGAACTCGAACAGCAGCTGCTCGCCGCCGGGCGACCGTGCTACCTGCTCGACGGCGACAACCTGCGGATGGGTCTGAACGGCGACCTCGGCTTCTCGGCCGAGGACCGCGACGAGAACGTGCGCCGGGTCGCCCATGTGGCCCGGCTCGTGGCCGACGCCGGCCTGGTGGCCGTGGTCCCGCTGATCAGCCCGTATCGGGCGGCTCGGGACTTCGCCCGCTCGTTGCACGACGCCGCCGAGCTGCCCTTCGTCGAGGTGCACTGCGACACCCCGCTCGAGGTCTGTGAGGCCCGGGACCCCAAGGGCCTCTACCAGCGAGCCCGTGCGGGCGAGATCACCGGCATGACCGGGATCGACGATCCGTACGAAGCGCCGGAGTCACCCGAGGTGCGTGTGCATCCCGACATGGGTGACGCATCGGCGCTGGCGGCCATCGTGGCCGCCGCGATCCCCGCCTGATCGACGCTCAGCTCAGCCGCACTGCGTGCCGATGGGCGACGGCCCCGGCACGACACCGACCGTCTCCGACGGTGCCACCTGGGGCGCCGGCACGGTGGTGGCCGGGCTCGCCTGCACCGAGGCGAGATCACTCTCGGCCCGGACGTCGGTGAAGTTGATGCCGGTCGTGAGCACGATCCGACCGGTCACGGTCGGGTCCTCCTCGATCCGGACGTCACCGACGATGTGACCGGCGACGAGCTGGGCGGCACCGAGATCGTCACCGGCGTATCGGACGACGGTCACGTCTTCACCGGTGCGGGCGTCGCCGACGCGAGCCACCTGGAAGCCGAGGTCTTCGAACGCCGCCGAGGTCTGCCCCGCCTGGCCGGGCACGCCGGAACCGTTGAGGATCGTGAGTTCGAACTCACCGGGCGCCGGGATCGCCACGGCCGCCGGGTCGGCCGGCACGGTCGTCGTGGGGGTGGGCAGCCGACCGCGGAAGAGGTCGAGCACCTCGATGGAGGCCGACTCGACGAGCTGGAGCACCGCCTTGTCGTCGATGCGGGCCTGCTCGGTCGTCAGGGTGTGGCCGATGATCCGGTCGGTGTCGTAGTTCCGGAAGATGCGGGCCAGCTCCACCAGGTCGTCGAAGCCACCCTGGTCGATGGTGAGGTTCGACGAGCCCGCCTCGACGATCGCGTCGATCGTGCCGAGGTCGGTGATGTCGAGTGAGGAGACGGCCCGATCCGCGACACGCTGCAGGAAGTACTGCTGGCGCGAGATGCGTCCGAGGTCGGCGCTCGGGTCCTTCGTCCAGGTGCCGTTGGCGAACACCTCGACGTTGCGGCCACGGGCGAACGCCAACGACTGGGAGCCGTTGAGCACGTGGCAGCCGGCGGTCTGGATGTCGAGGCCGGAATCGAGATCGCGCATCGGGTCGTCGAACCAGACGGGCACGCCGTCGATCGCGTCGATCACGTCCTGGAAGCCGGCGAAGTTGATCTCGATGTAGTGGTCGAGCTCGATCCCGAGCGACTGCTGGATCGTGTCGACGAGACGCTGGGCGCCGTCGTCGGCGTTGAACGCGGTGTTGATCCGGTCGCTGCGGCCGGTGCCGGCGATGGGCACGAACAGGTCACGAGGAATCGAGAGCAGGTCGATGGCCTGCCCGGAGGGGTCGACCCGGGCGATGATCATCGTGTCGGTGCGTTTGCCGAAGACCTCTTCGCCGATGATCACATCGGCGTTCGGATCGTCTTCGCTGATCCCGTCGCGGCTGTCGGTGCCGACGAGCAGCCAGTTCTCCGGCTCGGCGAGGGTCGGGTCGTCCGGGTTCTCTCCCCCACCGTCGCCACCGAAGGTGAGTGCCACCTCGCCGATCTCGGTGAGGGAGTCGGTCAGGAAGTAGGTGACCCCCGCGGCGAAGAGGCACATCACCGTGCCGATCGATCCGACCGTCAGGAGGATGCGCTGGGGCCACGTCCGGCGATCGAGCGGAGGCGTGCGGCGGGACCGAGTCGTCGGTGGGCGATCGACGTGCATGCGGTCGTGGACGCTAGCAACGAGGATCGGCGTCGACGTGTCGCCCCGGCACCGCCGACTACCGTCGCGAGGCGATGACCGAGATCGCCTGCCCGGCCTGTGGCGAAGCCGAAGAGCTCCGTGGAGAGACCGGCGACGACGGGGTCATCACGATCACGTGCGAATCCTGCGAAGCGACGTTCCGCCGCAGCGAGCGACGGTGCGAGCGGTGTGGCTCGGATGACCTGTACGACGCACCGGTGGCCGTCGTGGAGAAGAGCCGCGGCTCACAGCTCTCGATCGTGTCGACCGTGACCCGCGAGTTCTGCTGGATCTGCGACCGCGACCTCATCGACGCCCAGCGTCGATCCCGCCGCCCGCTCATGCCGGACGAACTCCCGACACTCTGACGATCCGGGAGCCGCTTCTCAGACGGCTCGACGTTCCTCGGGCATGAGCACGGCCCGGGCGCAGATGGCGAGACAGACGATCTCGATCAGCATGATCACGAAGAACGCGACGTTGAACTCGACGAGCACGTCGCTGAGCTCCCGGCAGATCGCGCCGGCGAACGCTGCGGCGTAGGCACCGGCCTGGCGCATCGCCACGGCGACGAGCATCGCCAGACCGAGGCCGAGGTTGCGGCCGGCCCAGGACGTGGCGAGGTCGTCGGCGCCGTCGACGAAGTTCACCGCCGAGGTCGGATCGACGAGTGCCGAGATCCCGATCACGGTGCCGCCGAGTCCCATGATGACGGCGAAGATCGTGATGACGAGTGGGACCCCGTCGGCCTTGATGGCGTTCATGTCGCATACCCCCGGTCGCGTGTCGCCACCGTGCGCGACGACACGCCCGAGCCTCGACGCGACGGCCTCACCCGACCAGGTGAGTCCCAGCACTCGTGCTGGTGAGGATCGGACAGCGCCGTTGCCGTTCGCCTCGCCGCAGCAGTTGTGAGCGTCAGCGAAGAACTGCGTACGTGAGCCGAGCGCCAGCGAGGCTCACGAAGGCTTGCTTGGCTTCGGTTCCTTCGGGAGGCCGAGCACGCGCTCGCCGACGATGTTGCGCTGCACCTCGGCGGTGCCGCCCCAGATCGTCTCGGAGCGGGAGAAGAAGAACGACGCCTGCATCGCGTTGACGGGATACGAGGCCTTGCCCCGGATCCGGTTGGGGTTGGTCGATCCCTCTTCGTAGATGCCGTCGAGCACGAGCCCGTCCATGCCCGAGATGTCGAGCCACAGCTCCATCACGTCGCGGTGATACTCCGACCAGAACATCTTGTTGGTCGCCCCGAGCGCCATCACGCCGAGGTCCTTGCTCTTGTTGAGCGTCGAGGTGAGCGAGCGCCACCCGTTGACCTTCATGATCTGCACCTTCGAGTGGGCCTGCATGAGTCGCTGGCGGATGAGCGGATCGTCGATCTTGCCGTTCGCCTTGGCGACCTCGACGATGGCGTCGAGCTCGATCTGGAAGCGGCGGTAACCGGTGGTGGCCGAGGTGCCGCGCTCGAAACCGAGCGTGGTCATCGCGACCTTCCAACCGTTGTTGACCCCGCCGACGACGTTGTCCTTCGGGCACTTCGCGTCGGTGAAGAAGACCTCGTTGAACTCACCGGACCCGTCGACCTGCTGGATCGGACGGATCTCGACACCCGGCTGGTCCATCGGCACGAGCAGGTAGGAGATGCCGGCGTGCTTTGGCGACTCGGGGTCGGTGCGGGCGAGGAGGAAGACGTAGTCGGCGAACTGGGCCCGGGTGGTCCAGACCTTCTGGCCGTTGATGACCCACTCGTCACCGTCGAGCTCGGCCTTGCACTTGAGCGAGGCGAGGTCGGAGCCGGCCTCGGGCTCGGAGAAGCCCTGGCACCAGCCGGTCTTGCCCTCGAGGATCCCGGGGAGGAACTCCTTCTTCTGTTCCTCGGTGCCCCACTGGAGGATGGTCGGACCGACGAGGGTGTCACCGAAGAAATCGCCACGCATCGGGGCGCCACGCTTGGCGAACTCCTCGTTGAGGACCACGGCCTGCATGGTCGACAGGCCCTTGCCGCCGTACTCCTGCGGCCACGAGGCGCAGATCCAGCCGCCCTCGAAGAGCTTGCCGACCCACTCCTTGTTCCAGGCCTCACGCTCTTCGTCGGTCATCTCGAACTCGTCGGTGCCCCAGCCCTCGGGCAGGTTCGAATCGAGCCAGCCGGCGATCTCGGTGCGGAACTCTTCGGCGGCGACGGGGTAGTCCAGATCCATGCCCACAATCTTGACCGAGCGGTCAAGAGAAGGCCAAACGCAGCGGATCTGTATGCGACAGGCGCTGCGGACCGCCAAACTCTGCCGATCGAAAGGGAGCTCTGATGACGACCGACCCCGAGGCGGAACAGCGAGCTGGTCGAGTCGCCTTGTGGCTTGACCCGGACGACTTGTGGTGGCTCGGGGGCAACTGTTCATGCTCCGACGCCACCGACGAGCTGACACGAGAGCGTTGCGCACGGATTCGGTTCCGGGCTCACGCCGCCCTTCACAAGTCGGGCGTCAAACCGAACGCTGATGGCGAACGGGGCTGACGCTCGAACTCAACCTGTCGCCGCGAGGACGACGAACTTCGGGTCGGAGGCGATCGTCTCGACCGAGCGGAACCCGCGCTTCAGGCGGACGTGGTAGCCGAGGTGCCGGTTGCCGACCAGCACGAACCGTCCACCCGGCCGGAGCACTCGACGAGCATCGCGGATCATCTGGCTCGCGACGTCGTCGGTGCGGGCCTGCTGCTGGTGGAAGGGCGGATTGCAGACGACGAGATCGACCGAGGCATCGGGCACGTGAGCGAGGTCGACGGCGGCGGTGAAGGTCGCCCGATCGTCCGCGCGATCATTCGCCGACCACGTCGCCCGGGCAGAGGAGACGGCCAGGTCGGACTCGTCGACGAAGTGCACCAGCGCCTCGGGTACCTCACCGGCGGTGACGAGACCGAGCACGCCCGAGCCACATCCGAGATCGAGGATCGACCCGACGTCGCGGAGGTCGAGGTCGGCCAGGGCATTGGCACAGAGCCGGGTGCCGCGGTCGAGCCGTTCAGCGGAGAAGACGCCGGCGTGGGAGACGACGGTCTGTCCCCACGGGAGGCGATAGGTCGTCGGCTCAGGTGGATTCGCGAACTCGGCGTCGATGACCGGGTGGATCAGGCGGGCCTTCTTGGTGGCGAGCGACGTGGTGGTCGTGCCGAGACGTTCGCCGAACCGGTCGAGCGTCGAGGTGTGGATCAGCTTGACCATGCCGTGGCCGACCACGACGGAGTCAGCGTGCAGGTGGGGGCGGACCCGGGCGAGCTGGTGGTCGAGCAGCGACAACGTCCGAGGCACGCGGATCGTGATGAGGTCGTAGACACCGTCGAGCTCGTCGCCGGGCCCGCCGACCAACTGGACCGCGTCGAGGTCTCGCCCGTTCGCCTCGAGGTTGTCGGCGAGGGCTCGCCGGGCCGTCGCCGAGTCACTCCACCAGGCCAGCGACCGATCGCCGAGTGCCGTACCGATCGCGCCGAACGCATCGTTGACGACGAGCATCCGGGCATCGACGGCGACCTCGAGCTCGTCGAGATGCCGCAGCACGAGCTCGTCCGACGCGTCCCACGCTCGCAGCGGCGCCGACCCGGCGCGGGGCACCCGCTCCAGCTCGAACGTGCCCTGGGGCACCGTCATCCGCGTCTCGGCCACGAGGGCCAGTCAATCAGCCTCGGTCGAGCAGGCGACCCGCGTACCAGTTGGCGAAGGCGGCGACGCTCGGCTCCAGGTGGGAGAAGCGCCCCGGCCGGCTGAACGGCGACGACAGACCGGCGTGGTGCTGTTCGAGCATCGGGATGTCCTCGTCGAGCGCGACGTCGAACCGCTCGTAGTACTCGGCCGCGACCTCGTCGAAGTCGGGGCGGGCGATGGTCTCGGGCGGGAAACACACCACCTGGGCGCACCGACAGCGGTCGGGTCCGTCGGGGTAGACCTCGTAGAGCCACATGCCCTCCCGGCCGTAGGCGACGGCCAGGTTCGGGAACAACCACGTGTAGCGGACCCCGAGGGCCGACCGCCCCGACAGCGTCTCGATCACGGGGAACGCCCGGTCCTGGGTCTCCTCCAGCAGGCCACCGGTGCCGACGGTCGTGCCGAAGTGGGTGGCCCACGCGCCGTCCGACGGCTCGGGCTCGTCCGGCTCGTCGTAGGTGTCGTCGATCGAGTCGGGGTGCACGTAGGGCAGGTGGTAGTACTCGTTGAAGACCTCGGCGAAGGCCTTCCAGT
>JAHDBV010000132.1 GCA_020630195.1 Acidimicrobiales bacterium
CAACGCCGAGGTCATGCCCGGCCAGTGGGAGTTCCAGATCGGCCCGGCCGACACCGTCGAGGTGGGCGACCACCTCTGGATGGCCCGGTACCTCCTGTTCCGTCTCGCCGAGGACTACAACGTCGAGGTCTCCATCGAGGCCAAGCCGATGAAGGGCGACTGGAACGGCGCCGGCATGCACACGAACTTCTCGACCACCGCCATGCGTGAGGGCTACGACGCCATCACCGCCGCCTGTGAGGCGATGGGGGCCGAGGGTGTGCCGGAGAAGCACCTCGCCGGCTACGGCGTGGGCATCGAGGATCGCCTCACCGGCGCCCACGAGACCCAGCGATTCGACCAGTTCAGCTATGGCGTGTCCGACCGTGGTGCCTCCATCCGCATCCCGTGGCAGGTGGCCCAGGACGGCAAGGGCTACATCGAGGATCGTCGCCCGAACGCCAATGCCGACCCCTACGTGGTCGCCACCCTGCTCACGAACACGATCTGCGGCGCTCTCGCCGACTGATCGACTCGGACAACTCGGCTGCACGGCCGGGCCGCCATCACACCCTCCGGGGCGTGGTCGGCGGCCCGGCCGTCGCCGTTTTCGGTGGACCTTCATCCCGGGTCGCTGGTTCGTTCCTCACATCTCCCTAACAGAGCGGGCCGAAAGTGTCGTTGTCAGCGAAACACACCCCCCGGAGCACACCCCGACATGAACACCACCTCCCCCCGCAACTTCCGCAAGGCCGGCGTGGCCGCCATCCTCGGCGGCGCCATGTTCACCGGCGCCCTCTTCCTCCCGGCCGTCGCCGGGGCCCAGACCACCGACGACGCCGACGAGGCGACCACCACCGACCGGACCGAGCGCCGTGAGGCCCGCAAGGCCGCCATGCTCGAGACCCTCGCCGGCCTCGGCATCTCCTCCGACGCCGTCGACGCCGGTCGTGACGCCGGCCAGACCCTGGCCCAGATCGCCGAGGCCGAAGGCGTCGGCCGCACCGAGCTCGTCGACGGTCTGATCGACGCCGCCGAGGCCCGCATCGACGCCGCGGTCGCCGAGGGCGTCCTCACCGAGGAGGAGGCCGCCGAGAAGATCGCCGACCTCGACGCCAAGATCGAGCGGGTCGTCGACCGTGAGCCCGGTCAGCGCCGTGGCCCCGGCCAGCGGGTCTCGAACCTGGCCGACACGCTCGGTCTCACCGCCGAAGAGCTCCAGGCCGCCCGCGCCGAGGGCCAGACGCTGGTCGAGATCGCCGCCGACCAGGGCATCACCGAAGCCGACCTCGTCGACTCGATCGTCGCCGACATCACCGAGAAGGTCGACGCCGCCGTCGAGGAAGGTCGCATCGACGCCGACGAGGCCGCCGAGAAGCTGGCCGAGGTCGAGGAGCGCATCGGCGAGCGGGTGAACGCCGAGCCGGGCGACCGCCCCGAGCGTGGTGAGCGTCCCGGTCGTGGTGAGCGTGGCCAGCGCGGCGGCGACGCCGACGCCGGTCTCCAGGACGCCTGATCGAACGGGCCACGGCCCCACCAGCACCTCTCCCCTCCATCACCCACGCAACGGCCCCGGGAACCCCCGGGGCCGTTCCGCGTGCTCCGGTAGATTCAGGGGCATGCGCCGCCTCCGGATCGCCGCCTGTCAGATCAACACCGTCGTCGGGGATCTGGAGGGGAACCACACCCGGATCCTCGATGCCCTCGAGCAGGCCGAGGCCGCCGGTGCCGACATCGCCGTGTTCCCGGAGCTCACGGTCTGCGGCTACCCGCCGGAGGATCTGCTGCTCAAGCCGGCCTTCGTCGAGGACTGCAACGAGATCGTGGAGCGCCTCGCCGCCCGAGTCGGCGAGACCGCCATCGCCATCGGCACCGTCGAGGGCGACCGGGATCTCTACAACTCCGCCGTCCTGCTCCACCGCGGCGAGGTCGTGCTGTCGTTCCGCAAGCGACTGCTGCCGAACTACGGCGTGTTCGACGAGCGCCGCTACTTCACCCCCGGTGACGAGCCGCTCTCGACGGTGTCGTTCCGAGGCATCGAGGTGGCCATGACGGTGTGTGAGGACATCTGGTCGCCGACCGGACCCGTGCACGACCTCGCGGCCGGTGGTGCCGAGGTGGTGCTCAACCTGAACGCCTCGCCCTACCGCGAAGGCAAGGCCTCCGACCGTGAGGTGATGCTCTCCACCCGGGCCGCCGACGCCTCGTGCCACGTCGTCTACGTCAACCAGGTCGGTGGCCAGGACGAGCTCGTGTTCGACGGCGGGTCGGTCGTGTTCGGCCACGAAGGCGAACTGATCGCCCGGGCCCCGTTGTTCGTCGAGGACCAGATGGTGGTCGATCTCGACGTCATGCCCCGCTATCGCAAGCGTCGGCTCGACCCCCGTGGGCAGCAGGCGTCGGTGCCGAGGTTGCCGAGCCGCGCACTCGAGGTGCGGCCTGCGGCCGAGGGTCCGCTGCTGCGGCCCGAGCTCGCGGAGTTGCCCGATCGCTGGGCCGAGATCTGGGAGGCGCTCGTCGTCGGCACCCGTGACTACGTGTCGAAGAACGGGTTCTCCACGGTCGGGGTGGCCCTCTCGGGCGGCATCGACTCGACGCTCGTCGTCGCGATCGCCGCCGATGCCCTCGGCGCCGACAAGGTGCACGCGGTGCTCATGCCGTCGCGGTACTCCTCCGAGCACTCCGTGACCGACGCCGTGGCGTTGTGCGAGAACCTCGGGGTCGAGCACCGCACGGTGCCGATCGAGCCGGCGCACGCCGCGTTCGAGGAGATGTTCGCCCCGTCCTTCGGCGATCGCCCGGCCGACGTCACCGAGGAGAACGTCCAGTCGCGCGTGCGTGGTGTCACGATGATGGGGCTGTCGAACAAGCTCGGCTGGCTCATCCTCACCACCGGCAACAAGTCGGAGATGTCGGTCGGCTACTCGACCCTCTACGGCGACACCGCCGGCGGGTTCGCGGTGATCTCCGACGTGTGGAAGGTCGACTGCTACGACCTCTGCCGCTGGCGCAACGACCAGGCCGAGGGGCCGTGGATCCCCGACGGGGTGCTCACGAAGGCCCCGTCGGCCGAGCTGCGGCCAGATCAGCGCGACGACCAGAGCCTGCCGCCCTACGAGGTGCTCGACCCGATCCTCCAGGGATACGTCGAGCAGGACCTGACGGCCGCCGAGCTGGTGGCCCGGGGCCACGACGAGGCCACGGTGCGCCGCATCGTGCGGCTGGTCGACATCGCCGAGTACAAGCGTCGCCAGACCCCGCTCGGCATCCGGATCTCGTCGAAGGCGTTCGGTCGGGATCGGCGTGTGCCGATCACCAACCGCTACCGACCCTGATCGACGTCGACCCGGCGGTGAGCGGCCGGGTGAAGTTCACCACGGCCCGCGCACGGTTGACCACCGTTCGTGCGGTAGTGTCCCGAGTGCGGGCGGTTCAGGGAGAACCACGAACGATGCGTACACGGGACACGAGCCGCCGTCGCGGCCTGCTCCGCCGAGCCGTCCCCGCCGGGATGGTGATGGCCGGCCTGCTGGTGGTGGCGCCGCGCACGTCGCCGGCCGACGAGCTCAGCGACCTCCGGGCCGAGCGTGAAGCCGTCCAGGCCGCCGCCGCCGAACAGGCGGCCGTGGTGAACGGGCTCTCCGCCGATCTCAACGAGGTCCAGGTGGCGCTGCGGACCCTGACCGTGTCGGTCAACGCACTCGAGCTGAGCGTGGCCGAAGCCCAACGCGAGTTGGAGGGGGCCCAGGCCGAGCTGAGCGCGGCCGAGACCGCTCGGGCCGAGACCCTCGCCGAGATCGACCTGCTGCGTGAGGACCTCGCCATCCGGGCGATCCAGTCGTTCCAGTCGTTCGGGCAGGGCGAGGGCAGTGTGCTCGACGGCACCGACCCCATCGAGCTCGTCCGTCGGCGTGCCTTCGACAGCGCCATCGCCCGGGGCGACGTCGACCTCGTCGAGGAACTGCGCCGGGCCGAGGACCTGCTCGAAGCCGACGAGGAGCGGGCCGAGCTGGCCCGGGCCGATGCCGAGGCGATCGAGGCCGGACTCGCCGAGGACGTCGCCGAGCTCGATGTCATCAAGGCCCAGCAGGAGGCCCTCGGTCAGGAGCTGACGCTGCGTCTGCTCGCCGAGGAGGAACGCCAGCGCGAGCTCGCCGCGCAGGACGCCGAGCTCGCCGGCCAGATCGAGGCCGAAGAGGAACGCATCCGCCAGGAACTCGCCGCCCGCCAGGCCGGTGGTGGGTCCGGTGGCGACCGTGGCCCCATCCCCGACGCCTCGGAGATCATCCGGGTGCGTGGGTTCTGGGTCCACCAGTCGATCGAGGCCAACGTGGCCGCACTCATCGACGCCGCCGCGGCCGACGGGATCAACTTCGGCGGTGGTGGCTGGCGCAGCTCGGCCTCGCAGATCGCACTCCGCAAGGCCCACTGCGGCACGAGCGAGTACGCCATCTGGGAGATGCCGTCGTCGCAGTGCCGCCCGCCGACCGCCCGCCCCGGTGCATCGATGCACGAGCGGGGCAAGGCCATCGACTTCACCTTCAACGGCCGCATCATCGGCACCCGCAACAACGACGGGTACCGCTGGCTCGCCGCCAACGCCGCCTCCTACGGCTTCTTCAACCTGCCGTCGGAGCCGTGGCACTGGAGCACCAACGGCAAGTAGCCGTCGCGACGGCACCGGTCCCGATCCGCCGTCCTCCCGGCGGGTGCGGATCGCTCGACCACCGACGCCGCCATACTGCTGCCATGCCGTACGGGACCTCCCTCTGGGCCGACGGGGCCACCCACACGCCGCGCCCACCGCTGTCCGGTGACGCCGAGGTCGACGTCGTCATCGTCGGCGCGGGCTACACGGGCCTGTGGACCGCCTTCCACCTCCTCCGACTCGCTCCCGACACCCGCGTGATGGTGCTCGAGGCCGAACACGTCGGCTACGGCGCCTCGGGTCGCAACGGTGGTTGGTGCATGGCCGAACTGGCACATGACTACGGCGACGACATGCACGCGGCGCTCGTCCGCAACGTCGACGACATCGAGACGATCGTCGCCGAGCACGGGATCGACTGCGACTTCGTGCGCAACGGCGAACTCATGATGGCCCGCAACAGCGGCCAGGAACGCCGCCTGAAGGAGAGCCTCGGCCCGGACGACACCTGGCTCGACGCCGACGAGGCCCGGGCCCGTGTGAACGCCACCGATCTCCTCGGTGCGGTGCACGTGCCCCACACCGCGGCCGTCCACCCGGCGAAGCTCGCCCACGAACTCGCCCGGCTCGTGGATGCCGCCGGCGGCGTCATCCACGAGCGGACCCGGGTCGTCGAACTCGCCGAGGGCCGGGTCACCACCGAGCACGGCACCGTCCGGTGTGAGCAGATCGTGCTCGCCACCGAGGCCTACACGGTCGACCTGCCCGGCGAGGAACGGTCGCTCATCCCGCTCTATTCGTTGATGGTCGCCACCGAGCCCCTCAGCGAGGCCCAGTGGGACGACATCGGCCTCGCCGGCCGCGAGCTCTTCGCGGATGCCCGCTTCCGGATCATCTACGGCCAGCGCACCGCCGATGGTCGCCTCGCCTTCGGTGGTCGCTCGGCCGACTACCGGTTCCGTTCCGAGATCTCCGCCGCCGCCGAGGACTCCGAGACCAACTCGAACCTCGCCTCGTCGGTGTTGTTCGAGCTCTTCCCCCAGCTCGAGGGCACCGCCATCACGCACCGCTGGGGCGGTGTGCTCGGCGTGCCGCGCAACTGGAAGCCGTCGGTCTCACTCGACCCCGAGCGGAGGATCCACCGCGCCGGCGGCTACGTGGGCGACGGCGTCGCCGCCACCCACCTCGCCGGCCGCACGCTCGCGCACGCCATCACCGGCATCGACGACGACTGCCTCCGTCTGCCGTGGGTCCGGCCGTGGAGTCGGAACTGGCCGCTCGAGCCGTTCCGCTACGCCGGTTATCGGCTCGGTGCCGAGTTCTTCCTCGCCGCCGACCGGCTCGAGTTCCGCGACCTCCCGGGCAGCCGCCTGTCGAGCTTCGTCTGGAACGTCCTGCGTCGATGACCTCGTCGTCGGCCAGCCCCGTGCGGCGCCTCGCCATCGGTGCGGCCGCGGCCCTGGCGCTGTTCACCGCGGCCTGCTCCTCGAGCGCCACCGAGGGACCGACCACCACGACGGCGGCGCCGACGACGATCGTCACGACCACCGAGTCGACCGCCGCCGGGGAGCCCGCCACGAGCGCGGGCACCGAGCCGGCCGACGCCGACCTCGAGGCGATCTGGGCCGCCCGGTTCGACGAAGCGGGGGTGCGGGGCACGTTCGCACTCCGTCGTGTCGGCGACACCGAGACCCGGACCCACGACCGGATGCGGGCGGTCACGCCCCGCCGTCCGGCGTCCACCTTCAAGATCCTCAACAGCCTCGTGATCCTCGAAGAAGGTGCCGTCGCCGATGTCGACACCGAGCTGCCCTGGGACGGGATCGAGCGGTCGGTGGCCGATTGGAACCGGCCCCACAGCCTGCGCTCGGGCATCGAGGTCAGCGCCGTGTGGCTCTATCAGGAGCTGGCCCGACGGGTGGGGGAGGAGGCCATGGCCGCCCGGGTCGCCGCGGCCGACTACGGCAATGCCGACATCGGCGGCGGCATCGACGAGTTCTGGCTCACCGGTGCACTGCGGATCTCACCCGTCGAACAGCTCGACGTGCTCGAACGGCTCCTGCTCGACGAGTTGCCGTTCGCGCCCGAGCATCAGGCGGCCGTCCGCGAGATCGTCGTGCGCGAGCGAGGCGACGGCTGGGTGTGGGCCCACAAGACCGGTTGGGCCGTGGTCGAGGAGCCCGACATCGGCTGGCTCGTCGGCTGGACCGAACACGGCCCCGACCGGTTCGTCTTCGCCCTCAACGTCGACCTCGCCGACGGTGTCGACCCGGCGGTCCGGATCGACCTGTCGCGTCGGCTCCTCGTCGATGCGGGTGCGCTGCCCGGCTGACACCCGCACTCCATTCGAGCCGTCGGAGCCCCTCGGCTAGCTTCGCCCCACGACCAAGGGGGACGACATGAGTGACAGCAGCACCACCGACGGCTCGGCGCCACGGGCGCCCTTCGCCCCGTGGGATCGACGTGAGCTCCCCGGACGCTTCACCGTCGACGAGACCGCGAAGCGCGTTGGTCACTACAAGTGGATCGAGATGCGCATCTTCGAGCTGATGGGCGGCTGGGTGGCCACCGTGCCCGAGCTCGACGTGAAGCTCCGTCTCGGGACCCACTGCTATCACCACGCCTTCCACGCCGAGCTGTGGCACAAGCGTCTGCCCGAGCTCCGGGAGATGAACCCCGAGCGCCTCACCCTTCCGCCCAATCCCGAGATGGAGGCCTTCGTCGAGGCCCTCGGTGCGCCGGAGGGTCCGGACAAGACGATCGAGAAGCTCGTCGGCATGTACCGGGTGCTGCTGCCCCGTCTCATCGCCGCCTACACCTTCCACCGGAACAACACCTCCACCATCACCGACTCGCCGACGATCCGTTCGATCGGGTTCTGCCTGCAGGACGACCTGGCCGAGTGGCAGGAGGGCGAGATGATCCTCCAGTCGCTCCTCGTCGACGAGGCCACCGTGCAACGCGCCGCGGCCCGCCAGGCCGAGATGGAGCAGCTGATCACCGCCGCCGGCGGTGTGGTCGGCGAGGACTCGATCGGCTCGTTCGAGCTCGACGAGGGCTGAGCGGTGACCGAGGTCCAGCTGACCCCGACCGAGTTCTCGGTCGTCCTCTACGACGCCGCGCAGGTCCGGGCCGACGCTGCCGCGGGGTTCGAGCGCGCCGGTGTCGCCGTCGACGCACTCGTGGTCACCGTCGACGAGGACAAACCCACCACCCGGATGCGCATCGTCTCGCTCGACCCGGCCGAGCTGCATCTCGAGTCGGGCACGCTCGAGAACACCAAGAAGCCCCGCACGTACTCCTCCGACGCCGCCGCGGTGACCTTCACCAAGCTCGGCTACGAGTTCGCCCAACGACTCGACGACGGGTTCGGGGCGCCGGCGCTCGACGCCGAGATCCCGTTGGCCGAACGCATCGCCTGGGACGTGCAGCTGATCGGGCGGGTCATCGCCGCGGGTGTGTCGCTCTACCAGCCGAAGTACCGCTACGACTTCCGGAACCGGCACGGCTTCACCGACGCGGCGGACGCCGCGTTCGACCGACTGATCGCCTGGAACGACGCGACCTGGGCCGACATCTCGGCCCTGTCGCACTCGCTCACCGACTGACGGCCCCGCCTGCGCCATCGGCGTGGCGCGGCCCGGTCAGCGCTGGTCGTGCATCGTCACCGGTTCGTGCAGATCGATGAGCGGCGCCGACTCGAGCAGTCCGCTGCACGAGCCCGCCATCGTCACCATGTCGGCGGAGTCGAAGTGCGTCTGCTGGTGCTCGACGGTCGCCCACTTCTGGATGAGCGTGATCCGTCCCGGGGTGGTCGTCGAGGCGACCATGTCGATGTTGAGGCACCCCTCGTGGCCGCGGCTGAGCACCACGTAGTGACTGAGCACCGACAGCAGGGCGTCGGCGTCGGTGGCGTCGAACACCATCGTCACCATCACGGGTTCGACGTCGGGGTCGGCGATCTCGGGAGCCATGACACAAGTGTGTGCATCACGTGTCGATCGGTCCAGTCCGGCGCGGTCCCGCTCAAGGCCCGGCCGAACCCCGCCGATGCCTTCGGGGTCGATGGAACGGCCCGGCTTCTCGAACCACGGGAGGTCGTCGGTAACATCGCGACACGGCAAAAGAACCGGTGATCGGTAGGCTCCGAGCAGTTCGGGGACCGCCGGTCGCCGTCCGAAGTGAGAGGTTCGCACCCTTGGCGAAGGAACGTGCAGAGCGAGATGAAGAGGATCTCGTTCGGCTGTATCTCACCGACATCGGCCAGTACCCCCTCCTGACCAAGGAGGACGAG
>JAHDBV010000030.1 GCA_020630195.1 Acidimicrobiales bacterium
TCGTTCCCACGAGAGGGCCAGACACGTGCTGACCACCATCCGCAACGTCATCCGCACTCCGGAGCTCCGGAACAAGATCCTGTTCACGCTCGCGATGCTGGCGATCTACCGCCTCGGCGTGCAGATCCCGGCCCCGGGTCTCGACCTCGACCAGGTCGAGTTGCTTCGCGACCAGCTCGACGAGCAGCCCGGTGGCGCCTTCAGCTACCTGAACCTGCTCACGGGTGGCGGTCTCGCCACCCTGTCGCTGTTCGCCCTCGGCATCCTCCCCTACATCACGGCGTCGATCATCATCCAGGTGCTCACCGTCGCCGTGCCGAAGCTGGAGGAGTGGCAGTCCCAGGGCGCGGTCGGCCAGCGCAAGATCACGCAGTGGACCCGTTACGCCTCGATCGTGCTGGCCCTCATCCAGTCGTCGTCGCTCGTGTTCCTCGTCGCCCGGAACCCCGAGGGTGTGTTCGGTGTCGACGTCGGCATCTTCAAGGACGATTCGCTCGGCCGGCTCCTGCTCGCCGTGCTCTGCCTCACCGTGGGCACCGCCATCCTGATGTGGATGGGTGAGCTCATGACCCAGCGCGGCATCGGCAACGGCATGTCGTTGCTGATCTTCGCCTCGGTCGTCTCGCAGCTCCCGGCCATCGGCATCCGGATCCAGACCATCCGTGGCTGGCTCGTGCTGGGCCTCAGCTGCGTGGTGCTGCTCTTCCTGATCGCCGCGATCATCTTCGTCGAGCAGGGCCAGCGCCGGATCCCGGTGCACTTCGCCAAGCGGGTCGTCGGTCGTCGCCAGATGGGCGGCAACAACACCTACATCCCGCTGAAGGTCAACCAGGCCGGCGTGATCCCCGTCATCTTCGCCTCGTCGATGCTGCAGCTGCCGTCGCTCATCGCGAACGTGCTGCCCACCAGCCCGAACAACGACTCCTGGGGCGACTCCGTGCGAGGGTTCCTCGACCGGAACCTCTTCTCGCCCGCCAACCTCGGCTACGTCGTGTTCTTCGGTCTGCTGATCATCGGCTTCACGTACTTCTACAACGCCATCGCCTTCGACCCGGTCCGCCAGGCGGATCAGCTCCGCAAGTCGGGTGGCTTCATCCCGGGCATCCGCCCCGGTCCGCAGACCGAGCGCCACCTCGCGAAGATCCTCAACCGGATCACGCTGCCGGGTTCGGTGTTCCTCGCCGCCGTGGCGTTGATCCCGTCCTACGCGCTCGCCCGGTTCGTCTCGACGTCCACGAACGACGCCACCTTCGTCGCCTTCTCGGGCATCTCGATCCTCATCGCCGTGGGTGTGGGTCTCGAGACGATGAAGCAGATCGATTCCCAGCTGACGATGCGCAACTACGAGGGCTTCCTCAAGTAGTCCGGCGGGCGTCCACCCACCCCGTGGGTGGAGCTTCCCGGACCGCTGGACAACGTCCGTCAGCGTCTGCGACCCTCACCGTTCCGCCGCTTCGAGGAGCCTGCGATGAGCAACCCGATCCGACTCGTGATCTTCGGCCGCCAGGGAGCGGGCAAGGGTACGCAGTGTGTGCGGCTGGTCGAACGATTCGGTCTCGCCCACATCTCCACGGGCGACATGTTGCGCGCCGCGGTCGCCGCCGAGACCGAGCTCGGACTGCGGGCCAAGGCCGTGATGGACGCCGGCAACCTCGTCGGCGACGAGATCATGAACGGCATCGTCCGTGAGCGCCTCGCCGAGGACGACGCGAACACCGCCGGGTTCGTGCTCGACGGGTTCCCCCGCACGAGTGCCCAGGCCGAGGCTCTCGTGCAGATCCTCGGGGATCGCACCCTGCACGGCGCGGTCAACCTCGACGTGCCGATCGCCGAGGTCACCGAGCGCATGATGGCGCGGGGCCGCGAGGACGACACGCCCGAGGCGATCGCACGCCGGCTCGAGCTCTACGAGTCCGAGACCCGACCCGTGCTCGACTGGTTCGATGCCCGCGATCTCCTGGTGACGGTCGACGGGCTCGGCACCGAGGCCGAGATCACCGAGCGGCTCTTCGCCGCCGTCGACGCCCGCCTCTGATCGACTCGCCGGCCCGATCCTGCCGGCGCCGGTGACTCAGCAGTCGAGTGCCGCACGAGCGGCTCGATCGGCCGCGTTCCACGTCCAGATCGACGGCGCGGCGTCACCGCAGTGTCGGGACCGCAGCTGTGCGATCTCGCCGGGGTCGATCCCGCCGTCGACGAGGGCAGGAACGGCGTCGGTCGACAGATCCCGCACGATGTGCTCGCGATGGAATCCCTGGTCGAGGTTCAACTCCGAGACACGGGCCTCGGGGTTCGCCACCACGAACGGGGCATAGATCACGAGCGCGGCGATCACCGCCGCCGCGGTGAGCCACGTGCGATCGTCGGCCCGGGCGGTCTTGACGGCGAGCAGGGCCATGACGACCACGATCCACGCCATCACCATCGCCGCAGCGGTCCGCATCATCGTGATGCCGTGGCCGTCGACATAGGTGACGAGGCGCCAGCCGGCGGCGCCGGCCATGACGATGGTGAGCACCGAGGTCAGCGCGAGCCCCCGATCGAGCCGGCGCCGGGCCGAGCCCTCGGCGAGATGGAACGCCTGGACCCCGGCCACCGCGGCGAGCACGATGCCGGCCGCCCAGCACAGTTGGAAGAACCCGGATCGGGCCGAGGCCTTGGCCCGATCGGCGTCGAGCGCCGGCTCGATGGCGTCGGCGGAGGCCGACGCGAACTGGGCCACGACCCACAACAGCAGCACGAGGAGCAGTCCACCGGTGATCATCTGGGCCTCGACCGAACCGAGCAGTCGCCGCGTCGGCTTCATGTCCTCACTCGAGGATCGACTCGCGACGACGGCGGTGAACCCGAGCCAGGCGACGAACAACGCGGCGAACAGACGACCGACGTCGAGCCCGGTGAACGGGATGCTGATGAGCGACGCGAAGGCCGAGTCGCCCGAGGCGAGCAGGGCCATGAGGATCGCCACGAGCGGCAGCGTGAACATGAGGCCCCGGCCGATGGCGGCGACGTCGAAGCGGCTGTCCGGCCGGGTCTCCGGCGCGGCCGAGCCCCACCGGAACGCACTGACGATGCCCAGCTCGACCACCCGGACGGCGTGGCGTGGTCGGGACAGCAACGACGCCGCGCCCACGTGGCTCGACACGCCGATCGCGGTGAACCCGAGCAGACCGATCCAGGCGAGGCTGATGATCCAGGGGCTCTCGCGCCAGGCCAGCACGAGGGCGAGGAGCATCCCGATCTCGAGGCTGCGACGGGCCACGGCGCTCGACCGGTGATGGACCCGGTGCCGCAGGGCCCCGAGGAGCAGCAACCAGCCGAGGGTCGCACCGATCGACGACCATCCGCCGGCCGTCGCGAGCAGGCCGGCGACGAAGCCGGCGGCCACGACGAGGCGATCGCCGGTGTCGAGCCGGTCGGCCTCGATCCGGACGACCGGCACCGGGGCGGCGGGTGGAGGTGGTGGCGCGATGGCGGCGTCCGCCCCCGGCGGCGGTGGGGGCGCGGGCGTGGTCGGATCGGTGGGAGGCGTCGGGGTCGTCATGTCGCAGGGTCCGCCTTCGGGAGTTGGATCACGATGAGTGCGCCGGGCCCGTCGTGGTCTCCCACGTCGATCCGGCCATGGTGTTGCTCCACGATCGTGCGGGCGATCGCCAGGCCGAGTCCGGCCGTGCCGGGTGCACGGCGTGCGCCGTCACCCTGGAAGAAGGGTTCGAAGATCCGGTGCCGATCGGCCTCGGCGATGCCGGGGCCGTGATCGCGCACGGCGATGCGCACCACGCCGTTCACCGACACGGTGACGGTCACCGGTTCGTCGTCGGGGGAGTGGCGCACGGCGTTGGCGATCACGTTGGTGAGCACCTGACGGAGCCGGGTGGGGTCGGCCTCGACCTTGAGATCGATGGGGGCGCGGACGACGACGTCGACACCGCGGGTCGGCGCGCCGAGTTGCTGGGCCAGGAGATTGGCGAGGTCGCCGAGATCCACATGTTCGGTCTGCAGCGCCACCTCGCCGGCGGCCTCGAGGCGGCTGAGGTCGAGCAGCTGCTCGACGAGACGGGCGAGGTGGTCGGTGCGTTCCAGCAGCCCGGCGAGCGTCGCCGGGTCGGGTTCGCTGACCCCGTCGACGAGGTTCTCGAGCGTCGAGCGCAGCACGGTGACCGGGGTCCGGAGCTCGTGTGAGGCGTTGGCGACGAAGGCGCGTCGCTGTTGGTCGACATCGGCGAGATCGGCGGCCATCGCGTTGAAGGCGTGCCCCAGCCGGCCGACCTCGTCGTTGCGTTCGGGCTCGACGCGGACGTCGTGATCGCCCGCGGCGAGCCGGGAGGTGGCCTGGACGAGATCACGCAACGGCCGGGTCAGACCGCGGGCGAGGAGCTGGACGAGGGTGAGGGCCATGGCCCCGGCCACGAGTGGGGTGAGCCAGAAGGGCAGGTCGAGTGCGTTGCCCACCTGGGACAGCACCGCCGTGGCCCCGACGGCGGCGATGAAGACGATCGACAGCTTCTGCTTGATCGACGTGAGGGCGCGCAGCCGGGCGATCACGACGGCTCCGGCGGGGTGTCGGCGACGCCGTCGATCGAGTAGCCGACGCCGTGCACGGTGCGGATCACGTCGTCGCCCACCTTCCGGCGTACGGCGCGGATGTGCGAGTCGACGGTGCGGTGCCCCGAGCCGTCGGTGTAGCCCCACACGTCTTCGAGCAGCCGGCGGCGATCGAGCACCGTGCCCCGGGCCGAGGCGAGCGCGGTCAGGAGGTCGAACTCGGTGGGGGTGAGGTGGATCTCGTCGCCACCTCGGAACACGCGCCTCGTGGCGACGTCGACGTGGAGCCCGTGGAACCACCAGGCGTCGGCGGCGTCGGTCGGTCGATCCGCGGCGCGGCGCAGTACCGCCCGGATCCGTGCGACGAGCTCCCGCGGCGAGAAGGGCTTCGTGATGTAGTCGTCGGCCCCCACACCGAGACCGATCAACATGTCGGTCTCGTCGTCCCGGGCGGTCAACATCACGACGGGGGTCCGCCGACCGGCCTGGAGACGGCGACAGACCTCGATCCCGTCGATTCCGGGCAGCCCGAGATCGAGCACGACGAGATCGAACCGGACCGCCTCGGCCGCCTCGAGCGCGGACTCACCCGATGCCGCGATCGACGTCTCGAAGCCTTCGCCACGCAGTCGCTGATGCACCGCCGCGGCGATCATCGGCTCGTCCTCGACGATGAGGATGGAGGGTCGGTTGATCTCGTTCACCTGCGCCAACCTAGGAGTGGGCCCGTTCCGGAGTCCTGCACGCGATGTGCGGATTCGATGGAGATCGGCGTCGTTCCGGGCCGGATTGAACGAGAATCGGGTGATCCGACCCGTTCGAGAGCGGTTCGGGCCGTCCCGAGCGCAAATCGCGGGGTCCGGCTGGTTGGGTCCGATCCCGGGCAGCCGTAGCATGGAATGCCGGTCCGTGGGCGCACCCATGCCCGATGACCGGTCACCCGTTCGCCTGAGGAGGAATGTCCTGCCGAAGTCCAAGGAAGATGCGATCGTGCTCGAGGGCACGGTGGTCGAGCCACTGCCGAACGCCATGTTCAAGGTCAAGCTCGACAACGATCACGAGGTCCTGGCCCACATCTCCGGAAAGATGCGCATGCACTACATCCGCATCCTGCCCGGCGACAAGGTCCAGGTCGAGTTGACGCCGTACGACCTCAGTCGCGGCCGCATCACCTATCGGTACAAGTAGGGACACCACCCTTTCGGACCCCCACCACGGGAACGAGGAATGCGATGAAGGTTCGCCCGAGCGCGAAGAGAATCTGTGAGAAGTGCAAGGTGATCCGACGCCGCGGGCGGGTCATGGTCATCTGCGAGAACCCGCGCCACAAGCAGAGGCAAGGCTGACATGGCACGTATCGCCGGTGTCGACATCCCCCGGGACAAGCAGGTCGGGATCTCCCTGACCTACGTCTTCGGGGTCGGCCGTTCCACGGCCGCATCCATTCTCGAGGCCACCGGGGTGGAGCCCACCACCCGTGTGAAGGACCTCACCGATGCCGAGGTGATGCGGATCCGCGCCCACCTCGAGTCGAACGTGAAGACCGAAGGCGATCTGCGCCGGGAGATCTCACAGGACATCAAGCGCAAGATGGAGATCGGTTGCCACCAGGGCATCCGTCACCGCAAGGGCCTGCCCGTGCACGGCCAGCGCACCCAGACCAACGCCCGCACCCGCAAGGGCCCGAAGAAGACCGTGGCCGGTAAGAAGAAGGTCAAGAAGTAATGGCGAAGCCAGCAGCGGGCGGTCGCCGTCCCCGTCGCAAGGTCTCGAAGAACGTCACGCACGGCGTGGCGCACATCAAGTCGAGCTTCAACAACACGATCATCGCCATCACCGACCAGGAGGGCAATGTCCTCTCCTGGGCCTCGGCCGGCAATGTCGGGTTCAAGGGTTCGCGCAAGTCGACCCCGTACGCCGCCCAGATGGCCGCCGAGCTCGCCGCTCGCAAGGCCATGGATCACGGCGTCCGCAAGGTCGACGTCCAGGTGAAGGGTCCGGGTTCCGGTCGCGAGACCGCCATCCGTTCGATCCAGAACACCGGTATCGAGGTCACGGGCATCAAGGACGTGACTCCGGTTCCCCACAACGGTTGCCGCCCGCCGAAGCGTCGCCGGGTCTGAGGTAGGTCATGTCTCGTTACACCGGTCCCCGCGCCCGCGTCTCCCGACGCCTGGGCACCAACATCTACGGAACCCGCGGTGAGGCGGCGGCGCTCGAGAAGCGCCCCTACCCGCCGGGTGTGCACGGCCGCACGCGCCGCCGTGGCAACCAGAACACCGAGTACAAGTTCCAGCTCGAAGAGAAGCAGAAGGCCCGGTTCACCTACGGCCTGAACGAGCGCCAGTTCCGCAAGGTCTACGACGAGGCGAACCGCCGCGACGGTGTGACCGGCGAGAACATGCTCCGCTTCCTGGAGCTGCGTCTCGACAACGTCGTGTACCGCGCCGGTTGGTTCGCCACCCGCCCGCAGGCCCGGCAGTTCGTCTCGCACGGTCACGTGACCGTCAACGGCAAGCGCGTCGACATCCCCTCGTACCGCGTCCGCAAGGGCGACGTCATCGAGGTCAAGGCCAAGTCCCGCGAGAACGCCGTGGTCCAGTGGAACACCGACGTCCTCGACCGCACGCCTCCGGCGTGGCTCGAGGCGGGCGATCACGCCCACGCGATCAAGGTCTACAACGAGCCGATCCGCGAGCAGATCGACGTGCCGCTGCGTGAGCAGCTCATCGTCGAGCTCTACAGCAAGTAGTTCCGACTCCGTTTCGGACGAAAGGCAGCCAGATGCTGGTCATTCAGCGCCCGCAGGTGGAACAACTCGACGACGGCAGCTCGGCCACGGGCTCCTTCGCGATCGGACCGTTGGAGCCGGGCTTCGGCTACACCATCGGCAACTCGCTCCGCCGCACCCTGCTGTCGTCGGTTCCCGGCGCAGCCATCACCCAGGTGCGTTTCGACGACGCGCTGCACGAGTTCGACACCATCGCCGGGGTGCATGAGGACGTCACCGACATCATCCTCAACCTCAAGGACGTGGTGCTCACCTCGGAGAGCGAGGAGCCCATCACGTTGCGCCTCGACGCCCGTGGGCCGGGTGAGGTCACCGCCGGTGACATCTCCTGCCCGCCCGAGGTCGAGATCCTCAACGGCGATCTCGTGCTGGCCCAGCTGACCGATGCCGGTCGCCTGGCCATCGATCTCACCGTCGAGAAGGGCCGCGGCTGGCGTTCGTCGAAGGACGTCTCCACCACCGGCACGATCGGCATCATCCCGATCGACGCCATCTACTCGCCCGTGCGTCGGGTGGCGATCGACGTGGAGAACACCCGAGTCGAGCAGACCACCAACTACGACCGGCTGATCCTCACCATCGACACCGACGGTGCCATCAGCCCCCGTGACGCCCTGGCCTCGGCCGGCTCCACGCTGCGGGCCCTGGTCCAGCTCGTCGAGGAGATGAGCGACGAGCCCGAGGGCCTGACCCTCGGTGAGGCGCCGGCCGCAGCGTCGGGTTCGCCCGACCTCGACCTCCCGATCGAGGATCTCGATCTGTCCGAGCGTCCCCGCAACTGCCTGAAGCGGGCGCAGATCAACACCGTCGGCGAGCTGCTGACCAAGACGGAGGACGACCTCCTGGCCATCACCAACTTCGGCCAGAAGTCCCTCGACGAGGTCGCGGCCAAGCTGGACGAGCGCGGCCTGTCGCTGCGCGGAAGGTAAGGAATCGCCATGCCGGCACGTCCCCGTCAGACCCGTCGCTTCGGCGGGTCCGCTTCCCACCAGCGCCTGATGATGGCGAACCTCGTCGCATCGCTCGTCGCCGCCGAAGGCATCGTGACGACCGAGGCCAAGGCCCGGGCCGTCCGCCCGATCGCCGAGAAGATGATCACCAAGGCCAAGAAGGGCGACCTGCACAACTTCCGTCAGGTCCAGGCCTTCCTCGGTGATGTCGAGATGACGACCAAGCTGTTCGAGGAGGTCGGGCCCCGCTACGCCGAGCGCAACGGTGGCTACACCCGCATCCTCAAGCTCGGTCCTCGCAAGGGCGACAACGCCCCGATGGCGAAGATCGAACTCGTCTGACCCATGAGCTCGGAGTCTCCGAGCTTGTTCGACAACCCGTCGGCGGCGACGCCGTCGGGGGACAGGGCAGGAACCGAGAGTCCGCACCGATCAACCGGGCCGCGAGGCCCGGTTGTTCGCGTTCGGCTGGACATCGCCTACGACGGTGCGCCGTTCCGCGGTCTCGCCCCGAATCCGGGTGTCCGCACGGTCGTCGGAGACCTCGTGGACGTGCTGGAGCCCGTGCTCGGCCACGCCCCGGAGATCACGATGTCGGGTCGGACCGACGCCGGTGTCCACGCCCGGCGTCAGACCCTCACCTTCGACACGTCCGACACGGTCGACGTCGAGCGGGTGCAGCGGGTCGTCAACCGGCGGCTCGGTTCCGACGTCGCCGCGCTCGAGGTCCGGGTCGTCGACGACACCTTCGACGCCCGGCACTCCGCCATCGGGCGGCGCTATCGCTACCGGGTGCTGAGCGGCCCGACACCGGATCCGCTCCTCGCTGGTCGTGTGTGGTGGGTGCCCGAGGCGTTGGCCGTCCCCGTGATGCAGGCCGCGGCCGACGGCTTCGTCGGTGAGCACGATTTCTCCTCGTTCTGTCGGCGCCCCAAGACGGCGGACGGGACCGAGGTGTCGTTGGTGCGCCGGGTTCGCGAAGCGACGTGGCGTGTCGTCGACCACCCCCTCGAGGTCGCCGACACCCGGTTGCTGGAGTTCGAGATCGAGGGTCCGGCGTTCTGCCACCAGATGGTCCGATCGATCACCGCGTTCTGCGTGGCGGTGGGGCGGGGCAAACGGTCGCCGGCCGAGGTCCGGGCGGTCCTTGCGGCCCGGGACCGCAACGCGTCGGTCTCGCCCGCGCCGCCGGATGGCCTCACGTTGTGGGATGTCACCTACCCCGAGGGGGCCGGCTGAGAGGTCCGGCGGAGGGTGCGGAGCCCCCGGGCATCGGCCCGACCGACACCGGCGTGTGCCACGATGCTCGGTCGGCCGGTTGGGGGAGCCGACCGGCGCCCGTATCCTCGAACGTCGGCTCGGCGTCCCGAGCCCATCCGGGTGCGCGCAGCGCCGCCCGGAACCGTCTCCGAACGAGTAGGTCACTGTGACGACGTTCTCTCCCACTCCCAACGACATCGACCGTCAGTGGTACGTCGTCGATGCCGAAGGCCTCACGCTCGGCCGCATGGCCACCGAGATCGCCCGGATCCTGCGTGGCAAGCACAAGCCGACGTTCGCCCCCCACATGGACATGGGCGATCACGTCATCGTCGTGAACGCCTCCAAGATCGTGCTCACCTCGAACAAGGCCGATCAGAAGATGGTCTACTCCCACTCGGGCTACCCGGGTGGTCTCACCGAGCGCACCTATGCCGAGTCGATGGAGCGCAAGCCCGCCGACACGGTCCGCAACTCGATCACCGGCATGCTCCCGAAGAACCGGCTTGGTCGCCAGATGGCCACCAAGCTGAAGGTCTACGCCGGCCCGACCCACCCGCACGCCGCTCAGTCGCCCGAGGTCCTCGTGATCCCCGGCGCCCGTCGTAGCTGAACCTGAGGATCCATCATGGCCACCATCCAGACCACCGGTCGTCGTAAGCGGGCCGTCGCCCGTGTTCGTATGCAGCCGGGCACCGGACAGATCACCGCCAACGGACGTACCTTCGAGGACTACTTCCCCTCGGCCGTGCACCGCATGCTGATCACCGAGCCGCTCCGAGTCACCGAGCAGGAGGAGACGTTCGACATCGCCGTCACGCTGCACGGTGGTGGCAAGTCCGGTCAGGCCGGCGCCTTCCGCCTCGGGATCTCCCGGGCCCTCATCGAGAACGACCCCGAGTCGCGTGGTGCGGTCAAGGCCGAGGGCCTGCTCACCCGTGATCCTCGGAAGAAGGAATCGAAGAAGTACGGCCTCAAGAAGGCCCGTAAGGCTCCGCAGTACTCCAAGCGCTGATTCCGGCGCCGACAGGAGTCCCATGGCACCCCGATTCGGTACCGACGGGATCCGCGGGCTCGCGAACTCCGAACTCACCGCAGCACTGGCCCTCGATCTGGGTCGTGCTGCGGTGGCCGTTTTGGGGGTCGACACGATCGTGATCGGCCGCGACACCCGGCGCTCCGGCCCCATGCTCGAAGCCGCCCTCGCCGCCGGTGCGGCCGCGGCGGGTGCACGGGTCGAGCTGCTCGGCGTGTTGCCCACGCCGGCCGTGGCCGCCGTCGCGGCCTCCCGCGGGGTGGCGGGCGCCATGATCTCGGCGTCGCACAACCCCTTCGCCGACAACGGCATCAAGATCTTCGCACCCGGCGGCCGCAAGCTCACCGACGCCCAACAAGCCGCTATCGAGGCCCGCCTCGACGGCGACGGCGCCGACGACACGGTGCCCACCGGCGCCGAGGTGGGCGACATCGTCGTCACCTCCGATCCCGGTGCCTGGCTCGACGTCCTGCGCTCGGCCGCCGCACCGGATGCCCTGTCGGGCATGACCGTCGTGCTCGACGCCGCCCACGGCGCCGGCAGCGGGCTGTCCGGATCGGTGCTCGCCGACTACGGCGCCGAGGTCCACGTGATCGGCGTCAACCCGGACGGCATCAACATCAACGACGGCTACGGCTCGACCCATCCCGAGCGCCTCCGGGCCGCCGTGGTGGAACACGGCGCCGACCTGGGCGTCGCCCTCGACGGTGACGCCGACCGGCTCATCGCCGTCGACGCCGAGGGGTCGGTGGTCGACGGGGACCGGGTGATCGCCCTGCTCGCGCTGGACCGGCGTGCACGAGGTGCCCTCGCCCACGACACCGTCGTGGTCACCGTCATGACCAACCTCGGTTTCCACCGGGCCATGGACGCCGCCGGGATCGAGGTCGTCACCACCCCGGTCGGGGATCGCAGCGTGCTCGAGGCCATGGAAGCCGGCGGGTTCGTCCTCGGCGGTGAACAGTCGGGCCACGTCATCTCCGCCGACCTCGCCAACACCGGCGACGGCCTGCTCACCGCCATCCAACTCATGGACCTCGTCAACCGGTCCGGTCGCCCCCTGGCCGACCTCGCCGGTGAGGTCATGACCCGGGTGCCCCAGGTGCTGCGGAACGTCCGCATCTCCGAGACCGCCGTCGACCCGGTGGGGGCGCTCACCCCCGAGATCGAGGCGGCCGAAGCCGAGCTCGGGTCGGATGGCCGGGTTCTCGTGCGACCATCGGGGACGGAGCCGTTGCTCCGGATCATGGTGGAGGCGGTCGGCGACGGCACGGCCGACGAGATCTGTGACCGGTTGGTCGCGATCGCAACCGAACGGTTCGCCTGAGCGTCTCCAATCCAGGACTCCGAACCCCCGCTTCAGAAGACCCCGAGAACGACCGACAGGACACGGGAACCGTGTCAAGGAGAGTCACCACTCATGTGCGGCATCATCGCCATCGTCCGTCGTCGAACGGATCAGGCCCTTCCCGACGCGAACGACGTCACCGACCGCCTCGCCGAGGCCAGCCGGATCCCACTCGATCCCCACGATCCGGCCCTGCCGGCGGCCCTCGAGCAGTTCGCCGACGCCGTCGCTGGTGTCGATGCCGATCTGCGGGGTGAGGCCGGTGTGGCCGCCATGCTCGACGGCGGCCTCGTCGACCGGATCCGTGAGCAGGCCACCGAGATCGACGCCGAGCTCTCCGCACTCGAAGCGGCCCTCGACGCCGCCGCCGAGCGCACCGACACCGAAGCCGTCAACGCCCGACTCATCGACGCGAAGGACGCCGTGTGGAGTCTGCTCCGCGACCGGGTCCGCACCGCCGACGAGGTCGCCGCGATGCTGCGACCCGGCGCCGGACGTGCCGCCGTCGCCTCGATGCTGAGCGCCCAGCAGGCCCTCTCGGCCATCGATCGTCTCGAGGTGCGCGGCCGCGACTCGGCCGGTGTGCAGCTCCTCGTCCGCAACCACGGCCTCGACCTCACCGGTGGCGACATCGCAGCCGAGCTCGAGCGCCGCGGCGACCCCCTCTTCACCGACCGTTCGGTCTCGGTCGTCGACGGCATGCTCGCCTTCGTCTACAAGGCCGCCGCCGAGATCGGTGAGCTCGGTGACAACACCGCCGCCATGCGGGCCGGCATCGTCGAGGACGATCTGCTCGCCGCCGCGCTGGCTGCCGACACCGCCGAGACGATCGTGCTCGGCCACACCCGCTGGGCATCGGTCGGCATCATCTCCGAGCCCAATGCCCACCCCGTCAACTCCGACGAGACCGACACCGCCGATCGGCCCTACGCCGCCGCCGTGCTGAACGGCGACGTCGACAACTTCGGTGACCTCATCGCCTCCGACGGCCTCTGCCTGTCGTCCGAGATCACGACCGACGCGAAGGTCATCCCGACGATGGTCTCCCGGGCACTCGCCGACGGCCACGACCTCGACGAGGCCGTGCGTCGCACGGTGGCCCAGTTCGAGGGATCGGTCGCCATCGGCATCTCGACCGACGCCGCCCCCGACGACCTCCACGTCGCCCTCCGTGGCTCCGGCCAGGGCGTGTTCATCGGCCTCGCCGACGACGCGTTCGTCGTGGCCTCCGAGCCCTACGGCGTGGTCGAGGACGCCACCGCCTACCTGCGGATGGACGGCGAGACCCCGTCGGACCCCGACAACCCGACGACGTCCCAGGGCCAGATCATCCGGCTCCGTGGCGCCGGTGCCGGCACCCGCGCCGGTGTCGAGCGGCTCTCCTACGACGGGTCGGCCCTCCCGGTCGCCGAGGAGGAATGGCTGACCCCCGAGGTCACCACTCGCGACATCGACCGGGGCGACGCACCGCACTACCTCTTCAAGGAGATCAACGAGTCGCCGAACTCGTTCCGCAAGACCCTCCGAGGCCGCCTGGTCGACGTCGACGGGCAGCTCGAGGTGCGCCTCCCGCCCGAGACCCTCTCACCCGAGGTCGTCGAGCGACTCACCTCCGGCGACATCCGCCGGGTCGAGGTGATCGGGCAGGGCACCGCCGCCATCGGCGGCCAGGCCGTGGCCGCCGCGTTCGAGTACGCCCTCCAGGGCACCGAGATCCCGGTGCGGGCAATCACCGCCACCGAACTCTCCGGGTTCAACATGCGGGCCGACATGTCGGACGCCCTCGTGATCGCGATCTCCCAGTCGGGCACGACCACCGACACCAACCGGACCGTCGACCTCGTCCGCTCCCGTGGGGCGCTCGTCGTCGCCATCGTGAACCGACGGGGCAGCGACCTCGTCGACAAGTCGGACGGGGTGCTCTACACCTCGGACGGCCGTGACGTCGAGATGTCGGTGGCCTCCACCAAGGCGTTCTACGCCCAGATCGCGGCCGGCTTCCTCCTCGCTCACGGTGCCGCCGACTTGCTCGGCGCCCCGCAGAACGACGACCGCCAGGCCGTGCTCGCCTCCCTGCGTTCCATGCCCGAGGCCATGACCACCACGATCGGGCTCCGGCCCCGGATCACCGTCGCCGCCCGCCACGCCCTCAAGCGTCGCTACTGGGCGATGGTGGGCAACGGCGCCAACCTGATCGCGGCGCGCGAGATCCGGATCAAGCTCTCGGAGCTCTGTTACAAGTCGATCGCGTGCGACGTCACCGAGGACAAGAAGCACATCGATCTCTCCTCCGAGCCGCTGATCTTCATCGGTGCGGCCGGCCTCACCGGCTCGAACGCCGACGACGTCGCCAAGGAGGTCGCGATCTTCCGTGCCCACAAGGCCGCGCCCATCGTGGTGGCGACCGAAGGTGAGCACCGGTTCGACGCGGCCCTCGAGGTGATCGCCGTGCCCGAGGTGCATCACCGCCTCGCGTTCGTGCTCACCACGATGGTCGGTCACCTGTTCGGCTACGAAGCCGCCCTCGCGATCGATGCCTCGGCCCGCCCGCTGCGGGAGGCCCGGGCCGTCATCGAGAAGTACGTGACCCCCACGGGTGACTGGTTCGGTCGTTTCAACGCCGACGTGGCGCCCTATGCAGAGCGGTTCATGGAGACGCTCCGCACGAGCGACTACGACGGCCACCTCGAGGCCGGCACCGCCACCCGCCTCGCCGGTGTCATGCGCTACGCCGCCGGGATCATCCCGCTCGAGCACTACCAGGCCGAGTTCGGCAAGGTCGGCACCCCCGGCACCGTCGCCGAGGATCTCAACACCGCCCTCACCGCCGCCATCGAGGAGTTGACCCGTCCGGTCGACGCCATCAAGCACCAGGCCAAGACGGTCACGGTCGGGATCTCCCGTTCGGACGAGAGCCTGCTCCAGGCCGAGCTCATCCAGGCCGTGCTCGACACCGGCTGCGGGCGTGATCGCCTCTCATATCGCTCGCTGCGGACCCTCGCCGCGGTCGACCCGGCGATCGCCGAGGTGGTCGGCTACACCCGCTACGCCATCGACGGGAACCCCGAGGACGGCGCCACGATCCAGGTGATCGACACCGGTGGTGTTGCCGCCCGGATCCCGAGCCGGACCGACAAGGACCCGTCGCTGCGCGGCACCAAGCACCGTGTCGCCGTCGAGCGGGAGCCGTTCGTCACGGTCGGCTCCGACGGCCGCACCGTGCTGATCGTGCCCGAGGTGAAGGGCGGCCAGACCACCGGTCTGACGCTGTGCCACCTGGTCGTCGAGCCGGAGCTCACCGCCTCCACGGCGCGGGCGGTGCTCCAGGGCTACCGCAACCGGTACCGCCAGCTCGTCGACGTCGTCACCGAGACCGAGCCCAGCTTCCGCGACGATCTCCTCGCCGACGTGCCGACGGTCGAGCTGCTCACCGCCCCCATCTCCGACGTCGCCAGCCGGTGGGCTCGGAGCTGACCCCACGGGGCCCCGTGATCGGGCTCGGTGTCGACCTCGTCGACATCGACCGGATCCAGGGTGTCATCGAACGCCAGCCGCGCTTCGTCGAGCGGACCTACACCGCCGACGAAGCCGCCTACTGCGCGGCCCGGAAGGTGCCGTGGGAGCGCTATGCCGCCCGCTTCGCCGCCAAGGAAGCGGTGATGAAGGCGATGGGTGTCGGGCTCGGCGCGGTCGACCTCACCGAGATCGAAGTCGTCAAGGCCGACTCGGGCCGACCCTCGGTCCGGCTCAGCGGCCGCGCCGCCGAGCTCGCCGCGCAGCTCGGCATCGCCGGGTGGTTGCTGTCACTGAGCCATGCTCGCGAGGTCGCACAAGCCACCGCGATCGCCCTGGCCGCCGATCCGGCAGACTGAGCGGGTGACCCCGCTCCGCGAGACGCTCGCAGCGATCCGAGCCGCCCGGCCCGAGTGCGAGGCCCTGGCCGACAACAGCCCCGAGACCTGGCTGGCGCTGGCCGACACGGGCGAACTCGATCGCGTGACGCCGTTGCTGCTCGGCGCCCTGCTGGACGGGACGCTGCCCGATGAGGCGTCCTCCGGGTTGCTCGGTCGCTGGCATCCCGATGTGGCCGGACGGTCGGCCGAGCTCGTCGAATTCGCCGAGCGCTGGTGGGCCGAGGCGTTGTGGGGCCCGGAGGATCAACCGGCGCACCCGGTGCTCGCCGAGATCGTGCACCTGGGTGAGCCGATGGCGCGGTGGTTGCAGCCCTGGCTCGACGATCTGGACGGTGAACCGGCCGTGCATCTCGCCACGGCGGTCCTCGCCGACTGGGAGGCGCCCGGTTTCGCCGGTCTGCCCGATCTTCGCGAGCAGTGCCGCTCGTGGGCGGCGACGGAGCCCGTCGTCTTCGGCCTCACCCTCGTCGGTGGGGTGCACCTCGATGGTGGTGTGCTGGGCGACGTGCTCGACCGGCTGGTCTCGCTCGACTGAAGCCGTCGTGCCGGAAACGGATTGACCGTTCCGGCCCGGTGATCGAGGGTGCGGGATGCCATCGCGCCCCGCCGGTCTCGTGTTCGACTTCGACGGCACGATGGTCGACACCGAGTCGGTGATGGTCGAGTCGTGGAACGACACCTTCGTCGTCGCCGGGCTCGACCCGGTGCCCGTGTCGGTGTGGCAGGCCACCATCGGCCGTGCCGACGGGCATCGCTTCGACCCGCACGCCCGTCTGGCGACGGCGCCACGGACCGCCGAGGAGCTCGCCTCGATCGATGCCGAGCGGCGGGTCGACCGTGATGCCCGCAACGATGCGGCACCGTTGCGGGAGGGTGTGCTCGAAGTGCTGGATTGGGCCCGTGCGAGCGGGGTGCGCCTGGCCGTCGCCTCGAGTTCACCGATCGACTGGGTCGAGCAGCATCTCGGCCGGCTCGGGCTGCGTGACCGGTTCGTGCACCTGTCGTGTGCCGGTCCCGACCTCGCCGGGAAGCCGGATCCGGCGACCTACCTCGACGCCAGCCGGGCGCTCGGGATCGACCCGGCCGACGGATGGGCCATCGAGGATTCGCCGACCGGCGCCACCGCGGCGCTCGCTGCCGGCCTCGGTGTGATCGCGTGCCCGGGCCCGATCACCACCGGGCTCGTGTTCCCCGACGGCGTGGTCGCCCGTTCGACACTCGCCGGGTTCGACCCCGACGGCTTCGCCTGGTGATCCGACGCGGTCGCCTCACCAACGGACGGTGAGACGCTCCGGCTTCCGGAAGATCAGGCCCGTCGGCGGGGTGTGCGTCTCGAGCACGGGGTCGAGGGTGCGGGTGAGCAGGCCACGGGCGGCGGCCCGGGCCTCGGCCCGGGCGAGATGCAGCCCGAGGCAGGCGTGGGGGCCCTGCACGAAGGTGAGGTGCTGGCGGGCGTTCTCGCGATCGATGTCGAACGTGTCGGGGTCGGTGAATGTGGCCGGGTCGTGGTTGGCGGCGAGCAGGCTGATCGTCACGAGTTCGCCGGCCGGCAGGTCGACGTCGCCGAGTCGGGTGGCCGAGGTGGTGTAGCGATCGACGAGGCTGGCGGCCGGTTCGACCCGGAGCGACTCCTCGATGGCGTTGGTCAACCGATCGGGGTCGGTGGCGGCGTCCCGCCATGCGTCGGGGGTCGTGAGGAGATGCCACAACAGGTTGGTGGTCATGCCCTCGGCCGTCTCGATGGCCCCGAACATCAACACGAGGGCCGCCGAGCCGAGTTCGTCGACGCGCAGCGACCCCGACCGGCCGATCTCGCGCATCAGGTTCTCGCCCGTGCCCTCCTCGATGGCACGACGCACGCGTGCCCGGGCGACCTCGACGGCGGCGGCGTCGGCCGGGTCGATGGCGTCATCGACGGTGAGCCCCGTGATCGCCTTGGTGATGGCGTGATACCAGTCGAGCACCTCGTCGTGTCCGATGTCGGTGAGGCCGAGGAAGCGGGTGATCGAGGCCACGGCCAGCGGGCCGGCGAGTCCGGTGCGCAGCTCGACGGGTCCACCGTCTCGACCGGAGAGGAGTCGATCGACCTCGTGGGTCAGGAAGTCGTCGAAGCGCTCGCGGACGACGCCGGGTCGGAATCCCGGGGCGAAGGGCTCCCGGTGGCGTCGGTGTTCCGGCCCGTCGAGCGACAACATGCTCGGGCCGAGCACGCGGGCCGTGGTGAAGCGGGGGTCGTCGACGGTGAAACGTTCGGCGTCACGCATCGCTTCGAGGGCGAGGTCGCGTCGGGTCACCCACCAGGCGTCGAGCGCCGGGAGCCACGAGACGGGTTCGTGCCGGCGCAGCTCGGCGAGGACCGGACGAGGGTCGCCCTCCAGGTCGGCGACGGTGACGGCGGCGCCGATGGGGAAGCGCTCGGTGCGGGCATCGGGCGTCGTGGTCATGAGGTGAGGATCCTCTCCGCGGTGCGTTCGGCGGCGGCCAACGCCCCCTCGATGTGGCCCGGAGCGACGGCGCCGGTCTCGGTCGAGGCCCAGTGGAGCCGACCGTCGACGGGCTCGGCGAACCACTCGTGGCCGTAGGTCTGATAGGCGGTGAGGCCCGCCACGCCGGGCGCCGAGGTGAACGGTTCGGCCCGCCAGTCCTGCACCACCACCTCGAGCGGTGCGGCCGCGGCGGGTCCGAAGAGTTCGACGAGCTGGGCCACGACGGCGGCGGTCGACGGAGCGGTCCCGTCGGTGCCGAGCGGTGCGAACCCGAACAGGGCCGCCGGTTGGGCGTCGGGGCCGCTCATGTCGTGCAGCTCGCGCAGGGGTCCGAGGTGGCTGATCGCTCCGCCGGCGAGCCCGGCCTCGCGCCAGAACGGTGTCTCGTAGACCGCGACCGCCTTGGCGATCGCTCCCATCCACACCGGGGTGTTGGCGGCGAGGCCGGCGATCCGCTCGGGCAACGGGGGTTCGATCGTGATGCTGCGCACGGCGGTCGCCGGGGGGACGGCGACCACGACGTGGGAACCCGCGGTCGAGGTGTCTCCGTGGATCACCCGGACACCGTCGGCGCCGCGTTCGATCCGGGTGACCACGGTGTCGGTGGAGATCGTGCCCTCGGGCAGGGAGGCGGCCACCGCGTCGACGAGGTCGACGGCGCTGTCCGAGAACCGCGACGAGCTGACGTCGAGCGGGTTGCCGTCGATCCGCTGGGGGCTCGGCCGGTCGTGGAAGAGGGCATCGCCGGCGAGGTGCTGGGCATGGGTGGCGATGCCGAGCTCGGCGACGAGCCCGGCGACGCGACGTTCGCCCGGCCAGAACCAGGTGGCCCCGAGGTCGAGTCGTCGGTCGCCGACCTCGACCGCGTGGAGACGGCCGCCGAGACGTGGGCGGGCCTCGAGCACCCGGAGCCGGCGTCCCGCCCGATCCAGGAGACGGGCGGTGGCCAGGCCGCCGATGCCCGCACCGACCACGACGACGTCCACGACCTGGGTCGGTCCCGCTTCGTTCATGACACGAGTCTACGACTTAGTAGACTCAGGTGATCATCCGATCACGGAGGTTCCCGTGTCCCACCCCGAATCGACCCTGCCCACCGCCCTGCGCGCGCCGACGCCGCGGTTCGTCGACCTCCTGTTGCAGTCGAGGATCCCGGCCCGCCTCTCCTGGATCGACGGCGAGGGCCGGCCGGTGGTGGCGCCGCTGTGGTTCACCTGGACCGGCGACGACCTCGTGGTGTCGACCTTCGCCGGATCCCGCAAGGCCACCGACCTGACCGACGGATCGTGGGTGGCGGTGTCGATCGACAACGACGAGATGCCCTACCGCAGCGTCCGGCTCCGCGGGCCGGTCACCACCCGCCCGGTCGTGGGACTCACCGAGGCCTACCGGGAGGCGGCCGCCCGCTACCTCGGCGCCGCGGCCGGCGCCGACTGGTGCGAACGGATCGCCCACCTCGATCAGGTCGAGATCCGGATCCGCCCCGTCGAGGCGTCGGTGTCCGACATGGGCGACGCCGGATTCCTCACCGAACCGGTGCCCGCCCGGGGCGACGGCTGATGGCCCGCCCCACCGGCCGGAACGTGCGTGCCGAGGTGCTCGCCTCGGCCACCGAGTTGGTGCGACGTGGCGGGGTGTCGGGTTTCAGCTACGGCGACCTCGCCACCGAGCTCGGGGTGCGGGCCCCGTCGATCCACCACCACGTCGGCACGAAGGCCGAGCTCGTCCACACCATCACCGTCGAGTACCGGCGCCGCTTCGGTGAACTCGCCGCGGCGATCCCCACCGACGACACACCCGCCTGGTTGCGGGCCTACGGCGGGCTCTACCTCGACGCCGCCATCCACGACCTCGGGTGCCTCTGTGGGGCCGCCCTCGCCAACTGGGTCGAGCTGTCGGCCGAGACCCGAGACGAGGTCGACGGCTTCCTCGATGACCAACACCAGCTCGTGGCCGCCGCGATCCGCCGCGGCGTCGACGCCGGTGCACTGCGGCACGACATCGAGCCGGCCCGCCTCGCCGCGGTCGTCGTGGCCGCCCTCGAGGGGGTGCTCCTCGTGGCCCGCGGTCGGCGTGGACCGGACGCGGTGCGCGAGGTCATCGACGGCGTGATCGCTCTCGCACGGGTGGAGCGGTCGCCCGGGGCAGACTGAGCCCGTGGCACGAGCCTGGGCCGACATCGATCTCACCGCACTCCGACACAACCTCGGTGTGCTCGGCGCGGCCGCGCCCGGCGCCGAGGTGTGTGCGGTCGTCAAGGCCGACGCCTACGGGCACGGGATGGAACCGATCGCCACCGCGGCCATGGACGGCGGTGCCCGCCGGCTCGCCGTGGCCCAGGTGGCCGAAGGCGCCCGGCTGCGCGCCGCCGGCATCGACGCCGAGATCTGGGTGCTGTCGGAACCGCGCCCCGACGAGATGGCCGACGCTGCACGGCTCGGACTCCAACCGGCCGTGTACTCCGATGCCGGGATCACGGCGGCAGCGGCCGCCGGCGTCGCCACCGTGCACCTCAAGCTCGACACCGGCATGCACCGCGTCGGTGCGATCCCCGGGTCGGCCGTCGAACTCGCCCGACGGACGCTCGGCGTGGGACTGCGGCTCGGCTCGGTCTGGACCCACCTGGCCACGGCCGACGACCTCACCACCGACGACGCCGACGCCCAACTCGATCGCTACGACGCGGCCCTGGCCGAGCTCGGCGCCGCCGGTGTCGACGTCGGCCTCCGCCACGCCGCCAACTCGGCCGGCACGTTGTTCCGGCCCCGGGCCCACCACGACGTCGTCCGGCCGGGTGTGTCGCTCTACGGGCTCGCCCCCGATGCCGCCGTGCTCGACCATCCCGCCGTCGCCGACCTGCGGCCCGTGATGCGGCTCGCCACCTCGGTGGGGTTCGTGAAGCGGCTCCGGGCCGGCGACCGGGTGGCCTACGGGCTGCGGGGCGTGGTCGAGCGCGACAGCACCGTGGCGACCCTGCCGATCGGCTATGCCGACGGGGTGCAACGCATGCGCTGGGACCGTGGTGGCTCGGTGCTGATCGGTGGCCGTCGTCGACGGATCGTCGGCGTGGTGACCATGGACCAGATGGTGGTCGACTGCGGCGACGACGACATCGCGCCCGGAGACGAAGCGGTGCTGCTGGGAGCCCAGGGCGACGACGCGATCGGTGCATGGGAGTGGGCGGGCCAGGCCGAGACGATCGCCTACGAGGTGGTCTGCGGCATCGGAGCCCGGGTCGAGCGGAGGTACCACGATGGCCGATGACGGCGCCGTGCTCCCCGGGCGCCTGGTGGCCGCCATCGCGGGTGCGGCCGTGGTCGGTGTGGGCACCGCGCTCGTCCGACGCCGGTGGCCGCACGCCCCGACGTCGAACCCGTATCCCGACCCACCCGGTATCGGCGAACACGTCGGTCCGGCTGCCGACGGTGGTGTGGTGCGTCGACTCGAGGGTGGACCGGCCGACGGTCGTCCGCTCGTGCTCCTCCACGGCATCACGTTGCGCTCGGAGGTCTGGCGGCATCAGTTCGGCCTCATCGACGAGGGCTTCCGGGTCATCGCCCCCGACCTCCGCGGCCATGGCGGATCGACCCCGGGCGACCGCCCGTTGTCCCTCGACGGGCACGCCGACGACCTGGCCGAGTTGCTCGTCGACCTCGATCTGCGAGGCGCCGTGCTCGTCGGTCACTCGATGGGGGGGATGACGATCGCCCATCTCGTGGAACGGCACCCGGACCTCGTCGACGAACGGGTCGGCGGGCTCGTGTTCGTCGGCAGCGCCGGGCGGAGCCCCACTCCCGCCGCCCTCGGCCGCATCGTCGAACGTGTCGACCCGTGGGTCCAGGGCGGCCCGATCGGTGGTCTGCTCGATCGTCCCGGGTTCGAACGGCTCGCGAGTGGCTTCGCCGGTGGGGCCTTCGGCGTCGACCCCGACCCCCTCGACGTGGCGTTCAGTCGCTGGACCTGGGCCGACCAGACGAGTGACCACTATCTCGAGCAGTCCCCGAGCCTGCTCGACTTCGACCTGCTCGACCTGCTCGCCGAACGGGTCGGCACCGGGGCCGCCGCGTGCCCGGCCGCCGGTGTCGTCGTCGGTACCCACGACCGTCTCACCCCGCCCGCCGAAGCGGAGCTGCTCGGCCGGGCGCTGGGGGTTGAGCCCGTCGTCGTCGACCGGGCCGGTCACATGGTCATGGTCGAACGCCCGGAGGTGGTGGACGACCTGATCCGCTCCGTCGCGGCCCGGGCCCGCCACTGACCGGGAGCCTCTGGCCCGCCTTTCGTGGCGCTGGTTAGCGTGCGCGACCCCGCTGCTCGAGCGGAACATCGGCTACGGCCTGCTGCCCATCCGGTTCACCGGTGTCGGCACCGACCTCGTGCTCGACACCCCCGAGGGCACCCGCCCGGTCGAGGTGACGACGATGCCGTTCGTCGACAAGGACAAGAGCGTGCCGAGGCAGAAGCTGCGCTAGACCGGCCCCGTGCTGGTCGACCTCGTCAACCCCTGGCATCGCGGCTCGCACCGGCGGTGGGCCGAGGGCTACGCCGCTGCGTCCGGCCACGCCGTCCGGCTCGTCGCGCTCGAGGGGGCCGCCTGGCGCTGGCGCCTCCAGGCCGGAGCGATCCCGGTGGCCGAGGCACTGACCGATGCCTGGCGGGCCGAGGGCCCACCCGACGTGTTGCTCGTGTCGGGCATGGTCGACACCGCCGTGCTCCTCGGCCTGCTCCGCCCCCCGCCGTCGACCCGGGTGGTGGTGTACCAACACGAGTCGCAGGTGGCCCGCCCCCGGCCCGATCAGCCCGAGGCGCGCGATGCCGTGCTCGCCCAGTGGCGGGGATGGCTCGCCGCCGACGAGATCTGGTTCGCCACCGAATGGCACCGGGCCGAGGCGCTCCGGGGACTCGTCCGCTTCGCCGAGGCCCAGCCGGGCCCGGAGATCACCCGGACCATCCGCATGATGGCCGAGCGCACGACGATCGTGCCCGTCGGGGTCGACCTGGAGGCGTTCACCCCGGCCGTGGGTGACGATGGCCCACCCGTCGTGCTCTGGAGCCATCGATGGGAGCCCGACAAGGAGCCGGAGGTGTTCGCCGCGGCCGTCGACCGCCTGGCCGACGACGGGGTGCCCTTCCGCCTGGCCCTCGCCGGCGCCTTCGGCGACGCCGGCGGGTCACCGGTGTTCGACCACCTGCTCGAGCACCACGGCGAGCGGATCGTCGCCTCGGTGCCGCTCGATCGCGACGCCTACGTGTCGGCCGTGCGATCAGCCGACGTGGTCGTGTCGACCGCCGCCCACGAGTTCTTCGGCGTGTCGGTGGTCGAGGCGCTCGCCGCCGGATCGGTACCGGTGGTGCCCGATCGGCTGAGCTACCCCGAGCTGCTGGGCGAGCATGCCGGGCTCGCGTACCCGGACCGGGGCTTCGGCTCGGCGCTGCGGGCCGCGGTGACGGATCTGGCGGTCGCCCGGGAACGGAGTGCGGGGCTCGCGGCCTCGATGCGACGGTTCGACTGGGCGGTCGTGGCGCCCGAGATGGACCGCCGCCTGGCGGCCCTCTCGACCTGAGGTCGGGCAGGGGGTCAGACTGCAGCGATGATCACCGACGTCCCGGGTGTCCGACTCGGCCACTGGACCGACCCCACCGCCCGCACGGGCTGCACCGTGATCCGGCTGCCCGAGGGCACGATTGCCTCCGGCGAGGTCCGTGGTGGTGCGCCGGCGACCCGGGAGTTCGCACTGCTCGATCCCGTGCGTCTGGTCGAACAGGTCCACGCCGTCGTCCTGACCGGTGGCTCGGCGTTCGGCCTCGCCTCGGCCGACGGGGTGATGGGTGTGCTCGAAGCCGACGGGATCGGGTTCGACGCACCCGCGGGGCCGGTGCCGATCGTGATCGCCATGGGTCTCTACGACCTGACGGTGGGCGACGGGTCGGTCCGACCCGACGCGGCCGCCGGCCGGGCCGCGGCCGAGACCGCGACGAGCCTGGGTGTGGTCGAACGGTCGCTCGGCGCCGGGAGCGGGGCGACGATGGGGAAGTGGGCAGGGCGCGACGCCGCCGTCGACGGCGGCCTGGTGACGGCCACCGTGCGTTCGGGTGAGGTGATCGTGTCGGCGTTGTTGGCGGTGAACCCGATCGGCTGGCCCGACGACGGGACCCGGACCGACGTGTTGCCGGCCCCGGCGGGTCGCCCGGACGACACGGAACCCGAGGCGGCCCCGGGGACCAACACCACGATCGGCCTCGTGGTCACGAACGCCGCGATCTCGAAACTCGACGCCCACCGGTGCGCTCAGGCCGCCCACGACGGGTTCGCCCGCGGACTGCACCCGGCCCACACCATGGCGGATGGTGACGCCGTCGTGGTCGCGGCGACGGGCGAGGTCGAACTCGGTCCGGCACCGTCGGTCGGCCTCGCGGAGCTGCGGGTGCTCACGACCACCGCGGTCACGCGTGCGCTGCGCACGCTCCTGCCCGCCGCCGGGTGAACGGGCGGCGTCGATCCGCCGGGCCCGGCCTCAGCGGCGACGCTCGATCTCACCCTCGAGGCCGGCCAACGCGGCGCCGAGGTTCGCGCTCAGACCCTTCGCCACGAGTCGCACGATCGGCCCCGACCACCACTTCGGCTGGAATGCCATGAGGTAGGTGACCCGGACACGGCCCGAACCCAGGTCGACGATGTCGACCCGTTCGTTGAGGCTGTCGGCCGCGGCGCCGAGCGGACCCTCGGCCTCGACCACCGTGAACCCCCACGAGGTCGGCTCGTCCCAGACGATGAACTCCTCGTGCACGTCGGCGTTGGCCACCCGGACCGTGCGCGTCGACCCGAGCCCCTCACCGCCGGTCGGCCGGGCCGCCTGGAGGCGGGGGAACCAGGCGGGCCAGCCGGCGTGGTCGCACAGCACCGCCCAGACCTCGTCGGGGGTGGCCGCCATCTCCCGGATCGACCGGGCCTGGACCGGGGCGGTGTCGGTCCAGTCGGCGGGGCGTCGGGTCATCATGGCCATGGTCTCGATCGTAGATGGCCGGTGGTCCCGCCTCGAAGGCCCGGGAGAGCCTCTGGATAGCCTGCCCGGGTGTCCGGAACGGCCCGCTGCGCCTGCACCTCGAGTGTCGAACAGACCCGAGCCGTCGCCGCCGCGCTCGCGCCGCGGCTCCGCGTCGGTGACGTGCTCGTGCTCACCGGCGATCTCGGTGCGGGCAAGACGGCGTTCACCCAGGGCCTCGCGGCCGCGGTCGGTGTCGACGAACCCGTGACCAGTCCGACCTTCACGATCGCCTCCCGCTACGACGGGGCCGAGCTCACCCTCCACCATCTCGACGTGTACCGACTCGACGACGTGGCCGAGACCCTCGACCTCGACCTGCCCGACCTCATGGACTCGGGCGTGACGGTCATCGAGTGGGGCGAGCAGATCCTCGACGCCCTGCCCGCCGGCCACCTCGTGATCCGACTCGTCTACGGCGAGGGCGACGACGACCGGGAGCTCCACCTCGACGGCGGCGCCGACTGGTTCGACCGGCTCGACGGCGTGGCCGAGGTGGTGTCGTGCTGAGCCTCGGCCTCACCACCTCCACGGCGACCGTCGGGGTCGCCGTCGCCCGCGACGGCGTGGTCGTGGCGTCGTCGGTCGAACGGACCGAACGTGGCCACGCCGAGGCCCTCACCCCGGCCATGGCGGCCGTGTTCGCCGAGGCCGGATGCCGGCCGGCCGACCTCGATCGGATCGTCGTCGACGTCGGCCCCGGCCGATTCACGGGCATGCGGGTCGGGCTCGCCGCGGTGCGGACCCTCGCCCACGTGACCGGCGTCGGGGTCGTGCCCGTCACCAGCCTCGCCGCGCTGCGCGCGGCCGCCGGACCGGCGTCCGGGCTCGCCGTGGTCGACGCCCGCCGCAACGAGGTCTTCGTGCTCGGTCTCGACGGCCGCGCCCCCGCGGAGCCGACCGTCGCCACCCCCGATGAGGCCGTCGCCCTCGTCGGCCCCGGCGATGTGGTGATCGGTGACGGTGCCGATCGCTACGCCGAGCTGTTCGCCGCCGCCGGTGTCGAGGTCCGGGAGGGTTTCGACCCCGACCCGTCCGTGCTCGCCACCTGGGCGGACGAGACCCCGAGTCCCGGTGTGGAGGTCGTGCCGCACTACGTGCGTGATCCCGACGTGCAGATCAACTTCAAGGTCCGATCGTGAGGCTGCACCTCCGCGAGATGACCCTCGCCGACACACCCGATGTGGCGGCGATCGAGGGCTCGCTGAACGCCGAGCCGTGGAGCGAGGCACTGTTCCGGGGTGAGTTCGACGTCGACCCCACCAGCCGGCACTGGCTCGTCGCCGAACTCGACCGCGAGCTCGTCGGCTTCGGCGGGATGATGTACGCCACCGACGACGCCCACCTCATGAACCTCGGCGTGGCGCCCCATCACCATCGCAAGGGCATCGCCCGGGCGCTCGTCGGCGCACTGTTCTGTCACGCCATCGCCCGGCGGGCCACCGGCATCACCCTCGAGGTCCGCACGACGAACGCCGCGGCCCGGAAGCTCTATGCCGACTTCGGACTCGCTCCGGTCGGCACCCGACCCGGCTACTACGCCGACGGCGAGGACGCCCTCATCCTCTGGGCCCACGACATCCAGGGTCCCGACTTCGCCGACCGTCTCGGTGGGGCCATGAGCGGGAGCACCCGATGAGCCGAACCGTCCTCGCGATCGAAACCAGCTGTGACGAGACCTCCATCGCCGTCGTCCGTGACGGTCGGGAGGTGCTCGCCAACGTCGTGTCGAGCCAGATCGAGATCCACCAGCGCTTCGGCGGCGTGGTGCCCGAGGTGGCGAGCCGGGCCCATCTCGAGGCGCTCGAGTCGGTGCTCGGCGAGGCGATGGAGACCGCCGGTGTGGGGCCCGCCGACATTGACGTCGTCGCCGCGACCCACGGTCCGGGGCTCATCGGTGCGCTGCTCATCGGTGTCACGGCGGCCAAGACGCTCGCCTTCGCCTGGGACACGCCGTATGTCGGCGTGAACCACATGGAGGGGCATCTGTTCGCCACGGTGCTCGAACGGCCCGACATCGAGTTCCCCCTGCTCGTGATGCTCGTGTCGGGTGGGCACACGATGCTCGTGTCGGTGACCGATCTCGGCTCCTACGAGATCGTCGGCCGCACCACCGACGACGCCGCTGGCGAGGCGTTCGACAAGGTCGCCCGCTACCTCGGCCTCGGCTATCCCGGTGGGCCGGTGATCGACCGGCTCGCCCAGCAGGGCGATCCGACGGCGATCCGGTTCCCGCGGGGCATGATCGACCAGGGACTCGACTTCTCGTTCTCGGGCATGAAGACCGCCGTGATCAACTACGTGCGCAAGCACCCCGAGGCCACCGACGAGGATCTCGCCGCGTCGTTCCAGGAAGCCGTCGTCGACGTGCTCGTGACCAAGGCGCTGCGGGCGGCGAAGAAGACCGGCGCCCGGACCATCTGTCTCGGTGGGGGCGTGGCGGCCAACTCCCGCCTGCGGGTGGCGCTCGCCGAGGCGGCCGAGGCCAAGGGGTTCGCCTCCCTCGTGCCCGATCGCGCCTTCTGCACCGACAACGCGGCGATGATCGCCGCCGCGGCTCACTGGCGGTTCGAGGTCGATGGTCCGACCGGCCTCGACGGTGGCGCCAACCCCAATCTCAAACTCGTCTGAGCCCGACTGCTTGCTGGAGTTCCCGCGCCTGGGTGATGCGCAGCATCACCTGGCGCGGGGATTTGGGACTAGGTGAGAGCGTCGACCAGGGCGGTGAGGTCGGGGAGCCGTTCGTGGTCCATGTCGGCGTGTTGGTCGAACGGGTCGAGCTGCACCACCTGCATGCCGGCGGCCCTCGCACCACCGACGTCCGCGTGCACGGTGTCGCCGACGTAGAGGCACCGCTCCGGCGGCAGGCCGAGGGCGTGCAGCGCCGGCGTGAAGATCGCCGGATCGGGCTTGGCCACACCCACCAACGCCGAGTCGATGATGGCGGCCACCACCGGCAGCTCGAGGGTGTCGTTCACCCAACACACCCCGTGCTCGCGCATCTGGTCGGGTGCCGTGCCGTTGTTGTTCGACACGATGGCGAGTGGGAGGCCGCTGGCCGCCAGGCGATGGAAGGCGGCGATGTTCTCCTCGTGCGGCCAGCCCCAGCTCGTGCGGACGGCGACCCGCAGATCGTCCCGCTGCCCCTCGGGCACGCCGAGCACCGCTGCGTAGGTGTCGTCGTAGAGCTCCCACACGGCGGGGTTCCGCTCGTCGACGGCACCCAGGGCGTCCGACAGCACGCGGGTCGCCCCGTGGTGGGCTTTCCGATAGGGATCGTCGCCCTCCGGCACGGGCAACCCGAGCTCGGCGAGCCGCTCCCGGACGGGCCCCGGATGGGGGTAGAGGAACACGCCGCCGATGTCGAACACGGCGGCGTCGATGGTGGAGGGATCGAGCGTCACCTGGCGAGTCTCGCGGATGGGCCGACATGGGTCGGCCGACTTGTTGATTCGCTCCGCAGCGGCTCTAGCCTTAGCACTCGTCCAATGAGAGTGCTAACGCCCACGGAGGCAACTGCATGAACCTGCAACCCCTCGAGGACCGGATCGTCGTCCGGCCGACCGACGCCGAGGCCACCACGGCCAGCGGCCTCGTCATTCCCGATTCCGCCAAGGAGAAGCCGCAGCAGGGTGAAGTCCTCGCTGTCGGCCCCGGCCGTCGCTCCGACGCCGGTGATCTGATCCCGGTCGACGTCGCCGTCGGCGATGTCGTCGTCTACTCGAAGTACGGCGGCACCGAGATCACCTCCGAGGGTGAGGACCTCCTCATCCTGAACGCTCGCGACGTGCTCGCGAAGATGGGCTGAGGTTCACACCATGGCAAAGATCCTGAAGTTCGACGAGGAAGCGCGCCGCGCCCTCGAGGCCGGCGTGAACCAGCTGGCCGATGCCGTCAAGGTCACGCTCGGCCCGAAGGGCCGCAACGTCGTCCTCGACAAGAAGTTCGGTGCCCCCACGATCACGAACGACGGTGTGTCGATCGCTCGCGAGGTCGAGCTCGAAGACCCGTTCGAGAACATGGGTGCCCAGCTGGTCAAGGAAGTCGCCACCAAGACGAACGACGTCGCCGGTGACGGCACCACCACCGCCACCGTGCTCGCTCAGGCCCTCATCAAGGAAGGTCTCCGCAACGTCGCTGCGGGCGCCAACCCGATGGGCCTCAAGCGAGGCATCGAGGCCGCCGTCGCCGCTGGCGTCGAGGCCATCGCCGGCCAGGCCATCGAGATCGAGGACAAGGCGCAGATCGCCCAGGTCGCCTCCATCTCCGCCGCTGACTCCGCCGTGGGCGACGTGCTCGCCGAGGCGATCGACAAGGTCGGCAAGGACGGTGTGGTCACCATCGAGGAGTCCAACACCTTCGGCATCGAGCTCGAGTTCACCGAGGGCATGCAGTTCGACAAGGGCTACATCTCCCCGTACTTCGTGACCGATGCGGATCGTCAGGAAGCCGTCCTCGAGGACGCCTACATCCTGTTCAACCAGGGCAAGATCAGCTCGGTCCAGGAGATCCTCCCGGTTCTCGAGAAGGTCATGCAGTCGGGCAAGCCCCTCGTCATCATCGCCGAGGACATCGAGGGCGAGGCTCTGGCCACGCTCGTCGTGAACAAGATCCGCGGCACCTTCAACTCCGCTTCGGTGAAGGCACCCGGCTTCGGTGAGCGCCGCAAGGCGATGCTCCAGGACATGGCCATCCTCACCGGTGGTCAGGTCATCTCCGAAGAGGTCGGCCTCAAGCTCGACGGCGCCACCATGGACCTGCTCGGCACCGCCCGCAAGGTGGTCATCACCAAGGACGCCACGACGATCGTCGAGGGCGGCGGTGACAAGGTCGATGTCGAGGCCCGGGTCGCTCAGATCAAGGCCGAGATCGACAACACCGACTCCGACTGGGATCGCGAGAAGCTCCAGGAGCGCCTCGCGAAGCTCGCCGGTGGTGTGGCCGTCGTCAAGGTCGGCGCCGCCACCGAGGTGGAGCTCAAGGAGAAGAAGCACCGCATCGAGGACGCCCTGAGCGCCACTCGTGCGGCCCTCGAGGAGGGTGTGGTCGCCGGTGGCGGCACCGCCCTGCTCCGCTCCCGTCCCGCCGTCGACGCCGCCATCGAGTCGCTCTCGGGCGACGAGGCCACCGGCGCCAAGTCGGTGTCGCGTGCGCTCGAGGCCCCGGCCCGGCTCATCGCCGACAACGCCGGCCTCGAAGGCGCCATCTGGGTCACCAAGGTGCTCGAGGCGGACGGCAACGTCGGTCTCAACGCCGCCACCGGTGAGCTCCAGGACCTGGTCGCCGCCGGTGTGACCGACCCCGCCAAGGTGACTCGTGCAGCCCTCCAGAACGCGGCCTCCATCGCCGCCCTGGTGCTCACCACCGAGTCGCTCGTCGCCGACAAGCCCGAGGAAGCCGGCGCTGCCGGTGGTGGCATGCCGGACATGGGCGGCATGGGTGGCATGGGTGGCATGATGTGATCAACGCCGCCGGTGCTCCGGGGCTCCGCCCCGGGCATGCCCGCTCCGTTGGACGGGCATGGGTGGCATGGGCGGCATGATGTGATCAACGCCCCTGGCGTGATCTGATGCCACAGCTTCGGTCCTGAGCGACCGGAGCGGCACCCCACTTCGATGCAGCCGGCCCTTCGGGGCCGGCTGCTTCGCGTCCGGGATCAGACCCGGGAGGTGAGCCGCACGCCCGAGGTGAGGGTGCGTGTGGTGTTGGTGCGCTGGACGAACGCACCGGCCTCCACCGTCCACTCGGTGTTCGAGCAGCCGCCGTCGGCCTCCGACTGGAAGTTCACCCGGCCCGACGTCACCGCCAGGACGGCGTCATCGGTCTCGAGGACCGGATCGGTCCAGCGGATCGTCGTGGTCGGGTCGTCGCAGTGGGCGAACGACTCGGTCCACACCATCGGGGAGACGAGATGGTCGCCGCCGAGATGCAGCTCCCGGACGAGCACCGTCTCACCCCGTTCGAGATCCGTGACGAGGCCGCGCCAACCGTCGGGGCCCCGATCGATCCGGTAGCGGTAGGGCGCCCCGTGGCGCCACGGGTAGTCGCCGGTGTTCCGGTTGTTCATCGCGGAGGGAACCGACAGCGCCGACCCGTCGACCTCGCCACCACCGTCGTGGTAGCCGCCCCAGTTGACCGCACCGCCGCCCGGATGACCGGGGTGATGCTGGAGCCCGAAGTGCAGGCCACCCAGGCGTCGGGTCCGTTCGGCGGGCGACACCTGCAGCGCGCAGAACACGAGCCGCCCCGACGGTGGCTCGTCGATCGTGACCGTCACCTCGACCGCACGGATGGGTGCCGGTCCGACGTCCCAGAACAGATGGAACGACGACGCGCCGTTGCTCGACGTCGGTGGCCCCGTCGTCCGGGTGGACGGGGTGGGTGGGCCGATCAGGCGACGGAGCCAGCTCATGGGTGCAGTCTGGGAACCCGGACCAAAACGAGCAACGCCCCGGCCGGAGCCGGGGCGTTGGCAGTCGTTCTCACGACCGGGGAAGGATCACTCGCCCTGACCGGGGATCTTGTCCTTCATCTCCTCGGCCTTGTCGAGGAGCTCGGAAGCCTTGTCGCCGTGTTCACCGGGAACCTTGTCGGCGAGCCCCTTGCCCTTCTCGATCATCTCGTCCGCGTTGCCGGCGAGATCCTTGGCCTTGTCGAAGATGCCCATGTCGGGACCCTTTCGTTCGTTCTTGGTTACGTCTGTTCAGACGCATCACGACCGTAGTTGGTCGCGGGAACGAGGATCAGGCGTCGCCGTCGAGCTTCTCGGCGGCGGCCTCGGCCGCGCCACTGGCTGCGTCGGTGGCTGCGTCGGCCGCATCGGAGGCCGCATCGGTGGCGGCATCCGCGGCGCCGGAGACGGCGTCACCCATGGCAGCACCGGCGCCGGAGGCGGCGTCCATACCGGGGATCTTGTCGGTCGGCAGCTTGTTGGCCATCTCGTCGGCCTTGTCGATCAGGCCCTTGGCCTTGTCACCGACACCGCCGGGAGCCTTGTCGGCGAGGCCCTTGGCCTTGTCCACCAGCTGGTCCTTGTTGGCGAGGGCATCCTGCGCCTTCGACATGACCTGGTCCTTGTTGCCAGCCATGCCCTTGATCTTGTCGAGCAGACCCATTGCGGGATCCTCCTTGTGTCGCTCCTCCCCGAATTCGGGGACGCTTCGAGTGTAGGTCGTTTCACCCCGGGTGCTCACAGGATCTCGCTCGCGCTCGCGGAAGGAAGCGTTGATTGCGGCTCGGAAGTGATGTGACCGGGAGGTCACCCGGGCAGGCGCCACTCCGACGACACGCCGGTCTCCACGAACCCGCGTGCGAGGTAGTTCGGACGAGCCCTCGGGCCGTCGAGGGAGCAGGTGTGCAACCAGACCCGGCGGGTGCCGGGTCGCTCCCATGCCGCCGCCAGGGCGTACTCGAGCCACCACCGGCCGAGCCCCCGCCCGCGGGCCGATGCCCCCAGCCCGAAGTACGCGATCTCGACCAGCCCGTCGGCCTGTTCCTCGAACTCGACGTAACCCGCCGGAGCGCCACGCCACCAGCAGGTGTGGAGATGGTGCTCGGGGCGGTCGACCCAGTCGGCCCACCGCTCGACCGGCCAGTCGGCCCGATCGACCCAGTGGAACTCCCGCCCGACCAGCCCGTAGAAGAACGCGCTCAGCTCCGGCGCCGGCTCCTCGGCCCGCAGGACCACGAGACCGTCGGGTGTCGGGCCCGGCCCACCCGCGGGTGGGGTGTCCATGGCCAGGTCCCAGACGGTCACCTCGACCGCACCCTCGGTGCCCGGCTCGACCAGTCGCATCCGAGCGACGCTAGCGACCCACCCGGTTCGCCCGGTTGCGGAGCGGGCGGTCAGTTGCGGAGGGTGGGCCGCGGGTGTCGTGGCGAGCGGCGTGGGCTCTGCGGGTCAGTTGCGGAGCGTGGGCCGCGGGTGTGGTGGCGAGCCTCGTGGGCTCTGCGGGTCAGTTGCGAAGTGTGGGCCGCTCGGTGACCGTGAGGGTCGAGGTGTACTTCTCGTCCCACACCTGGCCGAGTGGGACCTCCGCCTCGAATCTGATGTCGAGATACGGGATGTTCGGACTGATGTCGGTCAGGTCGATCGTGCCACCCGACTGCACCAGGTCGAGCGGCCCGAGCACCACGTTGCCGTTCGGGTCGAGGATCTCGATGACGAACGTGTCGAACTGGTCGATGAACGCCTGGTCGACCTCGGCGGTACCCCAGAACACCCCGCCGTTCGCACAGTCACACGGGAACAGACGCGTCGCGCCCTTCCCCGTCGGGCAGGGATCCATGGTCGTGGTGAAGGTGAAGAAGATCGAGTTGTGGCCGAGGCCGATGAAGCACTCGATCTCCGGCAGCTTCGTGTAGCCGTAGGGGCGGTGGTTGTCCTGGATCTCGCCACAGTTCGAGCCGTCCCGCAGGTCGATGCAGGTCGTCGTGTCGTAGCGGTAGCCACCGAAGAACGCGAGGTGGCCGTGGCGGAGCTCATGGGTCGACCACGAGAACGGGTAGTTGGCCCGGATGTCGTTGCGGTTGAAGCTCGAGTTGCCGTTGAACCCGACGCACGGGATCTCGTTCTCGCGTGCGTTCAGGCAGATGCCGTTCGGGGTTCCGTTCGAGTCGGTCGAGATGAAGATGTGAGGGTGGCTGCTCGCCCAGTTGTTGTGGAAGCGGGCCGCGTTGTTGAACGTGGAGCAGGCGTTGTCGATCGCCGGGTCGAAGCACATCAGGTAGTCGCCCTGCTCGGTCGAGTAGGAGAAGTACAGCTTCCCGTCGTGCAGTTCGACGTCGGGCTCCTTCGGCCAGTTGGTCCGTCCGGTCACGAGCTCACGGTTCTCGATGTGCTGCCATTGGGCCGGTTCCTTGGGATACCCGGCGCAGTTCGAGTCGGTCCGCATGTCGTGGCAGAGGATCGAGACCTCACCGTCGATCATGAAGATCCGGTCGCCGACGATCTTGGCCTGAGAGCCCCACGTGTAGCGGTCCCAGCGGGAATCGGCGCGGGGGCCGTAGTTCCACACCCGCTTCACGAACCGGCCACACGAGGTGTTGGTGGCCATGTCGTGGCACTCGAAGCCGAGCTCGGTGCGGGTCCGGCTGTTGGTGTACTTCTGCACCGTGAACCAGATCTGCTGCTCGGGAATGTAGTGCGACACCTGGGTGTAGTCGGCGGTCACGCCGTCGACGGCCTGCGGGTAGCCCTCACACATGGCCTCGGTGACGAGGTCGACGCAGACGAGTTCCTTGGCCCACCAGGCGTTGTCGTTCCACGAGTCGGTGTGGTGGTTGAGGGTGTAGACCTCGTTGCCCGCCAGCGTGGGGGTGAAGCCGTCACCCTGGGAGTTCACGGGGATCCGGGTCACCGGCGGTTGGAGCACGAACGGCGTCTCGCAGGAACCGAGGCAGCCGCCGACCGTCGCGGTCGATTCCCGGCTGACCTGCACGTCGTCGAGGACGATGCCGGCGAAGTACATCGGCACGGTGCCGTCGGTGATGGCGACGTTGACGTCGTTGCCGAGGGGCTGGCTGATCTGGATGACGAGCTCGGGTGAGCTGACGTCGATGCCGTTGGCGGCGAGCACGGCGCGGACCTCGGCGGCGGCTTCGGCCTCGGTGCCGCCGGTGCCTCGCACCTGCGCCCCGGCGAGGGCGGCCACGTCGGCGGCTCGCTGGATGTCGCTCGCCCGGTTGTACCAGGAGCCGATGTCGACGGCGATGCCGACGGCCAGCAGCAGGACGAGGCCCAACATCACGACGATGGGCATGGCCTGGCCCCGCTCGTCGGTGTCGATCGGGCGGCGCACATCGCGGTGCTCGGCGTTCGGGCTCATGAGCTGCGCTCCCATTGCTTGACGATGACCCCGTCGTTCAGTTCGAAGGTGCGGAAGAAGGGCATGATCCCGACCAGCGCGGTCTGCTCGGACTCGAAGTAGATGCCGACCCACCACTCACCTTCGATGTCGCTCGCGTTCTTCTGATCGGGCCGGGTGGTGGGGCACCACTGCCGGTCGAAGTCGCCGCCACCGCAGGTGGGATGGTCGAAGCCGTTCGCGTCGTTGCCGAACAGGATCAGGTCGATCTCGTTCTGGTCGTAGACGTTGCAGAGGCCCGGCACGCCGCCCGAGGAGGCGGCGAAGTCGGTCATGCAGTTGGCCGGCGGGGCGGTGAGGCCCTCGGCGTCGTAGATGACCACCTTGGTGACGTTCTCGATGTCGCGGTTGTTGAGCTCGGCGAGCAGGGCCCGCAGTGTCTTCTGGTCGTGGTCCCGGGCCTCGCCCGAGTCGAACGCCCGGACGCCCGCGCTGCGCAACGCGCCGGAGGCGGAGGTCGAACGCGACCACGCCTCACCGGCGTCGATGGCGCCGAACACGAGCATCGCGAGGATCGGCATCAGGATCGCCAGTTCGACCGAGGCCACGCCGCGCTCGCGACGTCGACGGAGGAGTCGGCGGATCATTCGACGATCTCCGGCTCGACGATCACGACGGCGTGGTCGCTCCACTGGAGATCGAACGGTGAGTAGTTGGTGATGGTCGTGTACTCGGCGTCGATCCAGATCCCGAGGAGATCGTCGGCTTCGCGCCGATCGGGGCACCAACCTCCGCTGCAGGCGTTCGGATCGACGACGGTGGTGCTGTCGTAGACGTTGCAGCCGGCCACCGGGGTGCCCTGCATGCACGAGGCCGGCGGCTCGGAGAGGATCCCGTCGGCCTCGTAGATGACGACCCGGTTGATCTGCACACCGATGGCGGCGTCGACGCGATTCGCGATGGCACCGAGGATGAGGGCATCGGCGTCGTCGGCGGTCCGGGCGATGGCTCCGGTGCGGGTGGCGTCGCCGAGCGAGAGCGAGACGGTCTCGCGCGCCTGCATGCCGAATCCGACGTCGAGGATGCCGAACACGATGAAGGCCAGCAGTGGCATCACCAGTGCGAACTCGACGAGCGATGTTCCGCGTTCGGAACGACGGGTGTCCACGGTGGAGAGATCGACGCGATGGTCCCGACCCTTGAGGAACGGAGAGTGAGCGAAGCTGTCGGGCTTCGACGGACCATGGTCCCGCGAAAACCCACTCGTGGAGCGGATTCGGCCGGATCGCGGCATCGGTGCCCGCTCATCGTCGACCCCCGAGGATCGGGGAGCACCACACGCCATGGCTACCCATCGGTCATCTGGGGGTCGGATTTGAATCGGCGGGTAGGTTGAACCGCATGGACCGACCCCCTCCGGATCCCCGCAAGATGCTCGACACCTGGATGCAGTGGGAGCGTGGCGAGACCACCCCCGGCCAGGTGCTGAAGGAGCTCAAGATCGCCGGCCTCCGGGAACTGCTCGAGGCCGAGAACGGCGACGAGCGCTGAGCTTCTCGCCACCACCGGGCCGTGGTGGCCCGCAGTTCATCCCCCGGCCTCCCGACGCGCGCCCCGGGCGCCCACCGACCTGGGCGACGGCGGCCCCCGCACCGTCGTTGGACGACCTGCTCGGCGTGATCGAGCCGGCGGTCGGTGTGCCGAGCCTGCCGGTGGTGAACGACAAACCGCCCTCCGCGGTCCTGATGACCCTCTGGGACGGCCCGGCCGGCCCGGAGATGTTGCTGACCCGTCGGGCGTGGCACCTCCGGAGCCACACCGGCGAGGTCTCCTTCCCCGGCGGACGGCTCGAACCCGGCGACCGCGACCTCGTGCACACGGCGCTGCGCGAAGCCGAGGAAGAGGTCGCCCTCGATCCCGGCTCGGTCGAGGTGCAGGGCCTGCTGACGCCGCTCACCACCGTGTCGAGCCCGGCGGAGATCCTTCCCGTCGTGGCGGTGAGTGACGGCATGCCGAGCACCGCCGCCTCACCCGACGAGGTGGATGCGGTGCTGCACGTGTCGGTCGCCGAACTCTGGAACGCGGCCCACTACCGCGAGGAGATCTGGTCACGCGCCGGCACCGACATCGAGATCACGTTCTTCGAGCTCGAGGGTGACACGCTCTGGGGTGCGACGGCCCGCATCATCCGGAGCCTGTTCGAACAACTCGCCGACCCGTCGTGAAGCCGGCCACCGCCCGTCGGATCGCCCTCGGTGCCCAGGGGTTCGGTCGGGCCCGGCCCGGCCGGGTCGACGTGCGACACTTCCGTCGCTCGCTCGACGACATGGCGATCCTCCAGCTCGACAGCGTCAACGTGGTCGCCCGGAGCCACTACCTCCCGATGTTCGCGAGGCTCGGGGCCTACGACCGCGACGCACTCGACCGGTGGTTGTGGCACTCCCGGGAGAACCTCGAGGGGCTCGCCCACGAGGCGTCGATCTCGCCGATGGTGCGCGAACCCGATCTGCGCTGGCGACAGACCGGCCGGTGGCGGGTGGGGGAGCGACTCGAGGCCGAGGCGCCCGACTACGTGGCCTCGGTGCTCGACGAGGTCCGCCAACGCGGGGCGCTGTCGGTGTCGGATCTCTCGGATCCCGGCGATCGCAGCGGTCCGTGGTGGGGCTACAGCCCGGGCAAGTCGGCGCTCGAACGGCTCTACGTCACGGGCCGGCTCAACATCTCCCACCGGACCCATCAGTTCACCTCGGTCTACGACCTGCCCGAGCGGGTGATCCCCGACCACGTGCGGGCCGAACCCACACCCGACCCGACCGACGCACATCGTCGCCTGCTGCTGCGGGCCGCGCGCTCGCTCGGGGTGGCGACGATGACCGATCTCGCCGACTACGTGCGCCTGCGGAACCCGGTGGCCCGCCTGCTCGTCGCCGAACTGGTCGCCTCGGGCGAGCTCGTGGAGACTCACGTCGACGGGTGGGGCGAACCGGCGCTGCTCCACCCCGGTGCGAAACGGCCCCGCTCGATCGACGTGTGCACCCTGCTCAGCCCGTTCGATCCGGTCACCTGGTGCCGGGACCGGGCCGAGCGGCTGTTCGGATTCCGCTACCGGATCGAGATCTACGTGCCCGAACCGAAGCGGGTGTACGGCTACTACGTGCTCCCGTTCCTGTTCGGCGAGGAGCTGGCCGGGCGGGTCGACGTGAAGTCCGACCGCACCAACCGGGTGCTGCTCGCCCGTGGTGTCTTCGCCGAAGACGGTGTCGACCGCGGCGCGGTGGCCGACGGCCTCGCCCGTGCGCTCGCCGAGCTGGCCGCCTTCCTCGGCCTGGATGGCGTGGAGGTCGGCCGTCGTGGCGATCTGGCCGACGAGGTCCGGGCCAGGTCATGACCGACGGCCTCGTCCGGGTGCTCGTGACCGTCGCGGCGGTGGCGCTCGCCGTGGTGACGTGGCTCCCATGGGTGACGACCGGCGGTCGCAGCCGAAGCAGCTACGAGGTGTTCCGCTCGGCCCAGGCGCTCGGTGTCGACCAGCTGACGCCGCTGCGGGTCGTGTGGTTCTGCGTGCCCGTGGTCGCGCTCGGCGTGGTGGCGTGGCTCGCCGTCGGGCGCCCCGGGCTCGCCGCGGCGTTCCTCGCGCCGGCCGCACTGCTCGTCGGGGGTGCGGGTCTGGTCGTGGTGGTCGCCGGGCTGGCCGCCTGGGGTGCGTGGCTCGCGATCGTCGTCGCGGTCGACGCCCTCGCCGGGGTCGTGCTGCTGGTTCGCGGGTCAAGGAGCCCGCGGTCGGAGCCGATAGCCGGGCCATGACGAACCCGCCCGACGGCTCGCGCCCCGCACCGATCCGACCGCCGGTGAACCCGGTGTCCGAGCCGACCTGGCTCGACTCGGAGGGCTCGACGACGACCGAGGCCACGGTGGTCACCCGACGCGGCGGCTCCCGGTTCGCCGTCATCGGTGTCGTGGTGGCGTTGGTGGTCGGTGGGGCGTTCGCGATCCGGACCGCGCTGTCGGCGCCCACGGGCCCGGAGACCGCGTCGGCCGCCGTCGACTCGTTCTTCGCCGCGGTCGACGACGAGGATCTCGTCGGCATGGTCGAGGTGTGGCTTCCGTCGGAGCGCGCCTCGGTGCTCGAGCCGGGTCTGGAGCTGGTGCGCGAGCTGGAACGGCTCGACCTCGTCGACGACGGCACGGCCGACCGGGTCGACGGCGGTGCCGAGGACCGGGCCGGGATCGGCTACGACGTCCGCGTCGAAGGGCTCGAGACCTCCGAACGGCTGCTCGGCGACGGGGTGGCGATGGTGACCCTGCACGCGGGTCGCGTCACGATGCTGGACGGCGCCGAGGAGGGGATGTTCGGCCCCATCGGTGATGAGGACGCCTCGGTCGATCTCGCCGAGCTCGACGAACCCCTCGAGCTCGTCGTCGTCGAGGAGGACGGCGGTTGGTACCTGTCGATCTGGTACCAGGTGGCCGAGCTGGCCCGGTCGGAGACCGATGAGCCGCTGCCCGACTTCGGCAACGGCGTGACCCCCATCGGTGCGGCGACCCCCGAGGGCGCCGTCGTCGGTCTGATCGAGGCCGCCGTCGACATCGACCCCCGCTCGATGATCGCCCGCCTCGACCCCGAGGAGGCCCGGGCACTGCATGACTACGCCCCGCTCTTCCTCGACGACGCCGACGACGAGATCGCCTCGTTCCGGGCCGAGCTGGACGCGGAAGGGGTCTCGTGGCGGGTCGAGCGCCTCGACGTGAGCGCCTCCGAATGGCGGGGCCACACCGTGGTGTCGCTCGATGCGTTCGGCATGCGGTTCGACACCCCCGAGGGGCCGGTCGCGTTCGACGTCGACACCGACTGTGTCCGGGCGAGCGCGCCCGACGAGGACGACGTCGAGTTCTGCTGGGAGACGGCCACCGACGCCCAGCTCGAGGAGTACGGCTTCGGCCGGGAGACCCTCGGATGGCAGGGCGGCTTCCTCGGCGACGGTGGCGGCATCACCGTGATCGAACGGGACGGGGGATGGTTCGTCACGGGCGTGCCGACCTTCATGCACACGATGATCCGCTACCTGGAGATCGTCGGCGACGACGACGGGCTGCTCGAGAACTGGTTCGTCGACGAACTGTCGTGGACGATCGAGGACTGGATCGACGGTTCGGACGATCCGGAGTGGATCGTCGAGACGCCCAGCACGACCGTGCCGACCGAGGAGTGGGACGGCACCACGACGACGGTGCCCTCCGGCGACGTCGTGACCCCGACGACCATCGGCCCCGATGACGCCCCGGCCACGACCCTCGACCCGTCGATCACGACCACCACCGGCCCCGACGGTCTCGGCTCGACGACGACGATCGACCCCGGCCCGGCGTCCGAGGAGCTCGCCCCTCCGATGGATCCCGCCTGGATCCCCGCGGGGCAACTGGTCGAACCGACGTTCCCGGGGAGCTCGTGGTTGTCCGCCGAGGGCATCACCGACCTGTGGTGGGTCAACGGCGAGCTCGACGCCACCTGGGGTGTGATCGCCGAGACGGCCTCGGCGGCCGACGCCGCCCGGGTCGTCGAGAACACCCGGATCGAGTGGGAGATGACCCCGCATCCCGACCGGCCCGACCTGCTGACCGACGGTGTCGACGTCGTGATCGCCCACGGCCGGTTCGTGATCGCGCTCAACGACACCGAGGACGGGATCGCCGTGCTCGACGAGTACCGGACGACCCTGCCGCTCGACTGAGTGCCGGGGCCCCGGCCTGACGGGCCCACCTAGGATGCGGCCATGCCCGAGCTGAGCTTCCACGGTGAGACCCACGACGAGCTGGTCCAGAAGGTCCGCCGCTGGTTGGCCAGTGTCGACGGGGCCGGATCGGACGAGGGGGCCAAGCCGATCGACGTCGTCAACGCGTCGGCCGAGCTCACGAAGGACGCCCTCTCGGTGATCGCACGCGCCGCCCCCGGCCCGGTGGGCGAGTCGGACGTCGTGAAGGCGCTGACGACGATGGGCTACAAGGCCACCGACGCCACCCGTGACGCCGCGGTCTCGGGGCTCGATGCGCTCGACACCGCGACCGGTGGCGACGCCGTGAAGAAGGTGGCGAAGGCCGGGCGCCAGGCGGTCTACGAGATGAACGCGGAGTTCGCGAAGCAGGTGCTGAAGACCATCGTCCGGGACTGACCGGGCCGCCGCGCTCGGGGGTTCCGCTGCGGAGTCGGACGCTCGGCGCCTAGGTTCGGATCATGGACAACAGCATGATCCAGGGACTCGCGTCGCAGTTCGACGCCACCCGTGTGCAGCAGATCTCGCAGCTCATCGGGGCCGATTCCGACCAGACCTCGAAGGCGATCGCCGCGGCGTTGCCGATGCTCGTGGGCTCGATGGCCGGCGCCGCCGACCAGCCCGATCAGCGGGCGTCGATGTTCGGTGCGCTCCAGGGCGACCACGACGGTTCGATCCTCGACGCGCTCGGCCCACTCCTCGCCGGCGGGTATGCGAGCCGGGTGCTCGGTGCCGACGGCAACCGGATCCTCGGTCACGTGCTCGGGGCCAATCAGCCCCAGGTCGAGACCGTGGTGGCGAAGAACTCCGGGCTCTCCTCGACGCTCATCCAGAAGCTGCTCCCGATCCTCGCGCCGATCGTGATGGGCTACATCGGTCGCAAGCTCCGGGGTGACTCGCTCGACGAAGGCGGCCTCGGGTCGATGCTCGGCAACGAGCGGAGCCAGATGCGCGAGGCCGATTCGGGCCTCGGCGGGATGCTCGACATCCTGGCCGGTGGTGGTGGCCAGTCGTCCGGTGGTGGCGGCCTCGCCGACCTCGCGGGCGACATCCTGTCCGGTCCCGCCGGCAAGGCGATTCTCGGGCAGATCCTCGGCGGTCGCTGAGCGCGGCGCCTCCCGGCGTCGCGACCACGGGTCCGGCGGGGTGAAACCCGCCGGATCATGCCCGTTCCCCCACGTTCGAGTGGCTAGGCTCCTCCGTTTCCGAGCGGAGGGTCCACGATGGCCGAAGTCGAGATCGGACGAGGGAAGTCGGCCCGGCGGGCCTACGGCCTGGACGAGGTCGGCCTCGCACCGACCCGCCGGACGCGGGATGCGTCCGAGGTGGACCTGAGCTGGCAGATCGATGCCTACGAGCTCGACCTGCCCGTGCTCGGCGCCGCGATGGACTCGGTGATGTCGCCGGCCACGGCCGCGACGCTCGGCGCCGCCGGTGGCCTCGGTGTGGTCGATCTCGAGGGTCTCTGGACCCGCCACGCCGACCCCGACACCCTGCTCGCCGAACTGGCCGATCTCGACGACGTCGACGAGGTCCGCCGCCGGCTCCGCACCTGGTACGACGCACCGTTCGATCCCGAGTTGATGATCGAGCGGGTGCATCAGATGCAGGAGGCCGGCCACGTCGTGGCCGGCGCCGTGTCGCCCCGCCGGGTGGCCGGGCTGGCCGACACCCTCGCCCGGGCCGAGCTCGATCTGCTCGTCATCCTCGGCTCGGTGATCTCCGCCGAGCACGTCTCCCAGCGTGACGACGTGCTCAACCTCAAGTCGTTCGTCCGTGAACTCGAGACCCCGGTGCTCGTCGGAGGCTGCTCCAGCTACCAGCACGCGCTGCACCTGATGCGCACCGGTGCCGCCGGTGTGCTCGTCGGGGTCGACGGTGGTTCGACCGCCACGGCCGACTCGGTCATCGGGGTGGCCTCGCCGATGGCCACCGCCGTGGCCGACGTCCGGGCCGCCCGGATGCGCCACCTCGACGAGAGCGGCGTCTACGTGCACGTGATCGCCAACGGCGGCATCCGTTCCGGTGGCGACATCGCGAAGGCCGCCGCCTGCGGCGCCGACGCCGTGATGATCGGTGGCACGTTCGCCGGCGCCAGTGATGCCCCCGGCCGGGGTTGGCACTGGGCCCGCAGCTCGGTCCACGGCGACCTGCCCCAGGGCGACATCGTCCGGGTGCCCGCCGCCGGTGCCGATCTGGCGACCGTGGTCAATGGCCCGGCAGCGGACGGAAGCGGGCGGACCAACCTCGCCGGCGGTCTCCGCCAGGCCATGGCCACCACCGGGTACTCCACGGTGAAGGAACTCCAGAAGGCCGAGCTCGTCGTGACGGGACACGGCTCGTGAGCGGCGACGTCGCCACCGTCCTCGTCGTCGACTTCGGGGCCCAGTACGCCCAGCTGATCGCCCGGCGTGTGCGTGAGTGCCGCATCTACTCCGAGATCGTGCCCCACGACATCACCGCCGACGCCGTGCGGGCCAAGGCCCCGGCCGCCATCGTGTTGTCCGGTGGCCCGGCGTCGGTCCACGTGGACGGCGCCCCCCGGCTCGACCCCGAGATCTACGACCTCGGCGTCCCGATCTTCGGCATCTGCTACGGCGCCCAGCTGATCGCCCAGCAGCTCGGTGGCACCGTCGGGCGCAACGACCGCGGCGAGTACGGCCGGACGTCGCTCACCAAGCGGGCCGGTGGTTCGGCCCTCCTCGACGACTCGATCGCCGAGGAGCTGACCGTCTGGATGTCGCACTTCGACGCCATCACCGAGGTGCCCGAGGGGTTCGAGGCCACCGCCTCCACCCCCAACGCCCCGGTGGCCGCCCTCGAGTGTGAGGCCCGGGTGATCTACGGCGTGCAGCACCATCCCGAGGTGGTGCACTCCGAGCAGGGTCAGGACGTCCTGCGTCGATTCCTGGTCGATCTCGCCGGCATCGACCCGACCTGGACGATGTCGAACATCATCACCGACTCGGTCGCCGCGATCCGTGAGCAGGTGGGCGACAACAAGGTGATCTGCGCGCTGTCGGGCGGGGTCGACTCGGCCGTCGCCGCCGCCATGGTCCACAAGGCCGTCGGCGACCAGCTGACCTGCATCTACGTCGACACCGGTCTCATGCGGCTCAACGAGTCGGACCAGGTCGTCGAGACGTTCCAGAAGCACCAGGGCATCGAGCTGATCCACGTCGACGCCGGTGAGCGTTACTTCACGAAGCTCGCCGGGGTGACCGAACCCGAGACGAAGCGGAAGATCATCGGGGAGCAGTTCATCCGGATCTTCGAGGAGTTCGCCCGCGGCCTCGACGACGCCCAGTTCCTCGTGCAGGGCACGCTCTACCCGGACGTGATCGAGTCGGGCACGAAGGACGCCGCGAAGATCAAGTCGCACCACAACGTGGGTGGCCTGCCCGACGACCTGAAGTTCGACCTCGTCGAACCGCTCCGCAACCTGTTCAAGGACGAGGTCCGCAAGGTCGGCTCCGAGCTCGGACTGCCCGACGAGATCGTGCTCCGCCAGCCGTTCCCCGGCCCCGGCCTCGGTGTGCGGATCATCGGTGAGGTCACACCCGACAAGGTCGAGATCCTCCAGCACGCCGACGCCATCGTGCGGGCCGAGATCCGCGAAGCCGGCCTCGAGACCGACATCTGGCAGGCCTTCGCCGTGCTCGCCGACATCCGCTCGGTGGGTGTGATGGGCGACGAGCGCACCTACGCCCGGCCGATCATCATCCGGGCGGTCACCTCCGACGACGCCATGACGGCCGACTGGGCCCGCCTCCCGTACGACCTGCTCGAGAAGATGTCGAACCGCATCATCAACGAGGTCGACGGGGTGAACCGGGTGGTCTACGACGTCACGTCGAAGCCGCCCGGCACCATCGAGTGGGAGTAGCCCGAGGCCCCGTCGGGGGTTGACCCGTCGGGTCGTGGCGCCGCGGTCGTGCCGCGGGTGACGATGCCGTGATGAGCGACAGCGTGATCGAGCGGTACGCGGCGGCCTGGTTGGCCGGTGATCTCGAGGGGATCATCGACGCCTACGCGGACGACGTGGTCGCCCACTACGGCGGCACGTCGCCGTTCCGGGGCACGCATATGGGGCGGGACACGTTCCTCGGTGTGCTCGCGGAGACGTCGGCCCGGTCGGCCCGGCGGCTCGTCTCGATCGACCAGGTCCACGACGACGGCGACACCGGGGCGTTGTTCGTCACCGAGGCGATGACGATCGACGGTGTGGAGGTCGAGGTGCAGCGCGCACTGCGGTACCGAGTGGCCGACGGCCGGATCGCCGAGTGCTGGTTGTTCGATCTCGATCAGCACCTCGCCGATCGGGCCTGGGAGCCGCCGACGAGCTGATCGGTCAGGTGCCGGCGGCCGGCCCGGCGGCCGAGGCCAACACGACCCACGTGAGCACGAGCAGCAGCACGGCCGCGCCGCGGGCGAGGCGGAGCCCGTGGCGGCCCTGCCAGTCGAATCGTGCGGCGAGGCCCATCTCGTCGGCGAGGCGTTCGACGCGAGCGGCCCGCACGAGGAACGGCACGGTGAGCGCGATGGCGAGGCCGATCACGTTGA
>JAHDBV010000133.1 GCA_020630195.1 Acidimicrobiales bacterium
GAAGGCCGGTGTCGACACCGTCAAGGAGCTGCGCAAGCGCCGCCCCGACAACCTCGCCGCGAAGATGATCGAGATCAACGAGGCGAAGCTCAAGAAGTCGAAGAAGAGCATCGTCCGACGCCCGCCGTCGGAGACGATGGTCGAAGCCTGGGTCGGCCAGGCCAAGGACATGGAGCCGATGGTCTCCCACTGAGGTGGAGCCGATGGTCTCCCACTGAGATGGAGACGGCACCCCGGTGCCCGATGACGAACCCGGCGGCTTCCGGCCGCCGGGTTCGTCGCGTCCCGGGTGCTCAACCTCGGTCGGCGCCGTCCGACGGAGGAACATGGCGATGCCCACCACACCCATCGACGATCGGCCGGCGACGGCCGTGCGGACCGCCCCCAACGGCCTGCCCGACGCGCCCGAGGCACCACCGAAGATGCCGCTGCGCCGCCGCCACGGCATCCGCATGAGCTGTGCCCGATGCGAGGTGGCCTGGACGGGTGCGGCCGAATCGAGCTGCTGGTTCTGCGAGGGCCCGGGCGTGCCCGGTCCGCCGCCGTCGATCTACCCCGATCTGGACTAGAGCGTCGGGGTGTCGGGATCAGTCCCGACGCTCCTCCGGAACCCACGGAGCCGGGCGTCGTTCCCGGAACGCCGCGATCCCGGCCGTGGCCTCGTCGCCGCGGAACAGGGCCTGGCTCAGCTCGGCCATGTGGGCGAACGCGTCGTCGCGGTCGAGGTCGGGCACCGACGCGATGATCTGCTTGCACGCCGCGAGTGCGGCCGGTCCACCCCGGACGATGTCGTCGAGGTAGGTCTCGACCGCTGCGTCGAGTTCGTCGGCCGGCACGGCCCGGTTGATGAGCCCCGCCTCCGCGGCTCTCGCCGGTGTGAAGCGTTGCGCCCGGAGGAACAACTCCGCGGCGTCGCCCCGCCGCATCTTCGGGAGACACACGACCGAGATCACCGCCGGCGCCACACCGAGGCGTGCCTCGGTGAATCCGATCTTCGCGTCGTCCCGCATCACCGACAGGTCGCACACGGCGACGAGTCCGACCCCACCACCGGTGGCGTGGCCGTCGACCCGGGCGACCACGGGTTTCGGTGCGTCCGCGATCCGTCGGAACGCGTCGACGAAGGTCCGACCCGCCGGGGTCCCTCCGACACCGGGTGTGGTCGACTTGAGGTCGGCGCCCGCGCAGAAGGTGTTGCCGGAGTTCGTGAGCACCACGACCCGCGCCGCGTCGTCGGCCATCGCGCGATCGAGGTCGTCGATCAGGGAGCCGACGAGCTCGTCGGAGAGGGCGTTCTTCCGCTCGGGGCGGTCGAGGGTGATCGTGGCGACACCTCCGTCGACCTCGTAGCGGGTGGCGGGGTGGTCCGGGGTCTCGCTCGACATGTCCGCATCCTGATGGCCCGACCCGCCGTCTCGCCACCCCGTACGATCGGCTCCATGCCCACGATCTTCTCGCGAATCCGTGCCGGCGAGATCCCCGGCCGACTGGTCTGGTCGGACGATCTCTGCTTCGCCATGCTCGACATCCGCCCCCTTCACCGGGGTCACACCCTCGTGATCCCCAACGCCGAGGTGGATCAGTGGACCGACCTCGAGCCGGCGGTGGCCTCCCACCTCATGCAGGTCGCCCACTCCATCGGCCGGGCGCTCACCGTCGTCGAGCCGGGTGCGGCCCGCGTCGGCCTGATGATCGCCGGCTTCGAAGTGCCCCACACCCATCTGCACGTCGTCCCGCTCGAGTCGATGGCGAACCTCGACTTCCGCAACGCCGAGACCTCGCCACGGGCCGACGACCTCGATGCGGCGGCATCCGAACTCCGGGCCGCGCTGCGCTCGGCCGGCCACGACCGGGTCGTCGGCGACTGACGGGCCCGATTCGGGTGCGGGGTCGGCGTCGGTGAAGGCCGAGCAGCTCGCCGAGCGCGATGGCTGGATCTGCTGGTTGTGCGGCGCGGCCGTCGACCCCGACGCGCCGCTCGACGCCCCACACCGCGGCACCGTCGACCACGTCGTGCCCCGCAGCCGTGGAGGTGCCACGGTGCCGGAGAATCTCCGGCTCGCCCACCGGCGCTGCAACGGCCGGCGAGCCGACACGCTGCCGGAGTTGCGCTGGCCGACGGACCTCGCCGCACTCGACACGGGCGACCTCTGGACCACGATCGCCCGGTTGGTCCGGCGGCCCGGTTCCGTGGAGATCGCCGGGCTCTTCCCGACCCCGGAGCGAGCCCGTGCCGCGTCGACCTGGGCGGTCGACACGGCGTGCGGATTCGTCGGTGGTGAGTGGCGCGGTTGGGCCGAGCCCACGGGGGTGGGCGACACCCATGTGGTGCGGCTGACGGTGTCGGGCGCGGCCGATCCGGGTCGACCGAAGGTCGCCGACGGCTCCGACGCCCGCGTCAGGGGGCGCGGTCGGCGATCCAGTCGATCACGGCGTCGTTGAAGACGTCGTTGCGGTCTCCCGCCACCATGTGCGCCGCGCCCGACACGTCGACGACGTCGGCATGCGGGACGACGGCTCGGAACGCCTCCACCTCGTCGTCGGTCACGAGGTCCGATCGTCGGCCGCGCACCAGCAGGACGGGACAGCGCAGTCGACGAGCGGCGGCTTCGAGCCGGTCGTAGCGATCGGTGTCGCCCGACGGGCCGCGGTCACCCATGAACCGCGGGTCCCAGTGCCACCGCCAGCGGCCGTCGTCCCCCAGGCGCAGGTTCTTCCGGAGGCCCTCCGGATCGCTGCGGTTGGTGCGATGGGGCTGATAGGCGGCCACCGCGTCGGCCGCGGCCTCGAGTGACTCGAACCCGTGCTCGAGGTCGGCTCGCATGAACTCGAGGATGCGGGACACACCATCGGCACGGGGCCGATGGGTGATGTCGACGAGCACGAGACCGGCGACGCGGTCGTCGTCGGGTGCGGTGAGCATGCCGGCCATGCCGCCGAGCGACGCACCCACCCAGATCGCCGGTCGTCCCACGGCGTCGAGCACGTGGGGTGCGTCGTCTGCGAAGTCGGGGAACTCGTAGCGTCCGTCGGGATCCCAATCGGAGTCGCCGTGGCCGCGTTGGTCGTAGACGAGCGTCTCATGGCCCCGAGCGTGCAGCGCAGCGGCCGTGCCGCCCCAGGAGTGGCGGGTCTGGCCACCACCATGGACCAGGACGACGGGTCGCCCCGGTCCCGGGAGGTGGTCGGCCGTCAGCTGGAAGCCGCCGACGTCGATTCTGCGGGTCGTCGGTTGGGGCACCGGTTCGGACACCGGCCGAGCATGACCGCGTGGCCCGGTCGGCGGCAAGACGACACCCGCGCCCGCCCGGGGACCGCGCCCCGGACGGATCGGGGTGGCAAGCTCAGCCGATGGAGCTGACCGCGGCCGAGATCCGGGTTCTGGGGTGCCTCATCGAGAAGGCCGCCACCACACCCGACCACTATCCGCTCACCGGCAACGCCCTGGTGGCCGCCTGCAACCAGAAGACGAACCGGGATCCCGTCGTCTCGTTCGACGCCCGGACCGTCGACGAGGCGATGCTCGAGCTCCGCTCGCTCGGGCTCGCCCGGTCGATCACGGGGTCGGGGCGCACGGTGAAGCACCGTCACGTCGCGGACGAGTTCCTCGGCCTCGGCGATCGGGCGCTCGCCGTGCTCGCCGTGTTGTTGCTCCGTGGGCCCCAGACCCCCGGAGAGCTCCGCACCCGGACCGAGCGCTACGTGGGCTTCGACACCGTCGAGGCCGTCGACGACGTGCTCGCCGGGCTCGCCGGCCGCGAGGAGCCACTCGTCGAGGACCTCGGACGGGGTCCGGGACAGAGTCAGAACCGTTGGGTGCACACGCTCGGCGCGATCGCGGCGCCGACGATCTCGTCGACCGGGCCGGAGCCGATCGCCGCGGAAGGGGGCCGGACGGAGCTGCTCGGGCGGATCGACGAGCTCGAACGACGACTGGCCCGTCTCGAAGCCGAACTCGGGGTCGAGCACGAGGTCGCCCTCGACGACGTCGCCGACGGTCAGTCCTCGGACGACCCGGAGGTCTGATCGGTCTCGCCGAGGTCCCGCGCGGCGAGATCGCCGAGGAAGGCACCGACACCGACGAGTGCGACCATCCACGCCAAGGAGCCCATCACGACCGGCACGCCGATCGTGTTCGGTGGTCGGAGCAGGAGCAGGGCACCCGCGGCCACGGGCCCGAGCCCGGCGAGTACGCCCCATCGGGCGAAGGTGGCCTGGCCGACCCGCCAGCCCTCGTCGGAGGCCATCGTGGCGTTCGTGCGCAGCCCCATCAGCCGGTTGCGGCCGACATCGCCCCGCGCGAGGCGGCGAGCCAGCCACGACACGAGCAGACCGGCCGGGATGAGCGACCCGGCGAGCACGATCGCCGGGATCCACGGGAGCCGTTCGGCGGCGAGCAGCGCCATCGTCATCGGCGGGTGCACACGGGAGCGTCGGCCACGAGGCGATGCTACGGCACCGGGGTGCGCTCGGATCGGGTGACGGGCTCCTACGCTCGGCGCCGATGGTCATCCGCCCGAGCGACGAGACCGCGCCCACCGACGGCGGCGGACCGAGTGACACCGTCATCGTGATCTGTGGCGGTGAGGCCCCGGGCCTCGACCCGCGCAATCTCCCCGCCGACGCCCTCGTGATCGCCGCCGACTCGGGTCTCGATCACGCCGCCGACCTCGGGCTCGACGTCGCCATCGCCGTCGGCGACTTCGACTCGGTCTCGGCCCGGCGGCTCGCGGATGCCGAGGCATCCGGGACCGAGCTGCGCCGTCACCCCGTGGACAAGGACGCCACCGATCTCGAACTGGCACTCGACGCCGCCCGAGCGACCGGTGCCCGCAGCGTCGTCGTCGTGGGTGCCCTGGGCGGCCGTCTCGACCACGAGCTCGCCAACCTGCTCCTCCTCGCCTCCGATCGCTGGGCCGACCTGTCGATCGAGCTGCGGGACCGACGGGCCCGCATGGTCGTGGCCCGCGGGCGGCGGACCCTGACCGGCAGCGTCGGCGACCACGTCACGTTGCTGGCCGTCGGTGGCCGTGCCGTCGGGGTGTCGATCACCGGTGTGCGGTGGCCGCTCGACGACGCGACGCTCGAACCCGGCTCGTCCCTCGGTGTCTCGAACGAACTCGATTCGCCCGTGGCCGTTCTGACCGTCGCCGACGGCGTGGTGTTGGCGGTGCAGCCCCAGTGACGGCGCGGTCGTGACCGACACCGCCGTCGACGGTCCCCGCTCCTGGCGGGGGCGCCCCCGCCGTCGGTGGTGGCAGCGTGGTGTGCTCGCCTTGAACGTCGTCGCGATCCTCGTCGCCCTGTCGGGGGCGTGGGCACTCCGCTTCGCCGGCGACCAGGCCGGCTCGGTCGCCCGGGTGAGTGTCGGGGGTGCACTCGCCGCCGTACCCGACACCGACGAGCCCGGATCGCGGACCCTGAACATCCTGTTGGTCGGCGCCGACTCCGGTGAGGGCCTCGACGCCGACGACGACCGCAACATCGGTCGCCAGGGGGAGCGCAACGGCGACGTCATCATGATCGCCCGGCTCGACGAGGCGGCCGGCACGGTGGCCTTGCTCGCGCTGCCGCGAGACCTCTGGGTCCCCGTGCAGCTCCCGGGGGAGGCGACCCCGGTCGACCGCAAGATCAACGCGGCCTATGGCTTCGGCGGTGCCGAGACCCTGATCCAGACGATCACCGAGCGATACGGCATCCCGATCCACCACTTCGTGAGTGTCGACTTCGCAGGGTTCGCCGACCTGGTGGGCGCCGTCGGTGAGGTGAACGTGTGGTTCGAACGTGCCTCGCGGGACTTCAACGCCCGCACCGGCGCCAGCCAGACGGGATTCGAGACCGACGCGGGCTGTCACGCCCTCGGGCCCGACCGGGCGCTGGCCTACGTGCGGAGCCGCTTCTACCAGACACTGGGCGACGACGGGGTGTGGCGGGACGACGCCAACAGCGACCTCGACCGCATCGCCCGGCAACAGGACTTCCTCCGACGCCTGCTGCGGACGGCCATCGACGACGGCGCTCGCAATCCCACGGTCTTCGCCGGTCTCGTCGAGGCGGGCCTCGACGCCGTGGTCATCGACTCCGAGCTCACCCCGGCGCTGCTGCTCGACCTCGGCCGCACCTTCCGCTCGTTCGAACCCGAGGAGCTGGCCACCTACGCACTCCCGGTCGAGCTCGACCGCATCGGAACGACCTGGGTCGTGCTCGAGGTGCCCGATGACGCCGATCCCGTCGTCGCACTCTTCCGTGGCGTGCCCGCCGACGATCCGGCGACGGTGCGGGTCGTCGTCCGCCCCGCCACGGCCGACCTCGACGACACCGAGGTGGCCACCCGGACCGCCGAGATCGTCGAGCAGCTCCGAGGCCTCGGCTATGCGGCGGACCCGGCGGCGGCGGTGCCCGAACTCGACCTCGCGGCCGGCGGGGTCAGCGTGCGCCACGCCGACACCTCGGCGCTCCCCGCCGCAGCCCTCGCGGAGCGACTCGGCGGCTCGACGGTCGAGGTCGTCGGCCTCGCGCCGCGCACGATCGAGATCCTGGTCGGACCCGAGCCGACCACGAGCGCCGACCCCGGGCCCGACACGTCCTCGACCGTGCCGGCGCCGGCCGTCGACGGTGCGCCGGACCTGCTCGCCGCCGCCGATGCGGCGGCCGCCTGCCGCTGAGGCGGGTGATCCGACCCGGCCCTCTTGGTTCGGGGTCCTGGGCACATCACCGGGTTCCCGTGGCGTGCACCGGAGCTAGCCTCGTTGCCGTGGCGCGGAACCCGCTGACTCGCGGCGGCCGAACGCGTCGACGCGGAGGTCTGTGATGGCGACGATCGCGGTGATCGGTACCGGGTATGTGGGGTTGACGACGGGAGCGTGCTTCGCGCATCTGGGTCATGACGTGATCTGTGCGGACATCGATCCGGACAAGGTGGCCCGGTTGCAGGCGGGTGAGATCCCGATCGTGGAGGAGGGGTTGGATCGCATCGTCGAGGAGGCGCTGCGGGACAATCGGATCCGGTTCGTGTTGGGGGCGACCGAGGCGTCGCGTCAGGCCGAGTTCCACTATCTCTGTGTGCCGACACCGCAGGGTGATGACGGTGCAGCGGACCTGACGTATCTGGAGGCCGCGGCGGCGGAGATCGGTCCGATCCTTCCGGCGGACTCGGTGGTGGTGAACAAGTCGACCGTGCCGGTGGGTTCGACCCGGGTGGTGGCCCGGGTGTTGGGTCGTCGGGATGTGTCGGTGGTGTCGAACCCGGAGTTCCTGCGTGAGGGGACGGCGGTCGATGACTTCCTGAACCCGGATCGTGTGGTGATCGGTTCGGAGGACCAGGAGGCGGCGATCCGTGTGGCAGCGCTCTATCAGAAGGTCCCGGCGCCGATCATGGTGACCGACCCGGTGTCGGCGGAGACGATCAAGTACGCGTCGAACGCGTTCCTGGCGACGAAGTTGTCGTTCGTGAACGCGATCGCGACCCTGTGTGAGCAGGTGGGTGCGGACGTGAACGACGTGGTGTTGGGGATGGGGTACGACACCCGGATCGGCAAGCAGTTCCTGAAGCCGGGTCCGGGATGGGGTGGTTCGTGCTTCCCGAAGGACACGATCGCGTTGGCTCGGATCGCCGAGGACGCGGGCTACGACTTCTCGATCCTGCGTCAGGTACTCGAGGTGAACGACGAGCAGTTCGATCGCACCGCCCGAAAGGTCATCGACGCGATGGGTCCGAACGGTGTGGTCGGGGCGTGGGGTCTCACGTTCAAGGCAGGCACCGATGATCTGCGCATGTCGCCGGCGATCGAGGTCTTGAAGCGGGTCGTGGCGGCCGGCGGCAAGGTCCGCGCCTACGACCCGGCGGTGCACAAGGCGTTGGACGAGTTGCCCGAGGTCGAGGTCGTGCAGGATCCGTACGCGGCCGTCGAGGGGGCCCAGGTGCTGGCCGTGTTGACCGAGTGGGACGAGTTCCGTTGGCTCGACTTCGACAAGGTCAGCGAGAACATGGTGACGAAGCGCATCGTCGATGGACGGAACCTGCTCGACCGGTCGTTGTTGACCCGTCGTGGGTTCTCCTACCGCGGCATCGGCCGCTGAACCCGGGAGCATCCCATGGCCCGCATCGTCGTCACCGGAGGCGCCGGATTCCTCGGCTCCCATCTCTGTGATCGTCTCCTCGAGCGGGGCGACGAGGTGGTCTGTCTGGACAACCTCGTGACGGGCCGCACGGCCAACATCGAGCACCTCTTCGGGCGGGACGGGTTCCAGTTCGTCGAACAGGACGTGTCGAACTTCATCTGGGTGCCCGGCCCGGTCGATGCCGTGATGCATCTCGCCTCACCGGCCTCGCCGATCGACTTCGCCCGGATCCCGATCCAGATCATGAAGGTCGGCTCGCTCGGCACGCACAACTGCCTCGGTCTCGCGAAGGCGAAGGGTGCGACGTTCCATCTGAACTCGACGTCCGAGGTCTACGGCGATCCCGAGGTCCACCCCCAGCCGGAGAGCTACTGGGGCAACGTGAACCCGAACGGGCCGCGCAGCATGTACGACGAGGCCAAGCGCTTCGCCGAGGCGTTGACGATCTCGTATCAGCGACACCACGGCCTCGACATCCGGATCGTGCGCACGTTCAACACCTACGGCCCGCGAATGCGGCCCGACGACGGTCGGGTGGTGTCGAACTTCATCACCCAGGCGCTCAAGGGCGAGCCGATCACCGTGTACGGCGACGGTTCGCAGACGCGGAGCTTCTGTTACGTCGACGATCAGGTCGCCGGGCAGCTCGCGTTGCTCGACTCCGATCTGACCTCGCCGTGCAACATCGGCAACGACGGTGAGTTCACGATGCTCGAACTC
>JAHDBV010000134.1 GCA_020630195.1 Acidimicrobiales bacterium
CTCGTCGATCAGCCAGCTGTTCGCCCCGGCGTCGACGGCGGGTTGTTCAGCCACGGCGTGGACTCTACTCGTGCCCGCCGCACGCCCCCGGCCTCGATTCGAGGGGGTGGCGTGTTCAGCCGCCGTGACGCTCGATCAGTCGGGTCATCCAGCGCTGGAACGTGGGTGCGTCCTGCAGGCCCGGGACCACGAGCAGCCCGACCTTCCACGCCGGGGTGCCACCCACCCCGTGCTCGGCGGCCTCGGCCATCGCCTCCGCCAGCGCCGAGGCGCCCTGTTCGCGCCGGGCCAGCACCGCGGCGCCGTCGAGGCCGAGGTCATCGAGGGCGGCCACGACCGTGTCGGGGTCGTCGAGTCGGCCTCCCTCGCGCCAGTAGATCTCGTCGAAGCGGTCGTCGACGTCGATCAACCGGGTCGGGTGATCGGCCCGCACCACCTCGAGCACCTCGAGGGCGAGTCGGGTGTTCTGGGTGATCGGCGGCTTCTCGAACGGCACGCCCAGCTCGTCGGCCAACGGCCCGATGTGGTCGTAGAGCCGATCGAGCGAGCGGCCCGGCGCGAGCGGCGCACCGGCGGCCGGGGTCTCGGGATGGAGCTCGTAGGCCCGGACGTCGACCTCGACGCCCTGCGTGCGCAGCCACGCGGTGTGGGCTCGGCCGGCGTGGGCCCAGGGGCAGACGTAGTCGTGCCAGACGACGGCTCGGAGCGGTTCGGTCACACGGCGAGCTTGGCACGTCGGATCGGGTTCGGCGGAGGCGGAAGGTCGGCATAGGGTCGGAGGCGTGCTGGTCGCCACCTGGAACGTGAACTCCCTCAACGCCCGTCTGCCTCGAGTGGAGGAGTGGCTCGAGGCGGAGCAACCGGACATCGTCTGCATGCAGGAGACGAAGATGGCCGATGACGCGTTCCCGGCACTCACCTTCTCCGCCCTCGGCTACGAGAGCGTGCACCACGGTGAGGGCCGATGGAACGGCGTGGCGATCCTGTCGCGGGTCGGTCTGGAGGACCCGGCGTACGGGTTCGCCCCGGATCTCGAGCCCGACACCGACGCCCGCCTCGTCGCCGCCACGTGTGGCGGCATCCGCATCCACTCGGTGTACGTGCCGAACGGCCGCGAGGTCGGCCACGACCACTACCACTACAAGCTCTCGTGGCTGCGTCGACTCCGTGCGACCCTCGACGCCACCTGCTCGCCCGACGACCCCGTGATCGTCGCGGGTGACTGGAACATCGCCCCCGAGGATCGCGACGTCTGGAACCGGCGTGTGTTCGAGGGTTCCACGCACGTGACCGCGCCCGAGCGCGCCGCGCTCGACGAGGTCGCCGCTTTCGGCCTGCACGACACGTTCCGTCGCCATCACGACGTCGACGGCATGTTCAGCTACTACGACTACACCGCCGGCCGCTTCCACAAGCGGGAGGGCATGCGCATCGACTACCTGCTGTCGACGCCCTCGCTCGCCGACACCGCCGTGGTCGACCTCGTGGACCGCAACGGCCGCAAGGGCACGAAGCCCAGCGACCACTGCCCGGTGTTCACGATCTACGACTGGGCCGCTGCGTGAGCGGCGACGACTTCTTCCCCCACCACGCCTTCGTCACCCCCGACGACGCCGACCTCGACGATCGTCGTCGGGCGACGTTCCGGATCGCCGCGGCCGGCCGCACCGTCATCGACCGGCTCGTCGCCACCGACGCCCCGATCGAGGATCTGCTCGCCATCGCCGAGGGCGTGGAGTCGGTGGCGGAGCGGTTGGAGGCCTACGAGCACGGCCGCCGCTACGACGGCGCCGGTGAGGCCTCGACGACGGGTGGCGGTCCTCCGGTCGGACACACCGACTACTCACCCGTGATCGGGCGGGCCAATCCCTTGTCGCCGCCCCTCGAGCTCGCCGCCGAGCCCGACCGCGTGCTGGGGCGAGCCGTGTTCGGATCGGCCTACGAGGGTCCGCCCGGACATGTGCACGGCGGCATCGTCTCGGCCGCGTTCGACGAACTGCTCGGCGCCACCCAGGCCCTGTCGGGCACACCGGGCATGACCGGCACGCTGACCGTCGTCTACCGACGCCCCACGCCGCTGCACACCGAGATCACCTTCGTCGGCGAACTCGAGAAGGTGGAGGGGCGGAAGATCTTCACGGTCGGGCGGTCCTACGCCGGTGACGTGCTGCTCGGCGAGGCGACCGGCTTGTTCATCGCCGTCGACTTCTCGAAGCTCGCCGCGATGGAAGCCCAGCGCCAGGCCGACTGAGCCGGGCGGCGCCCGACCCGCTCAGCTCGCCTCGGAGATGACGTCGAGCAGTTCCTCGGCGTAGCGCTCGAGCTTCACGGGGCCGATGCCGGGCAACCGGCCGAGCTGGGCACGGTTCTTCGGCTTCGCCGCGGCCACGGCTCGCAGCGTCGAGTCGTTGAAGATGACGTATGCGGGGACGTCGGCGGCCTTGGCCCGGCTCCGGCGCCAGGCCCGGAGGGCGATGAAGATGGGATCGTCCATCTCGGCCTCGATCGCCTTCGGGCGACGCAGCGCCTTGCGGCCCTGATCGACCTGGGCTTTCCAGTCCATCGGACGGCGACCGGCTCGCAGGTGGTCGATCGCCGACTGGAGGTCGCCCAGATACGGCGACGGCTGGCGACGCACGGTCTTGTTGCCGAACGTCCGCTCCGCCGCCCAGGTGAGGTGGAGCTCCTGCTCGGCACGGGTGATGGCGACGTAGAGCAGCCGCTTCTCCTCCTCGAGCTGGCCGCCGGTCTTCGCGTAGCCGATGGGGACGAGCCCCTGCTCGACGCCGGCGATGTGCACGATCGGCCACTCGAGGCCCTTCGCCCCGTGGAACGTGGCCAGCTCGACGGCGTCGCCGTCGGCGCTGACCTCACCGCCCTTGAGGGTGCCGATCCAGGCGTTGAGACCCGGACCGGTCGGTTCGGGATCCACCGAGAGGTACTCGTGCACGAGGCGTGACAGCGCCCCGAGGTTCGAGCGTCGTTCGATCTCCGCCTGGGTGAGCTGCTCGCCCTCGTCGCCCTCGATGGCTTCATCGAGTTGGGCCAGCATGATCTGCAGATCCCGGCCGGGCTGGGTCAGGGCCCGCAGCTCGGTCTTCACCTCGGGTGTGCCGAGCGGGCCCGCGCCACCCTTGACCTTGGCGGGGATGCCGGCGCCCGACAGGGCCTGTTCCAGAACGGCGAGCTGGGCGTTGGTCCGCACGAGCACGGCCTGGTGGCGCCATTGGCGAGTGACCGAGTGGGCGTGACGGATGGCGTCGACGATGCCGGCCGCCTCGGCGGCGTCGTCCGGGAACGATCGGATGTCGGGCACGGGGCCGTCGCCCCGATGCGGTTCGAGGCCCTTGCTCGTGCCGAGCGCGGCCCGGGCGAGCGTCAGGATCTGTGGCGACGAGCGGTAGTTGTCGCGCAGGTCGATCACCGTCGCACCCGGTTCGCGGCTGGCGAAACGGGCGAGGAGGCCCGGGTCGGCACCGTTCCAGCCGTAGATGGCCTGGTTGGGGTCGCCGACGACGAACAGGTCGGGGGTGTTGCCCCGCCACGCCGAGAGCAACTCGAACTGGAGCGGGTTCACGTCCTGGAACTCGTCGACGTAGAGGTGGCGATGGCGCCACCGAACCGCCGCGGCGTAGTCGGGGTCGGCCCGGATGTCCCGGATCGCGAGGGCGAGCAGATCGTCGAAGTCGACGAGGCGGCGCCGTCGTTTCTCCTGGGCGAAGCGTTCCATCAGGTCGCCCATGGCGGCCGGCTCGATCGGGGGCGTCCGACCGGCGGCCTTGGCCGCCTCGGCGTAGGTGCTGCCGTCGACGAGGCGGGCCCGGGCCCACTCGAGCTCGGACACGACGTCGAGCGGGTCGACGCCACGGCTGCTCGACATCAACCGGGCGACGAAGCTGACCTTGCGGTCGAGGATCTGCGGCGGCTCGATGCCGCGCTCGTTCCATCGCTGGCGCAGCTGCGTGAGGGCGATGCCGTGGAAGGTGCCGGCCACGACGTCGTCACGCAGGCCGAGCGATCGGAGCCGATCCCGCAGCTCGCCGGCCGCCTTGCGCGTGAAGGTGAGGGCCAGCACCCGACGGGGGTCGGTCTGGTCGGAGGCGATGCGGTAGGCGATGCGCCGGGTGAGGACGCGGGTCTTGCCGGAGCCGGCACCGGCGAGCACCACGAGCGGACCGTCGGTCGAGGTGACGGCGGTGCGCTGGGGTTCGTTCAGTCCGGCGAGCAGGCTCTCGGCATCCACGCTCCGCAACCTAGCGAGCCCCGACGACAGCGAACCCGGCCGCGGGCCGGCCCGCGTGCGTAGCCTCGGAGATGTGGAGCCCGTCGACGTCGACACCTTCGAACAGCTCGTGGCGACCGAACTCGATCGTCTCCCCGAGTGGCTCACCGAAGCCGTCGACAACGTCGTGGTGATCGTCGAGGACAGCCACCCGGAGGGTCTGCTCGGTCTGTGGGAGGGCTACGCCCTCACCGAGCGCGACCAGTACGGGTTCGGGGAGCTGCCCGATCGGGTGACGCTCTACCGCCTCGCGCTGTGCGACATGGTGGCGGACCGTGCCGAGCTGATCGACGAGATCCACATCACCCTCGTGCACGAGCTGGCCCACCACCTCGGACTCGACGACGACCAACTCCACGAGCTCGGCTGGGGCTGAGCGGCGCCGGATCGGGCCCGGCCCCCGGCGGCTAGTGTCCCGGGCGTGGGCTATCCCCTCGATCAGCTGAACGACGAAGAAGCCATCGCACTGGATCTCCGGCCGCACTGGTGGTTCTTCGTGCGCCAGGTGGGTGCGCTCGTGCTGGCGATCATGGCCGGGGTCATCGCCCTTGTCCTCGGTGCGCCCGTGATCGTGAACGCGATCATCGGCGTCGTGATCCTGGCGGCGCTGGTCTGGTTCGGCATCCGCTACCTCGCCTGGACCACGACGAACTTCGTCGTCACCACCGATCGACTGATCTACCGATCGGGCGTGGTCACCCGGCAGGGCATCGAGATCCCGCTCGAACGGGTGAACACGGTGTTCTTCAAGCAGAGCCTCGGTGAGCGGCTGATCGGTTCCGGGGATCTCACCATCGAGTCGGCCTCGGAGACGGGGCAGCAGTCGTTCTCGAACATCCGTCGTCCGTTGCAGGTCCAGAACGAGATCTACCGGCAGATGGAGGACAACGAGAACCGCAAGTTCGACCGGGCCGCGGGTGGCGGTGCGCCGACCCTCTCGATCCCCGAACAGATCGACAAGCTCGACGATCTCCGACGCCGTGGTGTGATCACCGAGGCGGAGTTCGCGGCGAAGAAGGACGAGCTCCTCCGCCGCATGTGATCGACGGTTCGATGCGGGATCTGTGACGCCCGACCGCCAACCGGCGAATACCCGGGCGGCGGGTTAGGTTTCCCCGCCGTGTCCGAGACCACATCGACCCAGTACTCCATCGCCCTCCGAGTCGCCCTGGACAACGTCCCCGGTGTGCTCGGTCGCCTGACCTCCGCCATCGGCGAGGCGGGCGGCAACATCTTCGCCATCGACGGGTTCGTGGCGAAGGGCCCGCTCCTCGAGCGCGACATCGTCGTGAACTGCTCGTCGGTGGAGCACCAGGCCACGGTGGTCGCCGCGGTCGAGGCCGTGGAGGGTGTCACCCTCGACGAGTGGTGGGACCGCACGTTCCGGATGCACGAGGGCGGCAAGATCGAGGTCCTGCCGCTGTGCCCCGTCGGTGACCGCGACGACCTGTCGATGGCCTACACCCCGGGGGTCGCCCGGGTCTGCACGGCGATCCACGAGGACGAGTCGAAGGCCGACGAGCTCACGATCCGCAAGAACACCGTGGCGATCGTGTCCGACGGCACCGCCGTGCTCGGCCTCGGCGACATCGGCCCGAAGGCCGCCATGCCGGTCATGGAGGGCAAGGCGCTGCTGTTCAAGGAGTTCGCCGGGGTCGATGCGTTCCCGATCTGCCTCGATGTCGACAACCCCGACGACCTCATCGAGACCGTGGTCCGACTGGCCCCGACCTTCGGTGGTGTGAACCTCGAGGACATCGCCGCGCCGCATGCCTTCACCATCGAGGAGACGCTGAAGGAGCGCCTCGACATCCCGGTCTTCCACGACGATCAGCACGGCACGGCCGTGGTGACCCTCGCCGGACTCGAGAACGCACTCCGCCTCGTCGGCAAGGAGATGGGTGACATCCGGGTCGTGATCGCCGGCATGGGTGCCGCCGGCCTGGCCATCGGCAAGATCCTGATCAACGCCGGTGTGGGTGAGCTCATCGGGACCGACCGGCGCGGCGCCATCCGCATCGGCCGGGACGGGCTGAACTTCGCGAAGGAGTGGTTCGCCGAGAACACGAACCCCCAGCAGCGCGACGGAACCCTCTCCGAGATGCTCGTCGGCGCCGACGTGTTCATCGGAGTCAGCGGGCCGGGGCTCGTGAGCCGGGCCGATGTCGAGGCGATGGCCGACGATCCGATCGTGTTCGCCATGGCCAACCCCGATCCGGAGATCACTCCCGAGGACGCCGGTGACGCCGTCGGGATCATGGCCACGGGTCGCAGCGACTACCCGAACCAGATCAACAACGTGCTCGCGTTCCCCGGGATCTTCCGGGGCGCACTCGACGTCGCCGCCTCCGACATCACCGAGAACATGAAGCTCGCGGCCGCCCGTGCCATCGCCGACGCCGTCGGGGCCGATGCCCGACGCGACTTCATCGTGCCCTCGGTGTTCGATCGGGACGTGCCCGTGGCCGTCGCCGCCGCCGTCGCCGAGGCGGCCCGCCGGGACGGCGTCGCCCGCCGATGACCGGCCGGCAGTTGTGAGCGCCAGCGAGCAACTGCGTGAGTGAGCCGAGCGTCAGCGAGGCGAACGGCAGCGTCAGCGAAGAACTGCGGAAGCGAAGGTGAGCCCTAGCGAACCTTCGCGACGGTCGCAGCGGCCATCGAGAGGGTCCGCTTCGCCATCTCCACGTGCAGGTTCTCGATCATGCGGCCGTCGACCGTGACCACGCCGCGGCCGTCGGCCTCGGCTTCGGTGAACGCGTCGATGACGGCCTGTGCGTGGGCGATCTCGTCGTCGTTGGGGGCCCACAGGGTGTTCGTGGGTTCGACCTGGCTCGGATGGATGAGGGTCTTGCCGTCGAAGCCCATCTCGAAGCCCTGCGTGGCCTCGACCGCGAAGCCGTCGGGATCGCGGACGTCGTTGTACACCCCGTCGAGCACCGACACGTCGGCCTCCCGTCCGGCCAACAGTGTCGTGGCGAGATGGGGGAGGAGCGGGTGGCGTCCGGCGACCATCGGCGCCCGGAGCTCGCGGTAGATGTCGTTCGTGCCGAGCACGAGGCAGTCCACCCGGGGGTGGGCGGCGATCGAGCGGACGTCGAGGATCGCCGTCGGCGTCTCGATCATCGCCCAGATCGTCATCCCGGCCGGTGCGCCGTTGGCGTCGAGGGCGGCGGACACGGCGTCGAGCTCGTCGGTGGAGCCGACCTTCGGGATCACCACCGCCGACGCACCGGAGGAGGCCGCCGCGGCGAGATCGTCGGCGCCCCACGGGGTGTCGAGCCCGTTGCACCGGATGGTGATCTCGGCGTTCGGGTAGTCGCCCGAGGACGCGGCGGCGACGGCCTGGGTGCGGGCCAGCTCCTTCGAGTCGGGGGCGACGGCGTCTTCGAGGTCGAAGATGAAGGCGTCGGCGTCGATCGACTTGGCCTTCTCGAGCGCCCGGGCATTGGCGGCGGGCATGTACAGCACACTGCGACGGACCTTCATGATCAGCCTCCGAAGCCGTAGGTGGCGGCCAGTTCCGGGTCCCGTTCGGACAACTGCTTGGCCAGTGCGACGACGACCTGGCACTGCTTCACCGAGGCGTCGTCCTCCATCTTCCCGTCGAGCATGATCGCTCCGGTGCCGTCGCCCATGGCCTCGATCACCCGGGTCGCGTGGGCGACCTCGGCGGGATCGGGCGAGAAGACCTTCTTGGCCACACCGATCTGCTTCGGGTGCAGCGACCAGGCGCCGACGCAGCCGAGCAGGTAGGCGTTGCGGAACTGGTCCTCGCAGGCGACGACGTCGTTGATGTCGCCGAACGGGCCGTAGAACGGGAGGATCCCATGGGTCACACAGGCGTCGACCATGCGGGCGATCGTGTAGTGCCACAGGTCCTGCTGGAAGATCTCGCGATGTGCGTGGATGTCGGCCGAGCCGTCCTCCGACGCCGGCGGATCCTGGCGCACCAGGTAGCCCGGGTGGCCGCCGCCGACCCGGGTGGTCTTCATACGGCGGTTGGCGGCGAGGTCGGCCGGGCCGAGCGAGAGGCCCTGCATCCGGGGCGAGGCACCGCAGATCGATTCCACGTTCGAGACGCCACGTGCGGTCTCGAGGATGGCGTGCACGAGGATCGGACGGTCGAGGCCGGCCTTGGCCTCGAGCTGGGCGAGCAGCCGATCGACGTAGTGGATGTCCTCGGGCCCTTCGACCTTCGGGATCATGATGACGTCGAGCTTGTCGCCGATCTCGAGCACGGCCTCGGTCAGATCGTCGAGACCCCACGGCGAGTCGAGCGAGTTGACCCGGGTCCAGAACTGCGTGTCGCCGAAGTCGACGTTCCTGCCGACCTCGATGAGCCCGGCGCGGGCGGCCTCTTTGTCGGTGGCCGGCACACCGTCTTCGAGGTTGCCGAGGAGGATGTCGACCGTCGGGGCGATGTCGGGCACCTTCGAACGCATCTTCTCGTTCGACGGCGGGAAGAAGTGGATCATCCGGCTCGGCCGGAACGGGATCTCACGGACGGGCTCGGGGGCGCCGACGGCGAGGGGGCGGAAGA
>JAHDBV010000135.1 GCA_020630195.1 Acidimicrobiales bacterium
CGAGCGGGGTTGAGCGAGGCCTCGGCTCGCCTGCAGCTGCGAGGACCTGCTCGACGGCGACGCGGAGTTCCTCAGCGCCACGGTCAGCCCACAGCGTGGCGAAGTAGGTCTCATCGAGGAGGAAACCTCGCCTCGTAGCGGAGTCCACGGCAAGCAGTGGTTCGGGCGTGAAGAGTTGGCGAGTCGCCGATCGTCCCGCCCACTCGAGGAACACCCGGACGATCGAGTCCATGTTGTCGATCTGCACGGCGTAGGTGTGCTGCCCGAACTCCATCGCCACCATCATCGTGCGTTCCGCTCTGTGAGCCACAGGCCGGCGCCCGGGGTGCGTCGACGGCGGCCACGGGGATGATCCGCCTGCTGATCGCCGGCGGGTGTGTCCGCGGACGCGTCTCGTGACGGACAGCGAGGTCATCGACACAGAGCGTGGGTGCCGATGTCGGAGGTGCAGGTCAGCGCCAGGGGACGATCGGGTCCGGGAACGTGTCCGATGGTTTGGTATGTGGACGCAGGTGCTCGGCAGCGAGTTGCGCCTGTTCGACGATCGGCATGCGGTCGAGTGCGGTCTCGTCCCAGATCCGGATCCGGAGCACCTCGAGGAGCCGCTCCCGGAGGTGGTCGGCGTCGACGTGATCGGTGGAGACGAGACTGCGGGCGTGGATCGGCACCTCTGGGAGATGCTGGAGCCGGTGGCCTCTCGCGTCCCAGTAGGTGAAGGCGCCCGCAACGTTCTCGTGGGCGTGTCGACGGGCGTCGGCAGGGGAGTGGAAGGCCTCGAGGTCGCCGGTGGTGACGTCTTCTGCGAAGGCGGGAGCATGGAACGCCGGCCCGCCGTCCTCCAGGATCCACGTCCAGATCGCCCGTTCCCACTGCAGCTTGCGGCCAGGACGAAGTCCGCCGCTGTAGCGAAGCGGCGTCGGTGTCTCGTCTCCGAAGCGTCTCAGTGCGATGCCGTCGGTTCCCCATCTCCCCATCGACATCGGTACCCGTTCGACGTGGTCGATCTCGCTGCGTTCGAAGACGATGGGACGGAGTCTCGAGCCGGTGCTCAGCCGGTTGCCGGCGATCGTGGTTCGTCCCGAGAACCACATCGAGATGATGGCCAAGGCCGGAGCGGCAATGATCAGCATCGGTTCCGTTATCCCGACGTCGAGCGCTGAGGGAGCGACGAGGAGCAGCGTCGTGAAGACCACAAAGGCCGGCAGCCCGCGTCCCCAGGCGAGGAACGTGCCCAGGGTCCGTCGGAGTCGAATCGGCTTGTTCACCGCCTGCACATCCCTGCCCACATCAACCGATCGGCGAACGGTGGCATGGTCTGAGTCGTCGCACGTCCGTGGCATGGCGACCTGTCCGCGGACAGGTTTCGTCACCAGAGGCGACGGTCCGCCGCAGAGTGTGGGATCGGCGATCGCTGGGGGAGCGTCCGCTCAGGCGTCCTGGTCTCACGTCGGCCGGGCTGCAGCCTCGTCGGGCAGCAGTGTCCGGAGCGCGAGCTCGACCGTTGTTGCGTGACGTGTGTCGAAGGTGACCCCTATCAGGGGCGCGCCGAGTTGCTGCGATGCGTCACTGCTGAGGTGCAGCGTCACTCGTGTCTCGGAGGCCTGCCAAGCGTCGATCGCCCCGTAGATGGCGCCGCCGTTGAGGACGAGGCAGTGACGGTCCATGCCGACGCGCCGGTCTTGGTCGTCGAACGAGTCGGCGAGCTGGATCTCGAGCACGTCACCGCCGTCTTCACGCTCCGCCATCATGAGGATCGCGACGCCGTCGATCTCGGTGAACGCAACCGCGGTGGCGTCGAGGATGACTGCGTCGCCGGAGTGCATGCGCTCATCGTTGCAGCGAGAAGTGAGGCGCGTCGCCTTTCGCGCGGCTCTCAGCCTGGAGGACCGTGTGGTCGCTAGATCGTCGTCCGGATCGACAGACGATGGCCCGTCTTGATATCGATGCGTTCGATCCGTCCAGCGGCATCCGAATACACGAGGAACCCGGCGTCGAGTTCGAGGTTCGGCCTTGTGTCCGACAGCTCGATCTGGAGCAACTCAACCGCCTCACGGCCTGCGAGTGGAAGACATTCGATGTGCCACCGGGCCGCGTCCGCAGTGAGCAGCGCGGCGTGGGTGTGATCGGTGGCCACCGCGGACGCGACGACTCTTCCGCTGGGAAGCAGCTCGGACGGGGCATGGAGTCCAATACGCAGCACGGCGTGTCCGACGAGGCCTGGGAGCGTGAAGTGGAATGCGTCGGCAGCGAGTCGTTCGCCGTCTTGGCCGCGCCATGACGCAACGGCCAGTTCGGTTGTGGAGCGAGCGAGGGCGACAATTGGACCGCCGAAGCCGGCCTCTGCCCATAGCGCTGTCGGTCCGCCCGCGAGGATGTCGAGCATCCAGAGCGTCTCGCCCTCGGCGACGAACCAGGTGGAACCGTCGAACGTCGACGCGTGCTGGCCCAGTGGGATCTCGCCGAGGTTCTGGCGGCCGCCGTCGGCGAGGTGCACCAACGAGGCACGAGCAGACCGGGCGTCGAGCCGTTGTGCGGCGATGAACGACCCGCCGTGATCGGCGGTCACGAGGACTGATGCGTCGAGCGCAATGTCCATTCGTCGGCGTCCGTCGGGGCGATAGATGCGGATTCCGACGCCTTCGAGGGCGGCGACGACGGAGCCGTCAGCCAACGCACGCGCAGAGGCCACGGGCACGATGCCGCGGTCGTCGACGTCGATCACGATCGGTGCGCTCGGAGTTCGCTGCACCGATCGCCTCGTCCCGGTCGCGGGTGCGGGTAGATCCGCTCGGAGCACGGTGTCGCCGCTCCGCCCGACGATCGTCTTCACACGTTTGGAGCCACCCCCGTCGAGCGCAATGAGTGCTCGGACGAGTGGATCGGTTGCGCCGCGGTCGTAGCGGGCCGTCGGGGGAGCTGCCAGATCGTCTGCGATCAGATCGAGTGCTCGTCGCTGCCTGTTTTCATCCGCGACTCCGGCGACGAGAGCGGCGACGTGGCGCGCGGCTTCCGGATGATCCTCACGGACCGCTCTCGCGGTCATCCGAGCATGGGCGATGCCGTCGGCTGCGAGCCCGATCTCGAGTGCTCGGCGACGTGCGGCCGACGAGATCGGGTCGTCGTCCGTTCCTAGGGCGTCGTACGCACCGACGACATCGCCACCTCGGAGCAAGCGACTGCTCCACGTCCTGCGAAGGACGCGTGCCGCTGCGGCGTCATCACTCGCCTCGCACAGGCTGATCGCGGTGGCGAAGGCGCTGTCCCGCGTCGCCAAGGTGATCGCCCTCTCGCGTTCACCTGCCTTCCAGAGCAGCCGGACGGCGAGCCCCCGGTTGCTCGCCCGGCCCGCCGCGATCTCCGCAGCCAGCGCCGTCTCGCCGTGCTCGTCGAGGTATGTACAGCCGCGATCAGGCTGGCCGAGCAGATCGATCAGCACGAACGCCGCTTCCCGGGTTCGCCCAGCTCGATCGAGGTGCGCGAAGGCCTCGTTGTAGTGCTGGCGGAGCTGAGCGTCGACGCCGGAATCGACCGGGATCCCAGCGCCTCCTGGTGCACGGCGGGCAAACGGCGTCAGCTCACTCCGACGCCCGGGAACCCGCCAAGAACGACGTTGGTCGTCGCTCCCAGCGCTGATCGGGATGGCTCGGCGCAGCGCCTCGTCGATGTCGCCGGTCCGGAACCGCCGCCGGAGGTCACGGAGATAGCGCTCCTGCCGAGCGGTGCCGCCGCTGACCTTGGCGAGGGCCTCCCTGAGCCGGTCAGTCGTCGGCAGTCGGCCTGAAGCATTCCCAGCCCCGCCCCTCGCCCCGGGACGTCGCCACCCGGAGTCAGCTGCGTGAGACGCTGACCTCGCCCGGTCGGGAGATCGCCTGGTGAGATCGCTCCATGCTCGGCGGGTGCGGCCATCGGGCTCGCCGACGCCGAGGATCGAGCGGCTCTCCGACACCGTGGGAGGCTCTGCCACCGCCACGGTCGGGGCTGCGGGCTCGGCGCCGGTCGAGTCGGCGCGTTGCTGAGCCCGTGGTGGCGGTCGGTGGATCTCCCACGCCGTGAGGTCGAGCAGGGACGCGGGGTCGAGACGAGTCCCGAGCGTGAGATCCCGCTGCTCGCCGCCGATCAAGACCCGCGCCACACCGCTCATCCTCCCCCCGTCGTTGAGGTGATCTCGAAAGCCGTCGCCGTCGCGGATGACCGGGAGACCTGGAGCCGTCGTGACGTCCACGGTGCGGGCTTCAGGCCACACCAGCAACCGGCGACCATCGCTCAGGGGCACGAGGGCGGACCCCGCTGACCAGAGCGAGAGAGCGCGCTCGTCCGTCCGGGTGGCCTCGAGGATCAGCCCGTCGATCTCGATCACACCGCGGAGAAGCCGGGGCCGCTTCATCCCTGCCACTCGTAGAGTTTGGTGCCGGTCGTCCAGTCCCAGATGAAGACTCGACCGTCCACGGTGCGGGCGGCGACCCGAACCCGGTTACGTGCTGTTGTGGCCTCGGCGATCGCACTCGGGGCGACCGCGACGGTCCGGCGTACCCGGCCGTTGAGGAACTGAATCGTGCGGCGATCCGGTGCCACGGCGAAGACGCCCGGCCCATCGAGGCCGCGAACGCCACAGCCGACGACCTCGACCCCCTCGAGATCGATTGCCAGCTCGTTGCCGTCGACCAGGAGGGTGCCGCTGAGGCCGTCGAAACGGATGTCGGTGCTTCCGGCACGTCGCCACCGGTCGGCAGGGTGAAGAGCGTTGACCTCCTCGAACCGAGCTCGTTCGAGAACGAGATGTCGGCCGAGTACGAGCGCATGGACCGTCCGGCCTTCGAACCAGAGTTCCCCGAGCCCGTGGCTCATCGTCTCGGCGGGTGGCTCCCAACGGACGTTGATGCGCCCGCGGGGCGGCCATCCCTGGTCTCGTCCCTGCGCCGTCAAGAAGAGGTCATCGTCTGCCATCTGGAGTGCGAAGACGAACTTGCCGCGTCGTCCGGCGGCGAGGATGCGCCCGAATTGCGGTGCCACCTCGAAGAACCGAACTGGACCAGTTCGATCGTTGGCGGAGTTGGGCGACGGGAACACCAGGAGCGAGTGCTCGTCGTCGCTCCGGCAGAGCAGCTTGTTCGACGGCACATCGAACACCAGCCCTGGACCGGGCGTCACCCCCTCGGGGACTTGCCGTCGCCCCGTCGGGTTCGGCGCTTCGAGCGCCGAGCCCTGCACGTTTCGGAGAACCCGGACGCAGACGTCTGGGGCCGGCAGCTCGAGCATGGCGGTCGTCGTGGTGCCACTGCGGTTGTTGACGAGCGTGGCCTGGAGTCCGTTGGCGGCCTCGACGAGACGGAGTTCGTGGGAAGCGCCGCACGGCGTCGGCGTGACGACGAGCGCGTCGTCGGCGAGCAGATCGATCTGGTCGGGAGCGGGTTCCATCGAGGCCGTACGAGATCGGATGAGGTCACCGGCCGTGCCTCCGGAGACCTCCCGACGCTCGAGCCTGTCGAGCAAGCCCCAACGGAGGGAGGTGTGGTGCTCCTCGGCGCATCGAGCGAGCACGATGAGGAGTGCGAGATGAGCGACACGCGGTCTGCCGAGTTGGCTCGGGCCGTTGTCGAAGACCACGAGGCTGGTCGGCGCAACGCTCGGCTGGCGGCGGCGAGTGCGGAGGAAACCGAGTTCTCGTCGCTCGAAACGACGTACGAACTCGTCCGGCTCCTCGGCGACCAGGAGCCACTCGCTCGGGAGGAGGCGGCTGAGGTCCCCGTTGCGAGTGATGCCGTCGAAGCCGTCGGGTTCGCCGTCTGGTGAGCTCGACGATCGGCCGCGATCGAGAAGCTCTCCGATCGCGTCGATCAATGGTTCCAGGTTGCGTAGCACCAGTGCGTCGAGCGCTGCCTCCAGCGCGACCGTCGTCGGTGCGAGATCGCCCGAGGCGGGCGGGAGCTCGATCATGGCCGAAGGACGAGCAACTGCCCGGTGCCTTCGTCATCTGCTTCGTCCGGAGGGATCATCACGACGGGTCCCGTTCCCGCACGGGCGCGGACTGCTGCGGTGACGATGTCGAGGGGTGCGTCGGGGCGACGATGCACCGGAACGAAGACGAGCTCGGTCCCAGGGAGGAGACCGAGGTACACCGCACCGTCAGCCCACGGGAGATTGTCACCTCGGATCACGGTCCAGTCGCCAGGCTCGTCGACACGGCAGTCTCGGTTGCTGGCGCGTGCGGCGAGTGTTGCGCCCACGTCAGATCGACCGGCGACGGCAAATGCAGGCAGGGGAGGGAGCTGGCGCGACCAGCGGAGGTTCGCCAACCTTCAGACCTCGTCGACGATCGCCGCCCGGATCTCGACGAGTTCCGTCGGCAGCGCCTCCGGTGGGAACGTCGCGTCGATCTCGCGGGCGAGCCCCTCCATCCGGAGGCTCCGATCGTCTCCGGCGGGCAGCCGCTGGTACTCGTCGAATGCCCGCGCCAGGCGGTGGGCGATCGCGAGCAGGCCGGCGGAGATCTCTTCCGCAGCAGCGATGGCGACCAGGTTCGACGAATGCTCGATCCGCTCGGAGAGGATGTCACGCGCCCGCTCCTGGTCAGCGGCTGTCGGTATCGCCGGGATGAGCGCCCACAGGTCTGATGGGTCGGCGACCAACCGGCCGTCGAGGACCGCTGCGGCTGCGATGAGACGCTGCGCTCGGACTGATCGTCGATCGGTGAACCCGATCTCGTGCCGGCGAAGTAACCGGATGCACTGCGCGATCTCGGGGCGGAGTCCGTCGAGGTCGACCTCGTTGACGAGTGCCGTCGCCTGGTCCAGGAGACCGACGACATCATCACTGCGCTGTGGTTCCGCTACTGAAGCCTTCCAACCACTCGCAAGGAGTTGATCGAGCTCGGGGTCGGTGATCGGGTCGATGAAGACCCGCACGAGGAATCGGTCGGCGAACGCAGCGAGGTCTGTGTCGGTCGGCAACTCGTTCGATGCGCCGACACACATCCTCAGGGGCACCCGACGGACCGTGTGTCCTCGTCGGAAGACTCGCTCGTTGAGCATGCCGAGCAGGGTGTTGAGGATCGCCGACGAGCCGAGAAAGACCTCGTCGAGGAAGGCGATCTCGGCCTCCGGCAGCATGTCCGTGGTGTCCACGACCACCCGCCCCTCCCGGAGCTCGCGGAGGTCGATCGGTCCGAAGAGCTCGCTCGGCTCGGTGAAACGGCCGAGCAGGTACTCGAAGTAGCTCTCGCCCAGGGTTGCCGCGACCTGGCGAACGGCCTGCGACTTGGCCGTGCCGGGCGGCCCGATGACGAGTACGTGCTCGCCAGCAACTGCCGCAAGCACGATGAGCTCGACGAGCGAGCGTCGTCCGACGAGGCCCCCACTGGCCCGATCGACCACCTCGGTCATCGAGCGACTCAGGCCCGGTAGGTCTTCATCCACACGTGAACCCTACTCGTCGCTCATCGAGCGTTCGGTCTCCCTCGGCCTCACCGATCAGTGTCCAGAACCGAGAGCCTCGAGAACCGTCGCAGTGTCGTCGGCGGAGACCGAGGTCGCCCCAGCGGCGAGCGCTCGATCGAGGTCGGCCGGTGTGCGGATGTCGTTGGCATGCACCTCCGAGCCGAGGGCGCGGATGGCGTCGGCGATACGGGGCGTGATCGCCGCAGCGGGCACGTGGGTGACATCGAACCCGGCCACCTCGGCCGTCCCGACGACGGAGTGCTCGTAGACGGCGTCGTCCATCCACGGTTGCGGGGCCTGGTTGAAGCAGCCGAGCGTGGCCTCGGGTCGGCGTCGCTTGAGGTCGGCCAGGCCGAGCTGGCCCCAGCCGGTGAACTTCACGCGGTCCATCACCCCGGCGACATCGACCTCGACGAGGACGGTGTCGATGACCCGACGCCCCCAGGTCTTGATCTCGAGTTCGAAGATCCGTGCGGGCAGTTCGAGGACGTCGGACAGCAGCGGGACACCGACGCCCGCGAACTCCGGTCCGAACCAGCGGCCGGCGTCGAGCGCTCGGATCTGATCGAGGGTGTGGAGGTGGACGGGGCCGGTGCCGTCGGTCGTGCGGTCGAGGAGGGCGTCGTGGATGACGACGGCGTGGCCATCACTCGTGAGGTGGACGTCGAACTCGATGCCGTCGGCGCCGAGGGCGAGCGCCCGCTCGAACGAGGGCATCGTGTTCTCGGGCGCGTCCGCCGACGCACCCCGGTGTCCGATCACGAGCGGGCGGCGAGGCGTCATCCGGTCAGTCTGCTCGACTCGGCGCGGCTCGCTGCCGCGACCGGCGATCAGTCGGCCGTGAGTTCGATGCTGACGGGCGGCAGGCGGAGTCCGTGGTCGATCTCGAACGGTGCCCGACTCCGGTCGGGACCGATCAGGGCGTTGACATGGCCCCAGATCGTGTACGTGCCGGGGGTGTGTCGGTATCCGTCGGTGGGGTCGCAGGTGTCGGTGGCGATGTCGAGCCGACCGGTGACGGAGTCGCCCGGCTCGAGCACAGGCGCAGTGAGCGGCAACTTCCTGCCTCCGTTGAAGCGACTGATCGAGTCCGTACCGGTGCCGAGGTACGCGGTCACCTCGTAGCCCCACCACAAGGTGTAGGTCCCGGTGCCGTTGTTCGTGACGGTGAACGTGCCCGACGCCGTGTCGCCGGCCGGAATCGACGCCGGCAGATCGACGGTCACCGTGAGGCCGAGGTCGGCGGGATCGATCGCCTCGGGCGGCGCCGAGTGGCACACGGACTCGGGGGCGGGATCGGGCATGGGGTAGGGGAACGACCCGATCCGGAGCCATTCGGTCATGAAGCCGTACGCCTCGAGGATGTCGTCGGCCCGACCGGTGCCGGCG
>JAHDBV010000136.1 GCA_020630195.1 Acidimicrobiales bacterium
GAAGCAGATCGTGTTCACCTCGGGCTTGATGAACTGCATCGTGTCGTAGATCGCGAACAGGGCGTTGATGTCGCCACCGGGCGAGTTGATGTAGATGCTGATGTCCCGGTCGGGGTTCTCCGACTCGAGGTGCAGCATCTGGGCGCACACCAGGTTGGCGATCCCGTCGTCGATCGGGGTGCCCAGGAAGATGATGTTGTCCTTGAGCAGGCGGGAGAAGAGATCGAACGCCCGCTCCCCACGGTTGGTCTGCTCGACGACGGTGGGGACGAGGTAGTTGCTGGCTCGCAGGCGATCGTTCACGTCAGGCGTCCTGTTCTGTGTCGGTCTCGGAGGATTCGGACTCAGGGAGATTGTCGCCGTCGGTGTCGCTTTCGTCAGCGACGGCGACGGGGTCGTCGTCCTCTTCCGGATCCTCGAGGAGCGAGGGGTCGATGGTGGCCCCATCTTCGTCCACGAACGTCACGCGTTCGGTGACCCAGTCGAGCGCCTTCGACTTCGCGAGGTCGGCGCGCACGGCGGGGAGCTGGCCGGCCTCGACCAACTCGTCACGCACCTCGGCGGCCGACCGCTCGAGCCGGTCGGCGACCCGCTCGAACTCGGCGTCCAGCTCGGTGTCGTCGACGTCGAGGCTCTGCGAGGCCACGATCGAGCGCAGCGCGAGGTCGAGCTTGGCCGAACCGACGGCGGTGTGACGGAGCTCGGCGAGCACCATCTCCTGGCTCTGACCGGTCATCTGGAGGTACTGACCGAACTCCATGCCCTGGGCCTGGAGTCGCATGACCAGATCCTGGGCCCGGTTGTCGGCCTCCATGTCCACCATCGCCTCGGGCAGATCGTCGTCGGAGACGAGCTCGCCGAGGGCATCGGCGACGCCCTGGCGGCTGGCGGCCTGCGACTGGTAGCGGCGGGCACGACCCATGCGCTCGCGGAGGTCCTCGGTGAGGGCGTCCATCGAGTCGAAGTCCTGCTCCTTCGCCCAGTCGTCGTTCGCCTCGGGCAGGATCATCTCCTGCACCTTCACGACGGTGATCTCGAACTCGAGCGGCTCGGCTTCGTCGGGATCGGGGTGCACGGCGGTGAACTCGAGCTCATCGCCGGCGGAGGCGCCGGCCAGCTGCTCGTCGAGCTCGGGCACGACGGCGCCGAGGCCGAGCTCGTAGGTGTAGCCGTCCGCGGTGAGCCCGGCGACTTCCTCACCCTCGTGACGGCAGGTGATGTCGATGACCACCCGGTCGCCCTCGTTGGCGCTGCGATCGGCATCGGCCAGCTCGCCACCGTTCTGGGCCCGCATCGAGTCGATGCGCTCGGCGATCTCCTCGTCGGAGACGATCGGGTTCGGGATCGTGACCGACAGGCCCTCGTACCCCGACACCTCGACGCTCGGACGGACCTCGACGACGGCCTCGAAGTGGACCGGACCCTCGTCACGACCGTCGGTGATGTCGATGGTCGGCGGCGCGATGACGTCGACCTCGTGTTCCTTCACCGCCAGGGCGTAGTAGGTGGGCAGACCGTCCTGAAAGGCCTGCTCACGGGCGTAGCCGCTGCCGATGCGCTTCTCGAGCACCTTGCGCGGCGCCTTGCCGGGGCGGAAGCCCGGGAGGCGGACCTCACGGGCGAGGACCTTGAACGCACGATCGAGATCGGCGTCGAATTCGGCCTCGGACACCTCGACGAGGACCTTGACCTTGTTGCCCTCGAGGGGCTCAACGGAGGAGTTCATCGAGCGGGAGGATACCGGGGCCCTCGCCGATGGAAGCCGATGGAATCCAGCCCCCGTCGACCGGGCCGCCGCTACGCTCCCGAGTTCCGGGATGTGGCCCAGCCTGGCTAGGGCGCCTGCTTTGGGAGCAGGAGATCGGGAGTTCGAATCTCCCCATCCCGACACCATCGACGCCGTACACTCTGCGGCGACGACGTGCGGCCCGCCGCACGGCCATGCGGACGTAGTTCAACGGCTAGAACTTCAGGCTTCCATCCTGACGATGTGGGTTCGATTCCCATCGTCCGCTCTCTTGCTCCGACCCTGCCGGGTCGGACCCGTTCCAGGTCCGTGGCTCAGCCCGAGAGCCGGGTCGGACCCGTTCCAGGTCCGTGGCTCAGCCCGAGAGCCGGGTCGGACCCGTTCCAGGTCAGATCGTGAAGTCGGCGGGCACGTGCTGCGCCTGGTCGACGATCAGCAGGAACCCCCGGGCCATCTCGGCCACGAGGCGGTCGCGTTCCCAGCGGAAGTCGCTGATCTCGCGCGACGGCGACTCGTAGAAGAACTGGATCCCGCCCACCATCAGATGCAGCGCGAACCGCACCCGCATCGGGTCGGCCTCGTCGCCGAGGCGGAACTGCCAGAACGCCTCGACGAACTCCGACAGCTCCCGGTCCTTCGCCGTGCGCAGATCCTTCAGCCGGGGCGAGCCGAACTGGGCCCGGAGCATCGTGCGGATCATCGCCTCGTTGTCGATCCGATCGTCGATGTAGAGCCTCGCCATCGCACACGCCGAGCCCCACACGTCGAGCGTGCCCCAGTCGATGTCCGCCGCCGCCCGCTCGACGACGTCGCGACGATCCTGCAGCCAACGATCGTGCAGATGAGCGAAGAGCGCGTCCTTGTCGGCGAAGCGTGCATAGAAGCTCGACGGTGACACCTCGGCCGCGTCGCAGATCTCCGCCACCGAGATGGTGTCCCAGTCCCGTCCGTCGAGCAGCGAGAGCGCGGTCTCGGTGATGGTCTCGAACGTCTCCCGGCTCCGCTTCTGACGGCCGGGGTCGATACGGGGGCGATCGGGCACCGCACGAAGCTAGTCGGACGCACCACCCCGGACGGGCCGCGAAACGTTCGGTGACGAAAACGTCGCAGCGGAAGCGCGGCCCGGTCGAGGCGGGTTGTCTCGGATCGTGGTCTCCCGTCTGCTCCCCCACCGCACCGGCGCACGACGCCGGCTCGCCGCCCTCGGCCTGCCCGTCCTCCTCGTCGCCGCCGCGTGCACGAGCGGCGACGTCGTCGACGACGCCGCCTCCCCCACGACCGGGGCCGACGACGCGTCCGAATCGACCACCAGCGCACCCACGACGCCCCCCGACACCGGCCCGATCACGGTGGCACCCGGCGAGGCGTTCGAGATCGGACCCGCCCCGGAGACACCGTCGGGTCCCGTCGACGACGACCTGCTCGACGCGCTCGAGCTCCTCCGCACCGCGAGCCTCCGGGGCGGGCCCGCCCAGTCCAGCATCGACACCCTCGTCCAATCGGGTGACGCCCGCTTCGCGTGGCCGCTGTCCGACCTGCTCCGGTTCCTCCAGGGAGACGGGCAGGGCGACGCACTCGCCGACGCGATCGAGGAGCTGACCGGCACCGAGATCGACCCCGCCCGGCCGTGGAACTCCGCGGTCAACCAGCTGATCGCCTGGGATCTGCCCGCCACCCCCGACTACGGCGCGTGGAAGGCCGGCTTCTTCGCCGAACTCGACCCGCGGTGGGGGCCGCTCCTCGACGACGCCGACTCGCTCATCGACGCACGCTGGCTCAACTGGGGCGGTGTGTTGATCGACGATCGCGAGCTCAACCAGGGCGGCCCGTGCCCACGTGGCTGCATCCCGGCACTGGACGATCCGGTGACCACCGACGCCGCCGGCGGCGACTGGTATCCCGACGACGCCATCGTCTTCGGCGTCGTGATCGACGGTGAGGCCCGGGCCTACCCGAAGAACCAGATGGAGGTCCACGAGATGGTGAACGACACCCTCGGGGGCCGCCGGTTCGGCATGCCCTACTGCACGCTGTGCGGCTCGGCCCAGGTGTTCTTCACCGACGGCCTCGACGCCGTCGCCGACCGGCCACCCGTGCTGCGCACCTCGGGTCTGCTCAGCCGGTCGAACAAGGTGATGTACGACCTCGACTCCGCCTCGGTGTTCGACACCTTCACCGGCGAGGCCGTCACCGGACCGCTGCTCGACGCCGGCGTCGTGCTGCCCCAGGGCACCGTCGTCACCACCACCTGGGCCGAGTGGAAGGCCGCACACCCGCAGACGACGATTCTCGCCGAGGACGGGGGCGAGGGTCGGACCTACCCCCTCGACCCGTTGAACGGCCGCGACGACGACGGCCCGATCTTCCCGGTCGGCGACGTGGACGCCCGCCTCCAGGTGCAGGAAGCCGTCGTCGGGATCATCGTCGACGGACAGGCCGTGGCGTTCCCGGCCGATGCCGCCCGCCGCACGCTCCAGCGCGACGGCGAGGTCCGCTTCGACATCGGCGGTTCGACGATCGAACTCGAACTCGACGGCGGTGGCCTGCGAGCGCTGCTCGACGGCGACGACGTCTCGTCACATCAGGCGTTCTGGTTCGCCTGGTCGCAGTTCCACCCCGACACCGACCTCTGGTTGCCCTGATCCGTCCGGGTGGGATCACCCGACGTCATCCCGGACCGGGGACGCTGCGCTTCGTAGGATCTCCCGACGTGGCCGAGGCCTTCGATCTGATCCGACTCCCGCAACCGAAGCGGGCGCCAGGTGCGGCCGTGGCCCGCCGGGTCGGGTTGGCACTCGGGCTCGTGTGCTTCATCACGGCGGTCGTCTGGCTCGGACGGGATGGCTACGTCGACGTCACCGGCGACCGACTCTCACTCCTCGACGCCCTCTACTACTCGAGCGTCACGGTCACCACGACCGGGTACGGCGACATCACCGCCGTCACCCCGGGTGCCCGCCTCGCCACCATCGTGCTCATCACCCCCGCACGGATCGTGTTCCTCATCCTCGTGGTCGGCACGACCGTCGAGGTGCTCACCGAACAGTCCCGCCAGTTGGCGGCCGCACGTCGCTGGAGAAAGACCTTGCAGGATCACCACGTCATCTGCGGCTTCGGGCAGACCGGCCAGGCCGTCGCCCTCGACCTCCTCGCCCGGGGTGTGTCACTCGACAAGATCGTGGCGATCGACACCGACACCGCCGCACTCGAGGAGTGTGAGCGCATGGGCATCGTCGGGATCCGCGGCGATGCGACGCGCAACGCCGTGCTCGAGCAGGCCGGCGTCGGCACCGCCAAGGCCGTGATCATCACACCCAACCGGGACGACACGGCCGTGCTGATCACGCTGTCGGTGCGAGAGATCCACCCGGCGGTGCGCCTCGTCGCCGGGGCCCGGGAGCAGGAGAACATCCACTTCCTCGAACAGGGTGGCGCCGACGAGGTCATCGACGCCACGGCGACCGTCGGCCGGTTCCTCGGTCTCGGCACCCAGACCGACGGTGCGGTCGACGTCGTCAACGACCTCCTCGACGCGGCCGGGGGCCTGGTGCTGGTGGAGATCGAGCCGGTGCAGGGGGCGGACGGCCGCTGGTGGGCACCGGATGGCTGTGAGGTGGTCGCCGCGATGCGCGACGGCAAGCGCCTGCCGAGCTCGGCACTGCAGAGCGGCGAGATCCTCGAGACCGACCGGCTCGTGGTGCTCCAGGGGAGCTGAACCCGAGACCCGGCGCGGCGAGCCGGCTCAGCGGCGACGACGCGAGTCGATCACCCCGGTGTCGAATCCCGCGAGATGGAGCCCACCGGCGAAACGGGCGTGCTCGATCTTCGTGCACCGGTTCATGACGACGTCCAGTCCCCCGGCGTGGGCGATGGCCGCCGCCTCGTCCGACTCGATGCCGAGCTGGAGCCACAACGACGAGGCCCCGATGGCGACGGCCTCGGTCGCGATCGGTGGGCAGTCGTCGGGGCGACGGAACACGTCGACCATGTCGGGCACGATCGGCAGCGCCTCGAGCGAGGGATAGCAGGTGAGCCCGTTGATCTCGGTCTCCTGTGGGTTCACGGGGTAGAGGTCGTACCGCCCGGTCGACTGGAGGTAGGTGATCACGAAGTTCGACGCCCGCGACGGCTTCGAGGAGGCGCCGAGGACGGCGATCGAGCGGGTCTCGTCGAGGATGCGCTTGCGTTCGAGGGCACCGGGGGCGGGTGGCACGATCATGCGCCGACCTCCTTCGTGGCGGCGGTGAGGGCCCGGTCGAGATCCCAGAGGATGTCGTCGACGTCTTCGAGACCGACCGAGAGCCGGACCATGTCGGGCCCGACCCCGGCGGCGACGAGTTCGTCGTCGGAGAGCTGCTGGTGGGTGGTCGAGGCCGGGTGGATGACGAGCGTCCGGGCGTCGCCCACGTTGGCCAGGTGCGACACGAGCTGCAGGCCTTCGATGAAGCGCTGGCCGGCGACGCGTCCGCCCTTCACCCCGAACGAGAAGATCGCACCGGGCCCCTCGGGCAGGTAGTGCCGGGCGAGATCGTGCGACGGCGACGACGGCAGCCCGGCGTAGGCGACCCAGGCGACACGGTCGTCGGCCTCGAGCCACTCGGCCACGGCCTGTGCGTTGGCGACGTGTTCACCCATGCGCTGGGGCAGGGTCTCGAGCCCCTGCAGCAACAGGAAGGCGTTGAACGGGCTGAGGGCGGCACCGACGTCGCGGAGCTGCTCGTTGCGGAGTGCCGTGCAGTAGGCGTACTCACCGAAGTTCCCCCACCACTCGAGCTCGTTGTAGGTGCCGACGGGCTCGGTCATGCGGGGGAAGCGCCCCGACGCGGCCCAGTCGAACCGGCCGGAGTCGATCACCACGCCACCGAGCGAGGTCCCGTGGCCGCCGATGAACTTGGTGGCCGAGTGCAACACGATGTCGGCCCCGTGCTCGAGCGGGCGACACAGGTAGGGCGTCGCGAAGGTCGCATCGACCACGAGAGGCAGGCCGTGGGTGTGGGCCACCTCGGCCAGCGCCTCGAGATCGGCGACGATGCCCGACGGGTTGGCGATGATCTCGGTGTAGACGAGCTTGGTCTCGGGGCGGATGGCCGCGGCGACCGCGTCGGCTTCGTCCCCGGCGTCGGCCGAGACGAACGTCGTCTCGATCCCGAAGCGGGCCATCGTCGTGCCGAACAGCGTCCTCGTGCCGCCGTAGAGCCCGGCGGTGGCGACGAGATGGTCACCCGCACCGGCGAGGGTCGTCACGGCGAGGAACTCGGCCGACTGACCCGACGCCATGGCCACGGCGCCGATCCCACCCTCGAGGCTCGCCATGCGTTCCTCGAAGGCGTTGACCGTCGGGTTCGACAGCCGGCTGTAGATCGTCCCGTACTTCTGCAGCGCGAACAGGTCGGCCGCGTCGGCGGTGTCGTCGAACACGAAGCTCGTGGACTGGTAGATGGGTACGGCCCGGGCCCCGGTGTGGGGGTCGGGCCGACCGCCGGCGTGCAGGGCTCGTGTCCGGAACCCGAAGGTGCGATCGTCGCTCACACCCCGAGTCAACCACGGGGCCTCCCGGACTATGCCCGACCGGTCCGCGGCCGCCACGGGACGGCGCGGTCCGGGCTCAGCCCCAGCAGGAGCGGCTGGCGAGCCACGGGCGGGTGCCCGAGACCTGCCAGGTGATGAGTGCGGCCTCGTCCTGCTGTGCGGGGGTGGCCAGGTGGGCGTAGGGCACGCCGTAGCGGGCGGCGTGGCCGTAGGCGTTCCAGGAGATGGTCAGGAACTGGTAGGCGCCCCGGGCCGACGATCGGGGGTTGGCGGCGGTGTAGTCGTGGTTCGACTCGCACCAACGGATCTCGAGCAGGATCGGCGGCACCCAGACCCCGTGGCCGGCGTCGACCCAGTGGGCCGGAACGTCGGGCCGGTAGCTCGGGGGCTCGACGGTGTCGGTCGTGTCGATGTGCTCGGCCGAATCCGCGATGGCCAGCACCGCGGCCGTCGTCGGCTGCGACGACCAGTGGTCGTAACCGGCGGTGTCGGGCTCGCGCTGGAGGGCCCAGCGGTAGGCGTCGACGATCGGATCACCCGAGCTCCGGTCGGCGTGTTCCTCGGAGTCGAGGAACCCCTGCACGATCTCGGCGGGGCGGGTGTCGGACTCCTGCAGGCGCTCCGACCAGAACACGAGACCCGCCGCATCCGGATTCCGACCGAGCGTCGCCCGGAAGATCCGAGCCACCTGATGATCGTGGGCATCCGACCCCGTCGAGGCGGGGATCACGGCCACGCCGGTGGCCACGGAGTTGTTGCGGGTGTCGGGCACGAGCGGCGGCTCGACGGTTCCGGTCGTGTCGATGTGCTCAACCGAATCGGCGATGGCCAGCACCGCGGCCGTCGTCGGCTGGGACGACCAGAACGCGAGGCCTTCGGCGTCCGGCTCGCGCTGGAGGGCCCAGCGGTAGGCGTCGACGATCGGGTCGCCGGAGGTGATCGATGCCTGCTCGTCGGAGCCGAGGAAGCCCTCGACGATCTCGGCGGCCGGCGTTCCGGCCTGGAGGCGCTCCGACCAGAACACGAGACCCGCCGCATCCGGATTCCGACCGAGCGTCGCCCGGAAGATCCGAGCCACCTGATGATCGTGGGCATCCGACCCCGTCGAGGCGGGGATCACGGCATCGCCGGTGGCGGCGATGCGGGTCTCGTCGGTGGCGGCCCCGGCGGCTGCCGGGGCGAGCAGGGTGCCGAGCGAGAGCGCTGCGGCGGTGAGGCCGGCGGCGACGTGGCGTCGCGGCCGGGAGAAGGGGATCGTCGAACTGGAAATGGTGGTTTGCATCGGCTGGGCCTCCGCGTCTCGTCGGGGGCCGGATACGCCAACGCACGAGCTCCGTTTCGACGCCGGGACGGGCTCCGGCGGAGAACGCCGGACCCTGGTGGTGCCGAGACGACGCCGTGCGGGGATCGAGCTCGATCGCGAGCGATCCGGCCTTGCACGTCGTACCCGGGTTTGTGATGCCCCCGGGAAGCTCCG
>JAHDBV010000137.1 GCA_020630195.1 Acidimicrobiales bacterium
GATGCTGCCGAACGTGATCGGCATGGCGCTGCACGCCGATGGCGGCCGCATGGCCACCAAGCCCTACGCCTCCGGTGGTGCCTACATCAACCGGATGTCGGACTCGTGCAAGGGCTGTCGCTACGACCCGAAGAAGCGGACGGGTGACGCCGCCTGTCCCTTCTCCACCCTCTACTGGGACTTCCTCGCCCGCAACGAGGAGGCCTTCCGGGGGAACCATCGCATGGGCCAGCAGCTCGCCGGCATGCGTCGACTCAAGGACCTGGACGAGACGCGGGTGCGGGCCACCGAGGTCCTCGAGCTGTTGGACGCGGGAGCCCTCTGATGCCCGAGCGAGCCCGTCGCGGCCGAACCGGACCGACGGCGGTCCCCACGAAGGACTGCGCCGCGTGCGGTCGGACGATCGAGTGGAGGAAGAAGTGGGAGCGCAGCTGGGACGACGTCCGCTACTGCTCCGACGCCTGCCGCCGCCGCAGGGTCCGTCCGATCGACACCGACCTCGAGACCGCGATCACCGAGCTGCTCGCCGCCCGGGCCCACGACGCCACGATCTGCCCGTCCGAGGCGGCCCGGCGTGTGGCCCCCGACGACTGGCGCCCGCTGATGGAACCGGCCCGCGCCGCCGCCCGTCGTCTCGTCGTCGCCGGGGAGATCGAGATCACCCAGAAGGGCCACGTCGTCGACCCCTCGACGGCGAAGGGCCCCATCCGGCTCCGCCGACGGGTCCCACGGCCATGACCGTCCTCCCCACGCCCGAACCGGGCCGGGCCGCCGCCGAGGCGTTCGTCGTCGACCATCTCGGCCACCTCGTGCGCGACGACGTCCGGGGGTCGGAGCGCTTCCGTGGCGGTCAGGTGGCCGCCGACATCGCCGTGCAGGGCTACGACGTCGCCGGGTATGCCGGGCGTCGCAACGAGGTGGCCCCCGAGTCCCGCCGCGGCGCCTCGGCGCTGTCGCCCTACGTGCGGTACGGGTTGGTCACCCTCGGCGAATTGTGGCGCCACGTCGCCGACGGGCCACCGAAGGACCGGTCGAAGTTCCGCGACGAACTGCTGTGGCAGGAGTACGCGCGCCATTGGTACGCCCGCCTCGGGACCACGACCCGGCAGGGGGTCCGGGCCGAACTCGACAGCCCCGCTGCGACCGACAGCGTCGCCGGCGTCGACGGCTGGGACCGACGGATGCGTTGCCTCGACGAGACCGTCGGTGAACTCGAGACCGACGGCTGGATCGTCAACCAGACACGGATGTGGCTCTCGAGCCACTGGGCCGTGCGTTCCGGTGCCCGCTGGCGTGATGGAGAGGACGAGTTCTTCGCCCACCTCCTCGACGGGAGCCGAGCGGCCAACCGGCTCGGCTGGCAGTGGACCGTCGGTGTCGGCTCGAACAAGCCCTACGGGTTCAGCCGCTGGCAGGTGCAGAAGCGGGCGCCGTCGTTCTGCGCCGACTGCGAACTCCGCCACGCCTGCCCGATCGAGGACTGGCCCGACGATCCTCCGCTGGTGTCGATCGAGCGGCCGGCCGCGGTCGGCGGCGATCCGGACCCGGAGCGCACCGGCGGACCGCTCATGCCCGAGATCCGCGGCACCGCGGAGGTCGTGTGGCTCACCGCCGAATCACTCGGCGACGCCGACCCCGCCCTCGCCGCCGACCCGGAGCTCCCCGCGGTGTTCGTCTTCGACGAACCCCTGCTCGCCGGGCTCCGGTTGTCGTCGAAGCGGCTCGTGTTCCTCGTCGAGACCCTCGCCGATCTCCACACCCGCAGACCGGTCGAACTGCGCCTCGGTCGGGTGCCCGAGGAGCTCGCCGGTCGTCGTACGGCGGTGACCCACGCGCCGGTTCCCGGCTTCGCCCGGATCGCCGCCGAGGTCGACGTCGCCGAGTTGTTCCCGACCCCGTGGCTCGTGCGCCCCCACGGTGGTTCGATCGCCTCGTTCTCCGCCTGGCGCAAGAAGATCGGCCGGATCGCGGCCTGAACCGGGTGCGATCGGTGCGCCGGCACGCCACTTCCGCGCCGGACCCGATGGGGGTGTCGTGATTCCGGTGGGTGCCGGGGACTACGGTCGCCGGTGGTCCGTGATCGTCCCCGGACCGGACGCGAGGCGGACCGCAGCGTGCACGACGGTGTGATCGAGATCGAGATCCCGAGCCACTACGACCTGGTGGCCGTCGTGCGGATGGTGGTCGCCGCCGCGGCGAGCACCGGTGCCGGGTTCACCGGCGATCGACTCGACGACCTGCGGGTGGTCACCTCCGAAGCCGTCACCAATGCGATCGAGGCCAACCAGTCCAACGGCGGCGGCACCGTCACGCTCCGCTGTGAGGTGCAGCCGGGCTCGGTTCGACTCCAGGTGTCCGACCACGGGCCGGGCATCCGTCCGCGAGCCGAGTTGCCCGACATGGAGGACCCGTCCCGTCTCGACATCGAAGGTGGCTTCGGGATCCCGCTCATGCAGCGACTGAGCTCGACGAGCCGCTTCCGATCGACCCCGTCGGGAACGATCGTCGACCTGGAGATGCTCGGCGAGGTCTGACCGGCTGCGGAGCCGGACGCGGCCCGCTCGGGGCCATGGTCCCGTGAAGATGACGTCCATCTGACGTCCGGCGGAACGCGCAGTAGCGTGCGCGCCCGGAACGCGGCCGACGGAGCTCGTTCCCGTCGACGGGTGTCCACCGTCGCGGAGATGTCGAGGAGCTCCTCTTGTCCGGTCAGATCGATGTGCGCCCAGAAGCGTGGAGCGGGTCCGATCGCCCGATCGCGCGTGCGGTGGCCCGACCGATGGTGAGGTTCCTCGCCCAGGAGTCGGCGTCCGGGGTGCTCCTCATCGTGGCCACCATCGCCGCGCTGGTCTGGCGCAACTCGCCGGTCGGCGACTCCTACGTCGACTTCTGGCACACCATGATCGACATCGAGATCGGCCCCTTCCATCTCGAAGAGGACCTCGGCCACTTCGTCAACGACGCCCTCATGGTGCTGTTCTTCTTCGTTGTCGGGCTCGAGATCAAGTCCGAGCTCGTCGTCGGCGACCTGTGCGACCCCCGGGACGCGGCGCTGCCGGCGGTGGCCGCCCTCGGCGGCATGATCGTGCCGGCACTGCTCTATGCGGCGTTCAACCTCTCCGGTGCCGGATCCGACGGTTGGGGCATCCCGATGGCCACCGACATCGCGTTCGCGGTCGGTGTCATCTCCCTGCTCGGCTCGCGGGTGCCGCAACGCCTGAAGCTCTTCCTGCTCACGCTCGCGATCGTCGACGACATCGGGGCGATCCTCGTGATCGCGGTGTTCTACACGAACGACCTCCGCTTCGACTGGCTCGGCCTCGCGGTGCTCGGGGTCGGCGTCATGTTCCTGATGCAGCGGGCCCGCGTCTGGTACACGCCGCTCTACGTCGTCCTCGGCGTCGGTGTCTGGTACGCCACGTTCGAGTCGGGTGTGCACGCCACGATCGCCGGTGTCGCACTCGGACTGCTCACCCCGGCCCGGCCGCTGCTCGGTGAGCGGCGCTTCGAGTTCATGGAGGACATCGTCTCCGGCGACACCGCCGACCCCGTCGGCACCCGCAACGCCACCTGGCTGCTTCGTGAGCGTGTGCCGTTGACGTCGCGTTTCATCGCGCTGCTCGCGCCCTGGACCGGGTTCGTGATCGTGCCGATCTTCGCCCTCGCCAACGCGGGTGTGCCGCTGTCGGGGTCGGTGATCGGGGAGGCGCTCGGCTCCTCGGTCACGTGGGGGATCGTGGCCGGACTGGTGCTCGGCAAGCCGGTCGGTGTCTCGCTCGCCACGTTCCTCGCCGTGCGGGGCGGGCTGGCCGAGCTCCCGGCCGGGGTGTCGATGCGTCACATCGTCGGTGCCGGTGCGGTCGCGGGCATCGGCTTCACCGTGGCGCTCTTCATCTCGGGGCTGGCGTTCGAGGAGCTGCCGGAGGTCGCCGACCAGGCCGTCATCGGGGTCCTGCTGGCCTCGGTGCTCGCCACCGTCGTCGGCTTCTTCATCCTCGGTCCCGACGATGTCGCGGGGTCGGCCGAGGCCCCGGACGAGCCCGGCGTCGAGGCCCGTCACTGAGGCTCCCCGACCCCTCCTCGCCGGGGGGTGTTGGCAAAACGTCGGCGCGACTTCGTACCCTCGCTCTCGTGCCCCAGTCCCTCGTCATCGTCGAGTCCCCCGCCAAAGCACGGACGATCGCCGGCTATCTCGGCGACGACTTCGTGGTCGAATCGTCCATCGGTCACATCCGCGACCTGCCCCGGAACGCGGCCGACGTGCCCGCTGCCTACAAGGGTGAGAAGTGGGCCCGCCTCGGGATCGACGTCGACAACGGCTTCAAGCCCCTCTACGTCGTCTCCCCCGAGAAGAAGGACCAGGTCCGCCGCCTGAAGTCGCTCATGAAGGAGGCCGACGAGCTCCTGCTCGCCACCGATGAGGATCGCGAGGGAGAGGCGATCGCCTGGCACCTGCTCGAGGTGCTCAACCCCCGCATCCCCGTGAAGCGGATGGTCTTCCACGAGATCACCCCCGAGGCGATCCAGCGTGCGATCGACTCGCCCCGCGAGCTCGACCGTCGCCTCGTCGACGCCCAGGAGGCCCGTCGCCTGCTCGACCGTCTCTACGGCTACGAGGTGTCGCCGGTGCTGTGGAAGAAGGTCCACCAGGGCCTCTCCGCCGGACGTGTGCAGTCGGTCGCCACGCGGATCGTCGTGGAACGGGAGCGTGAGCGCATGGCGTTCGTCGCCGCCGGCTACTGGGACATCGAGGGCACGTTCGCCGCCGGCGCCGAGGCTCCCTTCACCGCCAAGCTCGTCGAGGTCGACGATCAGCGTGTGGCCACGGGCCGCGACTTCGGCCAGGACGGTCGACTCAAGTCCGACGACATCGTGCACCTCGACGAGACCGCCGCCCGCGGTCTCGCCGCCGGGCTCGACGGCCGTGACGCCACCGTGCAGAGCCGCGAGGCCAAGCCCTACCGACGTCGCCCCGGCGCACCGTTCACCACCTCGACCTACCAGCAGGCCGCCGGCCGGAAGCTGCGGCTCTCGTCGGCGCAGGCGATGCGGGTGGCCCAGGGTCTCTACGAGCGTGGCTTCATCACCTACATGCGAACCGACTCCACCACGCTGTCGGAGACGGCGCTCGGTGCCGCCCGCACCCAGATCGGCGAGAAGTTCGGCTCGGAGTTCGTGCCCGACGCCCCCCGCCACTACGCCACCAAGGCCAAGAACGCCCAGGAAGCCCACGAGGCCATCCGTCCCGCCGGCGACCGGTTCCGCACCCCCGACGAGGTCTCGGGTGAGCTCAACAAGCAGGAACTCGCCGTCTACGAGCTGATCTGGCAGCGCACCGTCGCCTCCCAGATGACCGACGCCACCGGTGAGACGGTGACGCTGCGCCTCGGCGCCGTCGCCGCGGACGAGCGCCGCGCCACGTTCTCCACCTCGGGCACGGTCATCAAGCACCAGGGATTCCTGAAGGCCTACGACACCCGCGACGAAGAGGACGACGAAGCCGCCGAGCAGCGCCTGCCCGCCCTCGAGCAGGGCGACCCGGCCGCGATCCGGGCCCTCGAGGTCGAAGGCCACGAGACCCAGCCGCCGGCCCGCTACACCGAGGCCTCGCTCGTGAAGAAGCTCGAGGAACTCGGGGTCGGCCGTCCCTCGACCTACGCCTCGATCATGAACACGATCCAGGATCGTGGCTACGTCTGGAAGAAGGGCTCCGCCCTCGTGCCGAGCTTCACCGCCTTCAGCGTGGTGACCCTGCTCGAGCAGCACTTCGGCGACCTGATCGACTACGCCTTCACCGCCCAGATGGAGAACGATCTCGACTCCATCGCCGGTGGTGGCCGAGACGCCGAGCCGTGGCTGACGCAGTTCTACTTCGGTCTCAACGACGATCCGGGCCTGCGCGACAAGGTGTCGGACCGCCTCGGGGACATCGATGCCCGCGCCGTGAACTCGATCCCGATCGGGGCCGACGAGGACGGCGTGCTCGTGGTGGCCCGCGTCGGCCGCTACGGCCCCTATCTCGAGCGCGGTGAGGATCGGGCGTCGATCCCGGACGACCTCCCGCCCGACGAACTCACCATCCCGAAGGCCATCGAGTTCATCGAGGCCCCCAAGGGCGACCGCGTGCTCGGCGAGGATCCGGAGACCGGCAAGGAGGTCTTCGTGAAGGCCGGCCGCTTCGGTCCCTACGTCCAGCTCGGCGAGATCGTCGACGGTGAGGACAAGCCCAAGACCGGCTCGCTGTTCTCCGACATGGAGGTCGGCACCGTCACACTCGAGCAGGCCCTGCAGCTGCTCTCGCTGCCCCGGGTGGTCGGCGCCGATCCCGCCGACGGTGTGGAGATCACGGCCCAGAACGGCCGCTACGGCCCGTACATCACGAAGGCGAAGGACTCCCGCTCGCTGGAGGCGGAGTCGGAGATCTTCTCGATCACCCTCGAGAAGGCCCTCGAGCTCCTCGCCCAGCCGAAGCGTCGCCGCGGCCAGAAGGTGACCGCCCCGCTGAAGGTGTTCGATCCGGATCCGGTCACCGAGAAGCCGATCGAGATGAAGGACGGTCGCTTCGGTCCCTACGTCACCGACGGCGAGACCAACGCGTCGCTCCGCAAGGGTGACTCGGTCGAGGAGATGACCCACGAGCGGGCCGTCGAGCTGCTCGCCGATCGTCGGGCCAAGATCGCGGCCAACCCCAAGAAGAAGAAAAAGGCGCCGGCCAAGAAGAAGCCTGCGGCGAAGAAGAAGCCAGCTGCCAAGAAGAAGGCCGCGCCGAAGAAGGCGCCCGCCGAGAAGCCGGCCGCCGCCGGCACCGACACCGACGACGATGCCTTCTGACGCTGCGATCTACGTCGCCTTCGAGGGCGGCGAGGGGTCGGGCAAGAGCACACAGGCCAAGCGGGTCGTCGAACATCTCGGTGCCCTGCTGACCCGCGAACCCGGGGGGACCCCGCTCGGTGCGGGCATCCGCGAGCTCGTGCTCCACGGCGACGAACCCGTCGATCCGTGGGCCGAGGCGATGCTCATGGCCGCCGACCGGGCCCACCACCTCTCGACCCTCGTCGAGCCGACGCTCGCGTCCGGACGTTCGGTCGTGTCCGACCGCTCGGCGTTCTCCTCCCTCGCCTATCAGGGGGCCGGGCGTGGTCTGGGCGTCGAGGCGGTGCGCGAGGTGAACGATCGGGCCATCCGGGGCCGCTGGCCCGACGCGGTGATCCTGCTCGATCTCGATCCCGACCAGCGCGGCCACCGGCTCAACCGTTCGCTCGATCGGCTCGAACGCGAAGCCGACGAGTTCCACCGGCTCGTGCGATCCGCCTTCCTCGACCTCGCCGCCGCCGACCCCGACCGCTGGCTCGTCCTCGACGCCACCCGCGGCCGTGGCGAGCTGACCGCGGAGATCCTCGGGTTCGTCGACGAACGTCGATCGGCACTCGCATGACCGTCGCCGTCGACCCGTGGTCGGCCGTCGTCGGCCAGGACGACGCCGTCGCCCGCCTGCGCGCCGCCGCGGTCGATCCGGTGCACGCCTACCTGCTGCTCGGCCCGGCCGGTGTCGGCGCCGAGCGGGCCGCCACGGCCTTCGCCGCCGACCTGCTCGCGGGTGCGTCCGGGGTCGACGCCGACCGGGCCCGCCGGCTGGTCGTCTCCGACGCCCACCCCGACCTCATCCGGATCCGGCCCGAGGGCTCGACCCTTCGTGTCACCGATGCCGAGGCCGTCACCAGAGCCGCCACCCGTTCGCCGATGGAGGCCGACCGCAAGGTGATCGTCGTGCCGTCGGTCGACGTGATCGAGATGGCCACCATCGGCAAGCTCCTCAAGATCGTCGAGGAGCCACCGGCGTCGACGGTGTTCATCCTCCTCGCCACCGAGGTCATCCCCGACATCATCACCATCGCGTCGCGATGCGTGACCGTGCCGTTCGGCCCGCTGCCGCCCCAGGTCGTGATCGACGCGCTGGTGGCCGACGGGGTGGAGCCCGAGCGGGCCGACCTGGCCGCCACCGCCGCCGGTGGCGACCTCGACCGGGCCCGCCTCCTCGTCACCGACGACGCACTCGCCGATCGGGCCGCTGCCTGGGCGGCCTCACTCGGTCGGCTCGACGGCACGGGCACGGCGGTGTGGGCCGTCGTCGAGGAGTTGCGTTCCGGCATGGATGCCGCCGCGGGGCCGCTCGAGACGCGCCAGGCGGCCGAACTCACGGAGATGGACGAGCGGGCCGAACGCATGGGCGAGCGCGTCACCGGCCGCTCCGAGATCGTCGCCCGCCACAAGCGGGAGCTCCGTCGGTTGCGCAACGACGAACTCCGCTTCGGGCTCGCCACCCTCTCGCGCCAGTTGCGTGACGAGGCCGTGGCCGGCAACCCACGGGCGGTGCCACGGATCAACCGGGTCCAGGAGGCGGCCGACGCCCTCATCCGGAACCCGAACGAGGCGCTGTTGCTGCAGGCGATGTTCGCCGACCTCGGGGCCTGAGAACTCCGTCGGTCGATGCATCGCCCGCCGCTATCCTGCGGGATCCGACGGCGCTCGCCGTCGTCGGCCCGGATAGCTCAGTTGGTAGAGCGACGCACTCGTAATGCGTAGGTCACGAGTTCAATTCTCGTTCCGGGCTCCATCGTTCCGATCCTTCCGGATCGGACCCGTCTCGTCCGGGCGGTGATTCCGGACAGGTCACCGGCGTTCCGATCCT
>JAHDBV010000001.1:0-4495 GCA_020630195.1 Acidimicrobiales bacterium
AAGGCGCCGAAGTTGACGACCGACGACACGACGCCGGACTTGATCTCGCCGGGGGCGAGGTTGGCGAGGAACTCGTCGCGCTGTTCCTTCTGCGTCTCCTCGAGATACGCCCGGCGGGACAGCACCACGTTGTTGCGGTTCTTGTCGAGCTCGATGATCTTCGCCTCGAGGCTGCGACCGACGTAGGGCTGCAGGTCGCGGACACGGCGGAGCTCCACGAGGGAGGCCGGGAGGAACCCACGGAGGCCGATGTCGATGATCAGGCCGCCCTTGACGACCTCGATGACCGGACCGGAGACGACGCCCTCGGCTTCCTTGATCTCCTCGATGGTGCCCCAGGCACGCTCGTACTGGGCCCGCTTCTTCGAGAGCAGCAGGCGACCCTCCTTGTCCTCCTTCTGGAGGACGAGGGCTTCGACCTCGTCGCCGAGGTTCACGATCTCGGCGGGGTCGACGTCGTTGCGGATCGACAGCTCGCGAGCCGGGATCACGCCTTCGGACTTGTAGCCGATGTCGAGCAGGACCTCGTCCCGGTCGACCCGGACGATGTGGCCGGTGACGAGCTGGCCGTCGTCGACGGACACCATCGTCGCGGCATAGGCGTCGTCGAGGGAACCCTCGAGATCGTTCTCGGTGATCTGCCGGGGGACGTACACGTCCTCGGCGGGAGCCTCGGGGGCGGTGGTTGCGGTGGAATCGTCGGACACGGAGTCGGCTACCTTTTCCTCTCCACACGGCGGCCGTGTCGGACCCGGCGGGTCGTCGACGGCGCGTCGGCGGGTTCGGGACTGTCCCGAACCCTGCCACGCTAGCGCTGTGGCGCCCGGATTCAGCCCGGCTTGTGGGCGATGAGCAGGTGTTCCGGACGATCGACGGCCGGCGGCCGCGCTGCGTAGTCGCCAGGGGTCACTCCCCACACGGAGCGTGGTTCCAGACCGACGATGCGGGCGAGGAGCCGCAGCTCCCGCGGGGTGAACCCGCTCGTCCAGAGATCCGCCGGCACCGCGCGACCGGCGGCATCTCGCACCTCGGTGGACTCGTGGTTCACCCCACGGTCGGCGTCGAAGGTGTCGAAGTCCTCGGCGAAGCGGATCTGGAAGTAGGCGTTGAACGCCGAGACCGCGGCGAGCCCGCCCGGACGGAGGGCCCGACCGATGCCGTCGAGGATCGGCTCGTCGAGTTCACGGACGGGCAGCTCGTCCAGTGCCCCCGCTCCCCCGGCGAGGCCGAAGGCGCCCTGGCAGAGCGAGATCACCGCGTCGAAGTCCCCGTCGACGTCGAGCGCCCGGGCATCCGCGACCTCGAAGGTGGCGCCCTCGGGCGCGTCCGTGGCGGCGATGCCGACGAAGGTGGACGAGATGTCGACGCCGTGGGCCCGGATGCCCCGCTCGGCGAGCGCCCGGGTGTGGCGGCCCGGACCACAGCCGACGTCGAGCACCCGCATGCCGGGCTCGAGCCCCAACCACCCGATCAGGGCGTCGACCTCGTTGGCCGTGCCCTTCGTGAAGGAGTAGCGGAGGTAGGCCTCGCCCATGTGATCGGCGAGCGCCTCGAACCAGTGCGACGACGGGGTGGACACGCCCCGAGTGTGGCCCGACGGTCAAGCCGATCACCCGAACCGTCGATCCAGACATCGGCGATCGACCAGGATGGTCGACACCGGCGAACCCCCACGAGTGATCGACGAGGCCCCATGAAACGCATCTTCGGATCGGCGTTCCTGCTCCTGTTCGGTGTGGTGTTCCTCGCCGTCGGGCTGTGGATCCGCAGCGGCATGCAGCCCTACGACGACGGCGTGACCACCACCGGCGTGGTCGTGGCCCACGAGACCCGCGAGGACTCCGACGGCGACACCACCTACGCGGCGGTGTGGGAGTTCGACACCGAGGTCGGCCGCACCATCCGCAAGACCGATTCGATCTCGTCGAGTTCCCCGCCCGCGATCGGCAGCGAGATCGAGGTCTCGTATCGCATCGCCGACCCGGAGGGCGCCCGCAACCTCAGCCAACCGGCCTGGTTCCCGATGATCTTCATCGGCATCGGTGCCCTCGTGGTGCTCATCGGCCTCGCGACGTTCATCCCGCTGCTCCTCGGCCTCGGGGTGCTCGGGTTCGCCTTCCTCCGCCGTGGCGGCTCGGACGACGAGGTGTTCGGTTCGCTCGACCCGGCGACGGGGCACTGGGACGCTGACGGCCCGTCCGGACCGATGCCGAACCCCACCGGTCCGACCTCGACCTACGACCGTTGAACCCGCCGGCGGGGCGGCTCAGTCCTCGTCGGCCTCGGAGGCGTCGGCGAAGGTGACCAGCACCTGACCGCCGTCGATCTGATCGCCGACGGCGACACGGACCTCGTCGATCACGGCGGCACCGTCGGCGGCGAGGGTGTGGAGCATCTTCATCGCCTCGACGACGACGAGCGGATCCCCGGCGACGACGGTGTCGCCAGGCCCGACGTGGACCTCGGCCACCGAGGCCGGGAACGGCGAGGTGATCGCCGCACCCGAGCCGGCCGCGCCCTCCTCGTCGGCCGCCCACGCCTCCGAGCGGGGCGGCAACCGGTACCACTGGGTGTGCCCGGCGACGTTGAACGCGACGGTGCGGGCCCGCCGGTCGACGACGGCGTCGACCGGCGACGTGTCGTCGATGTCGACCGCCCGGACCTCGACGGCCTCACCATCGGGTCCGATCACCGTCACCGGGACGTCGGGCCGGTGGGGGGTGATCCGTCGGGCGTGGAGCCGGGACCACGGGCCGCCGGCATCTCGTTCCCACGGTGGCCGAGCCCGCCGACGACGAGCCGCGAACGCCGAGGCGGCCGCGGCGTGGTCGAGCGCCGGCGGGTCGGGGACGGCGGTCTCGTCGAGGAATCGGGTCGTGACCCGTCCGGCGACGACGGGTTCGGTGTCGATCAACCAGCGGTGGAAGCCGACGTTGGTCACCAGTCCACCGAGCACGAGCTCATCGAGGGCACCGGCGAGTCGGGAACGAGCGGCGTCACGGTCCCGTCCGTGCACGACGAGCTTGGCGATCATCGCGTCGTAGAACGGCGAGATCACCGAACCGCGCTCGATGGCGGCGTCCCAACGGACGCCCTTCGGCACCCGGAGTGACTCGACGGTGCCGAGTTCCGGTCGGAAATCGGCGGAGGGATCCTCGGCGTTGATCCGGGCCTCGAAGGCGTGTCCGTGCCAGCGGACCTCGTCCTGGTCGAGACCGAGGGGGTCGCCCGCGGCGACGCGGAGCTGGAGCTCGACGAGATCGAGCCCCGTCACCTCCTCGGTGACGGGATGTTCGACCTGGAGGCGGGTGTTCATCTCGAGGAAGAACGGGTCGCCGGTCTCGTCGTCGACGACGAACTCGACCGTGCCGGTCGAGTCGTATCCGACGGCCGCGGCGAGGGCGACCGCGGCGGTGTGCAACCGCTCCCGGGTGGACTCGGGCAGGTTCGGCGCCGGCGCCTCCTCGAGGACCTTCTGGTAGCGCCGCTGGACCGAACACTCGCGGGTGCCGAGATGGACCACGTGGCCGTGGCGATCGCCGACGACCTGCACCTCGACGTGGCGGGGGCGCTGGATGTACCGCTCCACGATGACGGCGTCGTCACCGAAACTGTTGCGTCCCTCGGCCGTGGCCTCGGCGAGCGCGGCCGCGAACCCGTCCTCGGCGTGCACGATCCGGATGCCCTTGCCACCTCCGCCCGCGGCGGCCTTGATGAGCACCGGGTAGCCGATGTCGGCGGCGGCCGCGGCGAGATCGGCGGGATCCTGGGAGGTGTCGAAGCCCGGGATCACCGGCACGTCGGCGTCGACCGCGAGCCGGCGGGCCTCGATCTTCGAGCCCATCTGCTCGATCACCGCCGCGGCCGGCCCGACCCAGACGAGTCCGGCCGCTTCGACCGCCCGGGCGAACCCGGCGTTCTCGGACAGGAACCCGTAGCCCGGGTGCACGGCGGTGGCGCCGGTGTCGGCGGCCGCGGCCAGCAGGGCGTCGATCGACAGATACGACTCGGCCAGGGCGGCGGGCCCGATGCGCACGGCCTCGGTCGCCTCCTCGACATGGGGTGCGCCGGCATCGGGGTCGGCGAAGACCGCGACGGTGGTGTGGCCGAGACGGTGGGCGGTGCGGATGACCCGTCGGGCGATCTCGCCCCGGTTGGCGATGAGGATCTTCATGGTCCCGATGTCTCCCATCACATCCGGTACACGAGCTTCGGCCCCGGGGCCGGCTCGGGTTGTCGGGCGGCGAGCGCGAGGCACAGGCCGAGGGTGTCACGCGTGTCGAGCGGGTCGATGAGACCGTCGTCCCACAGACGTGAGGTCGCGTAGTACGGATCCGACTGGGTGGTGAACTGCTCGGCCACCTCGGCTCGCATCGCCTCCACCTCGGCCTCGGTGGTCTCCGCACCCCGCATGCCCGCGAGGCGGATGTCCACGAGCACCGTCTGGGCGGTCTCGGCCGACATCGTCGCGAGTCGGGAGTTGGGCCAGGCGAAC
>JAHDBV010000001.1:4505-167094 GCA_020630195.1 Acidimicrobiales bacterium
GTAGCGGGGCACCGTGGCGTTGGCGACGGCGGCGACCATCTTGGCGCCGTTCTTCGCGATGCCACCGGCCTCGGAGTCCTTGCCGACCATGTACCCCGAGGTGTTCTGGAGGAACAGCAGCGGCACCCGCCGCTGCTCGCAGAGCTCGATGAAGTGGGTCGCCTTGAGCGCCGACTCGGAGAAGATGATCCCGTTGTTGGCGATGATGCCGACCTGGTGGCCCCAGATCCGGGCGAAGCCACACACGATCGAGGTGCCCCATTCGGGCTTGAACGCCCGGAACCGCGACCCGTCGACGAGACGGAGGATCACCTCGGTGGCGTCGAAGGGGATCCGGTCGTCGGCGGAGATGATGCCGTAGAGCTCGGCGGGGTCGAACACGGGGGGTTCCGGGTCGGAGACGTCGAGCCAACCGGTCGGCTCGTCGATGCGGCGCTGGTTGGTGTCCTCACACCAGCGACGCAGTCGCCCGTAGGCCTCGGCTTCGGTGGCCGCGATCTCGTCGGAGACACCGGAGGTTCGGGTGTGGACGACGGCACCACCGAGTTCGTCGGCGTCGACGATCTCGCCGAGGGCCGCTTTCACGATCGGGGGGCCGCCGAGGAAGATCCGGCCGATGCCCTCGACCATGATCACCTCGTCGGACAGCGCGGGCACGTAGGCGCCACCGGCGGTGCACCCGCCGAGCACGACCGAGAGCTGTGGGAGACCGCGGGCCGACAGCCGGGCCTGGCGGTAGAAGCTGCCCCCGAAGTGGTCCTTGTCGGGGAAGATCTCGTCCTGGAGCGGGAGGAAGGCCCCGCCGGAGTCGACGAGGTAGATGACCCCGAGGTCGTTCTCCTCCGCGATGTCCTGGGCCCGGACGTGTTTCTTGATCGCCATGGGCACGAGCGAGCCGCCCTTGACCGTGGCGTCGTTGGCGATGAAGACGTAGGGCACGCCGTGGACGAGACCGATGCCGGTCACGATCCCCGCGCCGGGCACGGTGTCGTTGCCGTCGGCGTCGTCGTGTTGGCCGTAGCCGGCGAGTGTCGAGAACTCGAGGAACGGCGACCCCTCGTCGATCACCATGTCGATCCGGTCCCGGACCATCACCTTGCCCCGACCGAGATGGCGGTCGATCGAGCGTCGGCGCCCGGGCCCGCCGTCGATGGCGTACTGGAGCCGGTCGGCGAGGGTGGCGGCGAGTGCCCGGTTGGCGTCGGTGTTCTCGGCGAAGCCGGGTGAACCCGTGTCGATGCGGCTGGTGGGGGCCATCAGCGGTCCTCTCGGGGATCGGGGGTGTGCTCGGCGGCGACGCCGGACCAGACCTGGCGGGCGAGGGCGGCGGCCACGGTGTCGAGGTCGCCGCGTTCGGGATCGAACCACTCGACCGAGGCGTTCATGGCTCCGAACAACGTGAGGCGGAGCACGGGGATCGACACGGTCGGGTCGAGGGCACCGTCGGTGACGAACGATTCGAGCAGGGCGGTCCAGCGTGCTTCGTAGGCGTCGCGGGCGGGGAGGATCTCGGCTCGCACCGCTGCCGGGGCGAGCCGGAAGGCGGTCACGTGGGCCGCCGTGTACGGGCCGTTCTCATAGAGGGCGGCGAGATGGGCACGCACGTGGCGGGCGAATCGCTCGCCCGCCGCGTCGGCACGGGCGCCGGCTGCCGCCTCGTCGAAGGCGACCTCCATGATCTCCATGCCACGGTGGAACACCGACGCCAGCAGGTCGTCCTTCGAGGCGAAGTGGTAGTAGATCGAGCCCGCCTTGATGCCCACGGCGGCGGCCACGTCCCGCAGGCTCGTCTCGGCGAAGCCCCGTTCGAGGAACATCGCCGCCGACGCGTCGAGGATGCGCTGCCGCCCCGGTGGAGCGGCGGTGCCGGCGGGTGGTGGGGTCGTGAGAGCCACACCGCACCCTACCTAACGGCCGTTAGGTGTCAAGCGCCGGGAGCTCGACGAGGAGCTCCGCTCCCCCGAGCGACGACGAGCCGACCGTGACCGCACCCCCGTGCTCGGCGACGATGCGCCGCACGATCGCGAGCCCCAGTCCCGAACCTCCGGCACCCCTGGTCCTCGCGTCGTCGAGCCGCGTGAAGCGGTCGAAGACCCGCTCCCGGTCGGCCGGTGCGATCCCGTCGCCGTCGTCGCCGACCCGGAGGACGGCCCGACCGTCGACGACGGCCAGGTCGAGGCGGACCCGCCCGTCCGCGTGCCGGGCGGCGTTGTCGAGCAGGTTCGCGACGACCCGTCCGAGGGGGCCGACCCGCCCCGCGACACGCACGGGCTCGACGCCGGCGACCTCGACGGTCACCCGGTCGTGACGCCGCTGGAGCCGCTCGGCCTCGTCGAACACCAGCTCCTCGAGATCCACCACCCCGGGCTCCTCGGTCGGGCCCGCCGCCGGCTCGGTCCGGGCCAGGTACAGCAGGTCGTCGACCAGGCGTTGCAGCCGCTCGGTCTCACCGACGAGGGTCGCCCGCTCGTCGGGGTGGGCCGCCAGACCGGGCGAGGTCTCCACCACCGCACGCAGGTTGGCCACCGGGCTCTTGAGTTCGTGGGAGGCATCCGCGATGAAGCGTCGCTGCTCGGCGGCGTGGGCCTCGGTCCGACCGAGCAGGCCGTTCATCGTCTCGGCGAGGTCGCTGATCTCGTCGTCGGTCGGGGGGACACCGACCCGGCCACCGGTCCCGGCGAGGCGGTCGACGTCGCGACGCAGCGCATCGACCGGTCGCAACGCCGCCCCGACGATCCGCCACGCACCGAGCCCGGCGGCGAGGGCCAACAACGGCACACCGATCGCGAGTGCCGTGCGTTCGACCCGACGGGGCCCGTCGAGTTGTTCGGTCTCCGATCCGACGACCACGGTTCCGGCGGACCCGTCGGCCACGGCGACCCGGAGGGTCTCGAGCTCGATCTCGACGGTGCCGTCGTCCTCCACTCCCCGCACCGTGACCTCCTGATCCACCACCGAACCCGCCGGCGGCGCCACGTAGGCGGCCGGGTCGACGAGGCCGGCGGCGGCGAGCACCACACCGGAGGCGTCGTACACGACGACGAACTCCTCCTCGCCGAGGGTGTCGGCCAGGGTCGTCGGCGCGGCCCCGGCGGCGAGCAGTGCGACGCGATCGTCGACACGGGACACGAGCGCCCGATCGAACGCGTCACGGGCGGTGGCGGCGAGCAGGACGTCCAGGCCGATCGCGGCGACGACGAGTGCGACGAGCACCAGGGTCGTGGCCCCGAGGGTGATCCGGCCCTGCACCGTGGCGAGGGCCCGGCGCACCCTGACGACGACCGCCGTCACGAGCGACCTCCGTCGACCCGCAGGCGATACCCGGCGCCCCGCACGGTCTCGATCGACCGGGTCCCGAACGGGTCGTCGATCTTCTTGCGCAACGATCGGACGTAGACCTCGACGATGTTGAGATCGCCGTCGAAGTGGAGGTCCCAGACCTTGTCGACGATCTCGCTCTTCGACACCACCTCGCCGAGGCGGCGGGCGAGCTGTTCGAGCACGGCGAACTCGCGGCTCGTGAGCCCGAGGTCGTCGTCACCCCGGCGGGCCGAGCGCGCCGCCGGGTCGACCACGAGGTCGCCGGCCGTGATCTCGGTCGGTGCGGCGCCACCCCGCCGGCGCAGCAGCGCCCGCAGCCGCGCCACGAGCACCACGAACGAGAACGGCTTCGTCAGGTAGTCGTCGGCACCGAGATCGATGCCCTCCGCCTCGTCGAGCTCACCCCGCTTGGCGGTGAGCATCAGGATCGGCGTCCAGTTCTCCTCGGCCCGCAAGCTCCGACACACCTCGTAGCCGTTGCGGCCGGGCAGCATCAGGTCGAGCACGATCGCGTCGTAGGGGAACTCGCGGGCCATCCAGAGCCCGTCGTCGCCGTTGTCGGCCTCGTCGACGGCGAAGCCCTCGGCCTCGAGACCACGGCGCAGCGACGCCCGCATCGGGGCTTCGTCCTCGACGATCAACACGCGCATCGCTGCGGACCCTACGCGGCGACCGGCGCCGACCGGTCGACGAGGGCGCGCCACGCCGTCAGCCCGGTGACGAGACCGACCAGGGCGGCGAGACCGACGAGGGCGACGGGATGATCCGCGTCGGTCCCCGCGGCGATGCCGTGCACGGCGCCGGCGGCGAGCGCCAGATACGACGAGAGGTGGACGAGATGCCACAGGCGCCGGGGCAGGCGCCGCATCAGCAGCGACGTGACCTGGACCACGACGAGCAACCAGAACGAGACGACGCCCCAGGCGACCGCGACGGGCTGCCACTCCGAGGCGAACGGCACCAGCAGATCCACGGCGGTGAACGTCACGAACGAGTCGGCCACGAGTGCCCCCATGTGGGCGAGGGTGAACGCCACCGTGAGCCCGGCCAGCCATCGATGCAGATCGACCAACGCGGCCGCCCGGGCCGACGCCCCGAGGAAGCGGCTGTGGGCCAGCAGCCCCCACAGCACCGACGCCACCATCGCGACGAGTGCCACGATGCCGGTCGCCCGGGCGACCCACCACCAGAGCTGCTCGGCGGCGAGCATCTCGGCGGGCGTCACGATCCCGTCCCCGGGGCGAGGTGGATGTGGCCGACGGGAGCGTGGCCGAACAGGCGGCGCTCATCGCCCTCGGTGACGACCAGCGCACGGACGCCGAGCCCGATGGCGAGCCGATCGAGCGTGTCCCGCCCGGCGCCTCGCCCGGCGGTCACGAAGATCGCCTTCGATGCGACCTCGGCACCCACGGCGGTCGGCGCCAGCACGGTGACGACCGACGGACACCAGGGGGCACCGGTGGCGACCGGGCGCCCGGTTCCCGGATCGATCAGATGATGGCGTCCGTCGGCCCATCGCCGACGGCGGTTCGTCGTCGTGGCGCAGGCCCGCTCGATGGTCAGATCCACCGACACCCCGACGCCGTCGGGGTGCACGGCGGGTTCCACCAGTCGGATCGGCCAGCCCGAGCCGTCGTCGGGCGGGCGCCCGGCGACGGCGATGTCGCCACCGAGGTCGACGAGCGCACCGTCGACGCCGACGTGGCCCATCAGCATCGACACGACGAGATCGGCGGCGAGCCCCTTGCCGACCCCACCCGGGTCGATCCGACAACCCGCGGGCAGCCGGACCGTGCCCCGACGATGATCGAGCACGACACCGTCGAGTCCGGACGCCGCTGCGGGCTTCGGATCGACCGGGCGGCCGATCGGGTCGACCTCGTCGAAGGTCCGGTCGTACCCGAGGGCCTCGAGCACCGGCAGGACCGTCGGGTCGAAGACCCGACCCGAGGTCAACCAGCCACGACGGAGCTCGGCGACGAGGCGGAGTGTGTCGGGGTGGACCGGCTCGGCCCATCCACCGGCCGCGTTGCAGCGGGAGATCTCCGAGTCGGGCAGGAAGCGACTCCATCGGGCCTCCAACTCGTCGAGCCGGGCCGCCGCGTCGTCCAGCAGACGCCGAGCCCACGCCCCGATCGGCTCGGACGACGTCGCCGGATCGACGACGACACCGAGGTGTGCGGTCGTGCCCATGACCGTTCGGCGACGTTCCATCCACACCCGACCGCCGGGCGCCCCGGTCGATCCGGCGCCCGCGGTCCGGGTGGTCACGTCAGCTTCCATGGGTCTCGGCCACCGGCTCGCGCGGCGCCGGTGCCTCCGCCGCGGGTGCCGCGGCGGGGGTCGGATCGGCGACGGGGACGGGCTCCGCGACGACGGCGGCCGCCGGCTCCATCGGTCCCGTCTGGTTGATGACGACGGGGGCCGGCTGGACGACCACCTGCGGCGCGGGGATCTCGACGACGATCGTGCGGGGTTCGGGCGGCGACGAGGCGGCGGAGCTCGTCTGGGCCGCGAGCAGCCCGACGATGCCGATGCCCATGGAGGTGGCGACCGAGGCCGCCATGATCCGGGCCGGGGTGACTCCCGGCCGGGCGGGGCGGCCGGTGGCGGCTGCCGCCGAGCGTGTGGTGGTGGGTGCGGGGGTGGGGCCGGTGACGGGTGTGGACGGGCCGGGTGGCCCCCCGTCGGCGGCGGCTCGTCGACGGGCGGCGAGCTCCCGGGCCCGGGCGATGGCGTCGTCCCGATCAGTCATCGTCCTCGTCCTCATCCTCGTACTCCTCCGGTTCGGTGGCGGGTGCCGTCGGGGGCGGCGTGGCCGCCATCGGGTCGGCGGCCGCGGCGACACCGGCCTCGGACTCCGGCGCCGGTTCGGCGGCAGCGGCCGGGGTGGGGTCGGCGGTGTCGTCGACCGGGTCGGCGGTGACCGTCTCGACCACGATCTCGGGATCGCCGGCGGGCACGGGGGCGGCGCCGCCGAGGGCGCCGAGTGCTCCCGCTGCGGTCACGCCGACGAGGGCCAGTCCGGCGATCGTCGCGCCGATCCGTGCGGTGGTGGGGGAAACCATGTCGATTCCTTTCGAAGGCCGACCCCGGGTGGATCGGATGCCGACGACGATCGACCACCCCGCCTGAGGCCACGCTGAAGTTCCCTGAAGACCTCCTCAGCGGGCTTCAGCGGCGCTTCAGGTTCGGAGTCCGAAGGTGGGGCCATGACCTCGACCGTGTCCCCCGACCCCACCTCGGCGCCGTCCGACGGCGGCACCAGCCCCACCCGGCGGGCCCGCGCGGCAGCCCCCGGCATCGCCCGCACGATGCTCGGCCGTCCCCGGGACTGGCGCCTTCCGCCCACCGGGCTGGTGCCCTCCCGGCGTCTGCGTCCCCACCTGGGCTGGCTCGGCCCGCTCGTGGTGCTCGCCTCGTGCCTCGCGATCTGGCCCGCCTTCGCCGGCGCCCGGGGCGAGGAGGGCGGCAGCGTCGCCTTCGGCCTCTACATCGGGGCGGTGTCGATCGTGCTCATGGCATGGAGCTTCGTGCTCGCCGTCCGCGCCCGCTGGATGGAGCCGTTCTTCGGCGGCATGGACCGCATCTACCGGGCCCACCGTTGGGCCGGCGCACTCGCGATCCCCACCATGTTCCTGCACACCAGCATCGAACCCGAGATCGAGGGTGGCATCCGAGGGGCCGCCGAATCGGTCGCCGAATCGGCCGAGGGGCTCGCCGGCGTCGGCGAGTACATGCTCTACGCACTGGTCGCCATCAGCCTCGTCCGGTGGTTCCCCTACCGCTGGTGGCGCTGGACCCACAAGACCCTCGGGATCCCGTTCGCCTTCGCCAGTTGGCACTTCTACACCGCCGAGAAGACCTACGCGAACACCTCGGCGTGGGGATGGTTCTTCAACGGTGTCATGGTGGCCGGACTCGCCGCCTGGGTACACCGAGTCGGCCTCCGCGACATGTTCACCCGGGGCCACCGCTACCGGATCACCCGGACCGAGGTCGACGCCTCGACGATCGAGATCGAGCTCGAACCCGTCGGCCGGAAGCTCGACCACCACGCCGGCCAGTTCGCGGTGCTCAAGCTCGACGCCCCCGGGCTGACCGAACCACACGTGTTCACCATCGCCTCGTCCCCCGACTCGCCGGTGATGCGCTTCTTCATCCGGGACCTCGGCGACTGGTCGCACAAGCTGCTCGCCGCCGACCTCGTCGGGACGACCGCACGGATCGAAGGCCCCTACGGCCACTTCGAACCCGTGCCGTCCTCCCCGGGCCGCACGATCTGGGTCGCCGGAGGTGTCGGCATCACCCCGTTCCTGTCCCAGATCGACGCCCTGGCGCCCGGCGAACCCGGCCCGACCACCCCGCACCTCATCTACTGCGTACCCGACGCATCGGCCGCCACCGCGAGGGCGGCGCTGCGGGCGGCCGCCGACGAGGGGCGGATCACGCTCGACGTGGTCGCCTCCCGCGACGGCCGCCGGTTCGGGCCCGACATGCTCACCGCCGCACTGGCGGGCCACGATCCGGCCACGGCACACGTCGCGACGTGCGGCCCGGCGGGCCTGGTGAAGGCCGCCGCCTCGGCCGCCGATCGGGCCGGGGTCACCTCGATCATGACCGAGGACTTCGACATCCGCTCCGGCGTCGGCCCCGATCTCTCCCGCCAGATCGACCGGCTGCTGCCGGTCGGCTGACGATCGGCTCAGTCCTTGGCGTCGGCCCAGGTGGCCCCGTAGGCGTGGTTGACCTCGAGCGGGACGTTCAGATCGAACGCTCCCGACATCTCCTCGAGGACGACACCCACCATGACGTCCCGCTCCGATGGCGGGACCTCGAGGATCACCTCGTCGTGGACCTGCAGGATCACCCGGCTGGCCGCACCATCGGCGGCCAGCCGCCGGTCGAGGCGGACGAGGGCGAGCTTGAAGATGTCGGCGGCCAGGCCCTGGATCCCGGCGTTCATCGCCTGGCGCTCACCGGCCTGGCGGAGCCGGGGGTTGTCCGACATCAGCTCCGGGATCGGGCGGCGGCGACCGAACAGGGTCTCGGTGTAGCCACGGTTGCGAGCCTCGGTCACGGTCCGGTCCATGTAGTCCCGGACCGCCGGGAACCCGGCGAAGTAGGCGTCGAGGATCTCGGCGGCCTCCCGGGTCGGGATGCCGAGCCGCTGACCGAGGCCGTAGGCCTCCATGCCGTAGGCGAGGCCGTAGGACACCATCTTCGCCTTCGAACGCTGCTCGAAGTCGACGTCGTCGGGAGCGACGTCGAACACGCGCCCGGCCACGACGCGGTGCACGTCGGTGCCGGAGGTGAATGCCTCGACGAGCCCCGGGTCCTCGGCGAGGTGAGCGATGCACCGCAACTCGATCTGGTTGTAGTCGGCGACCAGCAGCTCGTGGCCGGCCGAGGGCACGAACGCCTTGCGGAACGCCCGTCCCATCTCGGTGCGGACCGGGATGTTGTGCAGGTTGGGATGCTCGGACGACAACCGACCCGTCCGGGCCACCGTCTGGTTGAAGGTCGCGTGGATCCGACCGTCGTCGGCGACCTCGGCGAGCAACGACTCCCCGTAGGTCGACCGCAGCTTCTCGACCTCGCGGTAGCGGAGCAGATGCTCCACGATCTCGTGCTCGTGGCGGATCTTCTCCAACTGGGCCTGATCGGTCGTGTACCCGCTCTTCGTCTTCTTGCCCGGCGTGAGCTGGAGCTTCTCGTAGAGGATCTCGCGCAGCGCCTTGGTCGAGTTGACGTTGAACGGTTCGCCCGCGGCGTCCTGGATGGCCTGGCGGAGCCCGTCGGCCTCGACGGAGAGCTCGTCGTTGAGCCGTTGCAGCTCCTCCCGATCGACCCCGACACCGAGTGCCTCCATCCGGGCGAGCACCGAGATCAACGGGAGCTCGACGTCGGTGTTGAGCGACGTGAGTTCGGCCTCGTCGAGCGCTGCGCGCACGGGAGCCGCCATGGCGACCGTGGCCGCGGCGCGCTGTGCGGCGACGAGCCCGGCCGGGACGGCCGAGTCGCCGAAGTCGAGCTGGCCTTCGGGGGTGGCGTCGTCCTCGCCGCCGAGGCGGAGGTCGGTGTGGCGGGCGAGGGTGTCCTCGATCGGGTACGACGACGAGCTCGGGTCGAGCAGGTAGGCGGCGACGGCGGTGTCGAGCCCGACCACGACGTCGGCGACACCGGCGGCGAACAGCGCACGCAACACGGGCTTGGTGCGATGGCCGACGACGACGGGTCCGTCGCCCGACAGCAGGCGGTCGAGCGCCGAGATCACGATGGGGTCGGCGAGTTCGTCGGGAGTCACGGACACGGCGCGCTCGGCCGAGCCGGCCACGGCGAGGGCACCGAGGCGGGTCTCGCGATCGTCGTCGAAGGTGGCGGCGATGCCGACGATGTCGGCGTCCGCGAGACCGTCGAGTGCCGCGGCGACGTCCGCGGCACCGGTGGCCGGGTCGATCGTCACCTCGAGGGCTTCACCCGCCGGTTCGGGTGCACCATCGCCGGAGAACGCCTCGTGGAAACGGGCCTCGAGGGTTCGGAACTCGAGGAAGTCGAAGAGCCGCTTCAACTCGTCGGGGTCCCACGGCTCGCGGTGCATGAGCTCGTCGAGCGAACGACCGATCTCGACGTCTCGCACGAGCTCCATCACCATCAGGTTGATGCGGACCTGGTCTTCGTTGGCGCCGAGATTCTCCCGGAGCTTCGGCGTCTGGTCGTCGAGGTGTTCGTAGATCCCCTCGATCCCGCCGTACTTGGTGATCAGCTTCGCCGCCGTCTTCTCCCCCACCCCGGGCACACCCGGCAGGTTGTCGGAGTTGTCGCCCCGCAGCGCGGCGTACTGGACGTAGGCGGTCGGGTGCACGCCGGTGCGCTCCACGATCCCGGCCTCGTCGTAGAGGGCGTAGTCCGACACGCCGCGGCGGTTGTAGAGGACCTTGATGTGCGGGTCCCGCACGAGCTGGTAGCTGTCGCGATCCCCGGTGACGATGAGGGCGTCGATGCCGTTCGTCGCCGCTTCCTCGGCGAGGGTCGCGATGAGATCGTCGGCCTCGATGCCGGCCTGGTCGACGATCGGGATGTTGATCGTCTCGACCACCTGACGGACGAGGCCCATCTGCTGGCGCAGGATGTCGGGCGCGGCCGACCGGTTGGCCTTGTAGGTCTCGACCTGCTGGTGGCGGAACGTCGGCTCGGGCCGGTCGAAGCAGACCACGATCCCGTCGGGTCGATGATCCCGGACGAGGTTGATCAGCATCGAGGTGAAGCCGAACACGGCATTGGTGATCTGGCCCGATGCCGTGCCCAGGTCCTGGGGCAGGGCGTGGAAGGCGCGATAGGTCAGGGAGTTCCCGTCGACGAGCATGACGGAACGGTTCGTTGAGGCCACGCCCCGATCCTAGGACTCGGACCTGACACTCGACGGCGGCGCCACCGCCGTCACCTCACTCCGCGAGGATGCGTTCCGCGACGGCCTTCATCGTCGACCGCTCGGCCATGGCCGAGGTCTGGATCTCCCGGAACGCGTCCTGCTCGGAGAGGCCCTTGGTGTCCATCAGTCGCCCCTTGGCCCGGTCGATCACCTTGCGGGCCTCGAGCTGGTCGCTGAGCTTCGAGGTCTCGGCCTCGAGCTCGTCGACCTGGGCCGTCATGGCACGCATCTCGACGAACCGGGCCCGGGCCAGTTCGATCGCCGGCACCAGGTCCTGGGCGCTGAACGGCTTGACGACATAGGCCATCACCCCGGCGTCGCGGGCCTGGGCGATGAGATCGCGCTGTGAGAACGCGGTGAGCAACACCACCGCGCAGGCCTGCTCGGCGAGCAGCGTGCGGGCGGCCGACAACCCGTCGGTGCCCGGCATCTTGATGTCGAGCACGGCCACGTCGGGACGGTGCTCGCGCACGAGGCGGACGGCCTCGTCGCCGTCGCCGGCCTCGGCCACGACCTCGTAGCCCTCCTCGGTCAGCAGCTCCGACAGATCGAGGCGGATCAGGGCCTCGTCCTCGGCGATCACCAGACGCACCGGCTCACTCATGTCGCTCAGTTCCCCATCAGTTCGTCGAGCAGTTCGTCCTGGGTCCGCTCGAGCTTCTCGAGCCGGGCGGCCTTCGCCTCCCGGTCGGACCGCAGCCCGGCGACCGTGCGTTCGGCGGCACGGTGCTCCCGGCCCGCCTCGGCGGTCTCGGCCACCATGGCCCGCAGTCGGAGATCGTCGGCATCGGCCCGGAAGTGGGCCAGCTGCTCGTCGAGCACGGCGAGCTCCTCGCGGAGTCGGCGCGCCTCGGTCGACACGTCGGTCAATCGGCGTTCGATGGACGCTCTCGACACGGTGGAGACTCCGGGGCGATCGGTCGGACAGGACGGTGGATCGCCGCCACGGCTCGACGTTGAACGTGCGACGGTTGGTGCCCGGAGTGGGACTTGAACCCACACGACCTCGCGGCCAGCGGATTTTGAGTCCGCCGCGTCTGCCAATTCCGCCATCCGGGCCCGGAAGGCAGCCGCCATCGTACCGCCCGACACCCGCCGGACGGCGGGCCATTCCCCCCGGACGAGCCCCACCGACGGTCCCGGCCCGTGACTACCGACACAGCGCTCTCTACTGCAAGCACGTGCGTACGAAGAATGGCACCCGCAGGATGAAACCCTTGTCGCCCGGAACGAGTCACACCCCACGTGACCGAGCAGATGACCGCGTTCACGTTCCCGGGGCAGGGCTCACAGAAGCCCGGCATGGGAGCGGCCTGGCAGGACCACCCGTCGTGGGAGATCGTCGAGGAGGCCTCCGACGCCTCCGGCCGAGACGTCGCCCAACTCCTCCTCGACGCCGACGCCGAGACCCTCACCCAGACACACAACTCGCAGCTGGCGACGTTCGTGACGTCGATGATCGTGCTCGACGCCGTCGAGCGGGTCGGGATCGAGCCGGGCATCCACGCCGGGCACTCCCTCGGCGAGTACTCCGCGCTCACCGCCGCGGGCACCCTGTCGCTGGCCGACGGCGTCCGTCTGGTCACCGAGCGGGGCAACGCCATGCAGGCCGCCGCCGAGGAACGCCCCGGCACCATGGCCGCCGTGCTCGGCCTCGAACCCGAACTCGTCGAACAAGCCTGTGCGTCCACCGACGGCGACGCCTGGGTGGCCAACGACAACGCGCCGGGCCAGGTCGTCATCGCCGGTGACCCCGACGCCCTCGACGCCGCCGCGGCCCAGGCCAAGGAACTCGGTGCCAAGCGGGTCATGCCGATCAAGGTCGGCGGCGCCTTCCACACGCCGTTCATGTCGCCGGCCCGGGATCGCCTCCGCAAGGCGCTCGCGGATGTCGAGATCCGCTCCCCCAACCGACCGGTCGTCGCCAACGTCGACGCGGCGGTGCACACCGACGGCGCGGAGTGGTCACGCCTGCTCGCCGCACAGCTCACCTCGCCGGTCCGCTGGCGCCGCAGCCTCGCCACGTTGCACGACGCCGGCGCCTCGGTCTTCCTCGAGCTCGGTCCCGGCACGGTGCTCACCGGCATGGCCAAGCGCACCCTCACCGGCACCACCAACATCGCGGTGGGATCACCCGGCGACGTCGAGCAGCTGCTCGAGACCCTCGCCGGACTGGAGGGCGACAGACGCGCCCTCCGTCTGACCACCACCGAGGGCGAGTTCCTCCAGGCCGTCGAGCGGCTCGTCGTGAGCCCGGCCAACGGCAACTTCACGCCGGTGCCCGACCTCGACGCCGGTGCCGCCCTGTCCCGTGGCCAACTCGTCGGCCACGTCGGCGACATCGAGGTGCGCTCCCCCTTCGAGGGTGAACTCCAGGGTCTCGTCGCCGTCACCGGCGAACGCGTCATGACCTCCCAGCCCGTCGCCTGGCTGCGGGTGCGCTCGTGATCCCCGCCGGCCCCACGGGCCTCCGCTTCCTCGGCGTCGGCTCCGCGCTGCCACCGAAGATCCTGACCAACGACGACTTGACCGCGTCGATGGACACCTCCGACGAGTGGATCCGCGAGCGGACCGGGATCGGCCAGCGCCACATCGGCGGCACGACCTCCGGTCTCGCCACCGAAGCGGCCGCCGTGGCGATGACGCGGGCCGGGGTCGATCCGGCCGACATCGACCTCGTCATCCTCGCGACCACCTCGCCGGACTACATCTGCCCCGGCACCGCACCGGCCGTCGCCCGCGAGCTCGGCCTCGATTGCGGTGCGTTCGACGTGTCGGCCGCCTGTTCGGGCTGGGTCTACGGCCTGACCATCGCCCAGGGCTACCTCATGCAGGGCATGGGCCGGATCCTCGTGATCGGGTCCGAGACCCTCGACCGGATCACCGACTACACCGACCGCGGCACCGGGATCCTGTTCGGCAACGGCGCCGGCGCGGCCGTCGTCGAGGCCGATCCCCGCGGGCCGGACGCCGGTGGCGGTGCCCTGCTCGGTTGGGACACCGGCGCGGACGGCAACTACGTGCACATCCTCTACTCCGAACACGACGGTGTGCTCCAGATGGACGGCAAGGAGGTGTTCCGCCAGGCCGTGAAGGCCATCGTGCGGTCCACCACCCGCACCCTGGAGATGGCCGGGCTCGGCATCGACGACGTCGATCTCGTCATCCCCCATCAGGCCAACGTGCGGATCCTCGAAGCCGCCTGGAAGAAGCTGGGCTTCTCGATGGACGACACCGTCGAGATCCTCGAACGCACCGGCAACACCTCGGGCGCCACCATCCCGATGGCCCTCGACCAGGCCCTGCACGACGACCGCATCGCCCCCGGCGACAACGTCCTCTTCCTCGGCTTCGGTGCCGGCATGACCTGGGCGTCCGCCCTCGTCCGGTGGGCGGAGTCGTGAGCGAGTCACGGGTCGCGTTCGTCACCGGCGGCAGCCGGGGCATCGGCCTCGCCTGCGCCCGGGAGCTCGCCGCCGCCGGCCACACCGTGGTCGTCGGCTCCCGCTCGGAGCCGGCCGAGCTCGACGCCGGGTTGTTCTGGGTTCCGTGCGACGTGACCTCCGCCGAGTCGATCGATGCGGCCTTCTCGACGATCGAGGACGCCCACGGCCCGGCCACCATCGTGGTCGCCAACGCCGGCATCACCCGCGACACGCTGCTGCTCCGGATGAACGAGGATGATTTCACCGACGTGGTCGACGCCAACCTGACCGGGTCCTGGCGGATCGCGAAGCGGGCGATCCGCCCGATGATGAAGGCCCGCTGGGGCCGCATCGTGTTGATGTCGTCGGTCGTCGGCGCCGCCGGCCAGGTCGGGCAGGCCAACTACGCCGCCTCCAAGGCCGGCCTCGTCGGCCTCGGACGATCGCTCGCCCGGGAGTTCGCCTCGCGGAACGTGACGGTGAACCTCGTGGCGCCCGGACCGATCGCCACCGACATGCTCGCCGCGCTCGACGACGCCACGACCGAGGCCATCGTCGAGACCGTGCCGCTCGGTCGGGTCGGCCAGGCCGAGGAGGTCGCCGCGACGGTGGCCTTCCTCGCGTCCGAGCCGGCCGGCTACATCACCGGCGCCGTGATCCCCGTCGACGGGGGCCTCGGCATGGGGGCCTGAACGGGCCCCCGCCCAGCAACGCTCACACCTCCCGTCACGGCCACGTGGCCGGGGTGTGAACCGTGTCCCGTCCCACCGACGAGCCGTCGCCGGTGGGTAGTCTTTCCCGGTCCGGGAGACCGGCGGTTCAGGAGGAACCAAGCAATGAGTGATCAGAACTTCGAACGATTCGTCAAGTGCGCCGTGGAGGTGCTGTCCGTCGAGGCCAGCGTCGTCACCAAGGAGGCCCGGTTCGCCGAGGACCTCGACGCCGACAGCCTCGACCTCGTCGAGCTCGTCATGGAGCTCGAGGAAGAGTTCGGCGTGAGCGTGGAGGAAGAGGAGCTGGAGGGCATCGAGACCGCCGGCGCCGCCTTCGATCTCATCCAGGGCAAGCTCTGATGCAGGGTCGCCGCGTTGCCGTCACCGGCATCGGTGTCGTCGCCCCGTGCGGCGTCGGCGTCGAGGCGTTCTGGAACGGCCTGCTGGCCGAACCGGCAGCCGGCGACCGCTACATGGAGGACTGGGATCCCACCCCGTTCTTCGACAATCCCAAGGACGCCCGCCGCACGGACCGGTTCGGGCAGTTCGCCCTCGCCGCCGCGGCGGAGGCGTTCGAGATGGCCGGCGACGTCGGCGTCGACCCCGCCCGCTTCGGGTCGTTGGTCGGCACCGGCATCGGCGGCATCGGCACCACCGAGACCCAGATCGTGGTCCAGCACGAGAAGGGCGACCGCCGTGTCTCCCCTTTCCTCGTGCCGATGATGATGCCGAACGCGGCTGCCGCCGCGATCTCGATGAAGTACGGCCTCCAGGGCCTGTGTGAGGCCACCGTGACGGCGTGTGCGGCCGGGACCCACGCCATCGGCAACGCCGCTCGTGCGATCGCCGACGGCCGCTGCGACGCGATGGTGGCCGGCGGCTCCGAGGCGCCGCTGACCCCCACCGCCCGCGCCGGGTTCGCGAACATGACGGCCCTGTCGAACAGCGGGGTCTCCCGTCCGTTCTCGGCCGACCGCGACGGGTTCGTCATCGCCGAGGGCTGCGGTGTGCTCATCCTCGAGGAGTGGGAGCACGCGGTCGCCCGCGGAGCGACGATCCTCGGCGAGGTGCTCGGTTCGGCCTCCACGGCCGACGCTCACCACATCACCGCTCCCGCCCCCGGTGGGAGTGGCGCCATCCGGTGCATGGAGCTCGCGCTCGACGACGCGGGGATCGCCGCCGCCGACGTGGCGAGCATCAACGCCCACGGCACGTCCACCTCGCTCAACGACGCGGCCGAGGCCGATGCGATGACCAAGGTGTTCGGCGAGAACGGTCCGATCATCACCTCGACCAAGGGTGTGACCGGACACGCACTCGGCGGTGCCGGCGCCCTCGAGGCGGTCGCCGTGTTGCTCTCCATGCAGCACGGACTCGTGCCGCCGACGATGGGCACCGCGGAGCAGGATCCGGAGATGCCGCCGATCGATCTCGTGCTCGGCGAGGCCCGAGCCTGGGAGCCCGGGCCGACGCTGTCGAACAGCTTCGGCTTCGGCGGCCACAACGGCACGTTGGTCCTCGGCCCGGCCTGACGGCCGGCGCGTGGTCCTCGGCCCGGCCTGACGGCCGGCGCGTGGTCCCCAGCCCGGCCTGACGGGTCTCGATCCCGATCAGGGGTCGACGATGACGAAGAGCAGCTTGGCCTGGCACGCCAGCTCGTCACCGACGAGGGCACGACCGGTGCCCTTACCGGCGCGCCGTCCGAGCTTGTCGAGTGTCACCTCGAGTCGGAGGGTCTCCCCCGGTCCGACCTGACGACGGAACTTGACGTCGTCGACGCCGCCGAAGAGGGGCAGACGGCCGGCGAAGTCCGGGTTCGACAACACCGCGCACGCACCGGTCTGTGCGAGCGCCTCCACCTGGAGCACCCCGGGCAGGGTCGGTCGCCCCGGGAAGTGGCCGGGATAGAAGTACTCGTCGCCCGTCGTGGTCCACTCCGCCACGATCCGCTCGCCCGGCACCAACTCGACGAGCCGGTCGACCAACAGGAACGGCGGTCGGTGCGGGAGGAGATCGATCGGTGCGGGCAACTCGTCGGCCATGGCCGCACCGTAGCGCCGACGCCCACACACGACCGGAAGCCTCCGGGCACGGGCGCGTCGATGCCCCGACCACGGGGCCGGGGCATCGACGGATTCCGTGGACCGGGCACGTGGCCCGGAACCGGATCAGCCCTTCGCGGCAGCCTTGAGCTTGGCGCCGGCGGTGACCTTCACGGCCTTCTGTGCCGGGATGGAGATGGGCTCCTTCGTCTGGGGGTTGAAGCCCTGACGAGCGGCGCGCTGCACCTGCTCGAACGAGAGGAAACCGGGAATGGTGACCTTCTCGCCCTTGGCGACCGCGCCCATCACGGTCTCGACGAGACCGTCGACGACGGCGCCCGCGTCCTTCTTGCTCACACCGCTCGCTTCGGCGACAGCGTCGACCAGTTCGCTCTTGTTCATGGGGACTCCTTCAAGCGCCCTGCACGCGTGACCCGGACGGATCACGCTCGTCCACCCGCCTTGGGGGACCGGGGGGACAGTGGAGCGAACACGAATGACAAAGTCAAGCATCCCCCCGCAGAAATCTCGTCCGAAACCCGCTCCAACAGCGGGCGGTCGACGCCCGGGAGCGAATCACACACCCCCGATGCCGGCTCCGCCGACCCGCGTCAGGGACGGTTCATCATCGCCGTCGCCCCACGTTCGAAGTAGTCGACCATGGCACCGCGCACCTGGGCGGCGAGGTCGCTCGCGGCGATGACGGGCGGTTGCGCCGCGGGATCGTCGAGCGGGAGCACGACGTCGAGCGCGGCGAGCATGTGGCCGACCCAGGCGTCGCGTTCGGGCCGCCCGATCGCGAACGGTGCGTGACGCATCCGCAGGCGCGGGTGCCCACGCTCCTCGCTGTAGTGCGGCGGCCCACCCCAGAACTGGGCGAGAAAGCCGGCCGTGGTCCGCCGGGGCTCGGACAGGTCGTCGGGGTACACGGCCATCAACAGCTCGTCGGCCGCCACCCGGTCGTAGAAGTCGTCGACGAGACGCACGAAGAACTCGGCGCCGCCGACGGCGTCGAACACGGTCAGCTGCACGGTCTCGGTGGGGTCGGCGGGCCCACCTGGTGTCGCCGCATCGGTCACGAGGCCGGACCCTACCGGCGCCGTCGACGCCGCTGCCGTCGCCGGGTCGCCCGCCGCGGAATAGGGTGCGGGCACCCCCGGTTCCGCTGACGATGGTGCTGCTCATGGAACGACCACAACAGGCCACGGCGTTCGAGCGTTACGTGGTGCCCGAGATCGACGTGCTCTACCGCACGGCCCGGTCGCTCACGCGCAACAACGCCGACGCCGAGGACCTCGTGCAGGACACCATGCTGCGGGCCTACCGGGCGATCGACCGGTTCGACGGCCGCTACCCGCGGGCGTGGCTGTTGACGATCATGCGCAACGCCAACATCAATCGGGTCCGTAAGAAGACCCCGGACCTGTTGGACGACCCCGACGCCACCTTCGAGCGCTCGGCCGAGTTCGCCGACCACGTCGATCCGGAAGCCGTCGTCGTCGAGCCCGTCTTCGACGCCGCGTTGGAGACCGCGTTCGAGTCGTTGCCCGACATCTTCCACGAGGTCGTCGAGCTGGTCGACGTGAACGGGTTGGCCTACGCCGAGGCCGCCGAGGTGCTCGGTGTCCCGGTCGGCACCGTGATGAGTCGACTGCACCGGGCACGCAGGCGCATGCGTGACCACCTCGCCGCGGCGGCCGCCGACGGCGACACCGTGCCGTTCCGGCAACAGCGAGCGGCCCTGGGCGGGGCCGGCGAGACCGAGGGGGCTTCCTGATGCTGAAGCTGTTCAGACGACGCAAGGGACTCAGCTGCGATCAGGTGCTGGAGGTCCTCCAGTCCTATCTCGACGGCGAGATCGACGCGGGGACCGCCAACAAGGTGGCGGCCCATCTCGACGAGTGCACCGACTGCGACCTGGAGGCCGGCGTGTACGACCGGATCCGGACCTCGCTCGCCGCCCGTGTCGAGCCGGTCGACGCCGGGGTCATGTCCTCGCTCGAGAGCTTCGGGGCACGGCTGGCCGCCGGCGACATCCCCGACAGCGACCCCGACGAGACCTGAGCCGCGCTACGCTCGTCGCCGTGACGCACCTCCTCGCTCTTCGACTTCTGGGCCCGGCCGCCTGACCAGGCGCGCCGGGTTTCGTCACGTCGAATCGAGCACAGGAGATCTTCAAGCCGTGAACACCTCACGCCCCAGCAATGCCGGGAACGCCGTTCCCACCCCCCGTCACCCCAATCACCGACCCGGCGTCATGCCGATCGAGAAGTACGTCCCGTTCGCCCCGATCGATCTCGGTGGTGAGCGGAGCTGGCCCGACCAGCTGATCACCGCTGCACCGCTGTGGTGTTCGGTCGACCTGCGCGACGGCAACCAGGCGCTCATCGAGCCCATGGACCCCGAGCGCAAGCGCCAGATGTTCGAGCAACTCGTCGCCATCGGGTTCTCCGAGATCGAGGTCGGCTTCCCGGCCGCGTCGGAGACCGACTTCGAGTTCGTCCGCGAGATCATCGAGGACGGCGCGATCCCGGACAACGTGACGATCCAGGTCCTCACCCAGGCCCGCCCCGAACTGATCGAGCGGACCTTCGAATCGCTCCAGGGTTGCGACAAGGCCATCGTCCACCTCTACAACTCCACCTCGACGGTCCAGCGGCGCGTCGTGTTCGGTCTCGACGAGGCCGGCATCATCGACATCGCGGTCAAGGGCGCCGAGGCCTGCGAGGCCAACCGGGCCCACATGGGCGACACCTCCATCCGGTACGAGTACTCCCCCGAGTCCTTCACCGGGACCGAGCTGCCGTTCGCCAAGCGGATCTGCGAATCGGTGATGGACGTGTTCCAGCCGACGCCGGACCAGCCCCTGATCCTGAACCTGCCGGCCACGGTCGAGATGTCGACCGCCAACGTCTACGGCGACATGATCGAGTGGTTCGATCGCAACATCCGCGACCGCGAGTCGATCGTGCTGTCGCTGCACCCCCACAACGACCGCGGGACCGCCGTCGCCGCCGCCGAGTGCGGCGTGATGGCGGGCGCCGACCGGGTCGAGGGCACGCTGTTCGGCAACGGCGAGCGGACCGGCAACGTCGACGTCGTCACCCTCGCCCTCAACCTCTTCAGCCAGGGTGTCGACCCGGGCCTGGACTTCACCGCCATCAACGACGTGCGCCGGGTGGCCGAGCACTGCAACCAGTTGCCGGTCCACCCCCGACATCCCTACGTCGGCGACCTCGTCTACACCGCCTTCTCCGGCTCCCATCAGGACGCCATCAAGAAGGGGTTCGAGGCGATGGCCACGACCGGCCAGACGGTCTGGGAGGTCCCATACCTGCCGATCGACCCCGCCGACGTCGGGCGGACCTACGAGGACGTGATCCGGGTCAACTCCCAGTCGGGCAAGGGCGGCGTCGCGTACCTGCTCAAGTCCGAGCAGGGTCTCGACCTGCCCCGACGGCTCCAGATCGAGTTCACCCGGGTCATCCAGCAGATCACCGACGAGACCGGTGCGGAGATCACCGGGTCGGAGATCTGGAAGCAGTTCGAGCACAGCTATCTCGCCGCCACCTCCCCCTACGCCCTGGTCGGGTTCTCCTCGTCGCAGAACGCCGCCGGCCAGGACCGCACGACGATGTCGGCGACCGTACGGGTCGACGGCACCGAGCGCGAGCTCGCCGGCGAGGGCAACGGTTCGCTCGAGGCGTTCGCGAACGCACTGCGTGCCGGGCTCGATCTCGACTTCCGGGTGCTCGACTACTCCGAGCACGCCGTGGGCAAGGGCGCCGACGCCAAGGCCGTCTCCTACGTCGAGCTGCGCCTCGACGGCCGGGAGTTGTGGGGCGTCGGCATGCACACCGACATCGTCACCGCCTCGATGCGGGCGATCGTGTCGGGCCTGAACCGCGCCTCCGACTGACGGACCAGACCCACCTGGGCCCGACGGCTCATTGAGGTCCCCAATACGGGGGTGGGACCTCACGGTGACCATCCGGTCACCGACGGGCACCGGGTGCACCCCTCGTCTGTCTTCGCGCCGATCCGGCTCCATCGCCACGCCGCAGCGTTCCTCGCGCTCACCCTCGTGGCATCGCTCACCCAGGCCATCCTCCTGCCCGGCCGCGCCCTCGCGGCCGACGACGCCACCATCAGTGGTGTCCTGTGGGACGACGTCAACGGGGACGGCGTGCGGGACGGCGGCGAAGGGGTGCGCCCGGGCCTGACCGTCCAACTCCGGGACGCGACGACGCTCGCACTGCTCGACACGACCACGACCGACCCCTCGGGCGCCTACTCGTTCACGGTGGATGGTGCACTCCTGCCGCTGGACCTCCGAGTGCGCGCCCTCGACATCGAGGTGGGTGAGTCGTTCTCGACCGGCCCCGACGCCGACCTCGGTCCGATCTTCATCAAGCCGATCGACCAGACCTCCAACACCAACCGGGGTGTCGCCGACCGCACCGTCGACAAGAACGACGTCGTCGAGCTCGACGGCGGTGTGCGCCCGACCCCGACCGTCTCGGGTCGGGTCTGGAAGGACACGAACGTGAACGGTGTCGAGGACACCGCTCCCCCGGCCGACGGCGCCGCCGTCGAGGGCCCCATGGCCGGTGTGCCCGTCTCGCTCGTGCACCCGACCACCGGCGAGGTCATCGCGACCACGACCACCGCCGCCGACGGCACCTACCTGCTCGACTCATTGCCCGACGGCAACTGGCTCGTGAAGATCGACTCGCCCGACTTCTGGTACGAGGTCAACGAGGCCGCCGCCGACAACGACATCACCCAGCAGCCCGAGGTCCTCGGTGAGGAGCTCCACGGCACCGCACCCGTGGCGCTGTCCGGCTCCGGCGACACCGCCGTCGACGCCGTGCTCGCCCCGCGGGTCACGATCACGACCGAGATCATCCCCACCGTCGGGATCCAGGACGGCACCGCGCCGTTCAACACCTTCGGCACCTGCCCGACCCTCACCGCCGGCGACGACTGCGCCGACGACGACGGCGTGGTCCGGACCAACGACGTCGTGACCTTCCCGATCGCCGTCACCGTCGACAACATCCCCGACGTCGACGGCAGCGGCAACATCGAAGACGCCGAGATGATCGACGACGTCGTGTTCGAGATGACGATCGTGCCGAGCCAGGCCCCCGACCCCGTCGCCATCGTCGGCTTCGACAACCTGCCCGCCATCTGCGAGACCACCGGCGGCGCCGACCCGGTCTCGACGATCGTCACGAACCCCGACCAGTCGGTGACCCTCACCTGCAACCTGGGCTCGTTCAAGAACGAGCTGAAGTTCTTCTCGGCGAGCGTCAAGGTCTACGGCGGCTCCGACAACCTGTCGTCGCTCACCACGACCTCCCGGATCTACCAGAGCCGCGACGAAGCCGTGCCGGCCGAGCCGCTCCCCGCCGTCGAGACCGACGTGTCGGCCTCCCCGCAGTTCAACCTGACCAAGAACAACAACGCCGTCGCCCAGAACCGCCACACCGGCCCCTACCCGCAGTCGCGAGTGAACCCGCTGACCGGCGAGACCGAGTACGGCTACCTCATGCGCTACGAGCAGTCGATCGTGGTGCCCGACGGCGGCCGTGGTCTCGAGCCCGTCGGCGGCGACATCACCTGGACCGACGACATCGACGATCGCCTCCCCGGCGGCCTCGTCGTGGAGTGCTGGAACCGCCCGATCGACGGCAACTCCTACATCCCCCACGGCGTCAACGCCCCCGACGGCGACCCGAGCACGCAGCTCAACCAGACCCAGGACAACGGCAACTGGAGCTGTGTCCGTGAAGCCGACGGTGACATCCAGATCACCGTCACCGACGCCGACACCTCCGGCGCCCGCATCGCCCAGCAGGGTTGGCGTGGCAACGACCTCACTGCCGGCCCGTACTACGTGATCACCGGCACCGTCGGCATCTGGTACCCGGCATCGGAGCTCTACGACGTGCTCGACGACGGCGAGGACAACGGATCGTGGGACCCCGACGTCGACGACCCGATCTCCGGCACCGTCAACGTCACCAACTGCGTGGGCGACTTCGAGCCCACCTCCGAAGGCGGCACCCCGAACTTCGGCGGCACCGGTGAACCCGACGGTGGCACCTCCGACCAGGCCGCCGACCCCGCGGATCGCCCGACCGGCGACAACTGCAAGGTCCACTCCCTCGTCGTGACCACGAGCGGTTCCTACTGGAAGCGCTACTACAAGGAGTCCTACAGCTGGAGTGCCGGTCGCCCGTGGCTGCGCAACTACCCCTCCGGTCAGGCCACGGCCGACACCGGTGACGGCACCGTGTTCCCCGGTGAGAAGTGGTCGGCCGCCGCCTACTGGTACAACCGCAGCCTCGAGGACCACACCGGCGTGGTGATCTGCGAGACCATCGACCAGCAGACCACGAAGCTGTCGCCGTTCCTCGGCTACCTCGAGAACGACCTCGACCCGGCCGGCAACGGCCCGCTCGTGGCGACCGTCGGCTTCCACCAGAACGGCACCGGCAACTACAAGGTCCAGTACTACGCGGACGCCGGCGGCTTCAACATCGACCACGGCCACGACCAGACGCCCGACCCCATCACGGGCCGCCTGCCGATCGACTCCTCCGCCATGAGCGCCGGCACCGACTGCTCCGACGCCGGCACCACCGGCATCTGGCACGACGACCCCTATGCCGTGCCCGGAGGCCTCGACGCCATCACCCGCCTCCGGTTGATCCCGGTCGACTACGACGAGACGGCCGATCCCGTCTCGACCATCGGCGTCGCCCCCGGCACCTACCTCGCCCTCATCATCGGCCTCGAGGCCCGTGACACGTTCAACGGTGGCCCCGCCGACGAGGACGGCGAGCTCATCCCCACCGGCACCCTGCTCGTCGACCACTCCGGCTACCGCCACACCAACGGCAGCTGGGTGCAGTCGTCCTACAACCCGAACGACCACTCGGGCGCCGGCACCGGCGACCGTGTGACGCTCACCCGGGTCCAGGTCCGCATCGACAAGAAGGCCGACGACGCCGTGCTCGGCGACGACAACGAGAACGCCGTCGCCGCCGGTGACCCGATCAAGTGGTCGTTGTGGCCGTCGGTCACCGCGGGAGCCGAGAACGGTGTGGCCGAGAACGTCCGCATCGTCGACGTGTTGCCCGAGTACACCGCCTACGACCCGTCGTGTACCCCGGCCCCACCCGCCGGCTACGCCGGTCCGCTGATCACCGACAACGGCGACGGCACGACGACCCTCGAGTGGTCGCTCGGCGATCGCCCCGCCAACGTCGCCCTCGATCCGATCGAGATCTGCACCTCGACCGATCCCCTCGCCCCGAACGGTGTCGACGTCGTGAACTCGGTCGAGATCATCGCCGACAACGACGCCTCCAACCCCGACATCCGCTCGGACGACCGCGGCGTCGAACTCCAGCAGGTCGGCGGCTTCAAGCTCGGCAAGGAGGTCGACCAGCCGCTCGACTTCGAGGACGACCAGCAGGTCTGGACCCTCACCTGGGCCAACTTCTCCGCCGTCATCCCGATCGACGTGCCCTACATCTACGAGCTGTTCCCCTACAACGGCGACGGCCCGGGCGACCTGTCGACCAAGCCGATCACCTCGAACTTCACCGGCCACTACGAGCTGACGGCCGAGCCGACGGCCGACGTCGCCGGCGCCTTCGAGTACACCGCGGACGACCCCGAGACGGTCTCGTTCATCCACCAGCACCCCTCGAACGATCCGACCACCGGCACCACCACCTGGTGCTCCTATGACGGGGCGACCTTCGCCGTCGTCCAGGGCCCCGGCTCCTGCCCGACCGATCTCGGCGACTCGACCGGCTTCCGGTTCGTCTCCGACGACCCGCTGCCGCCCTCGGGTGTCGCCAACATCGAGTTCACGATGGACGCGGGCGACTCGGCCGGTACCGGTGACCCGGTGAACGACGCCGGCGACCGCTACGCGAACCGGTTCGCCGCCTACTCGCCGAGCTTCCCGACCCAGGAGATCCGTTCGAACACCACGGTCGTCCAGGTCGTGGCGTTCACCCTCGGTGACCTCGTCTTCGCCGACGCGAACGACAACGGCGTGTTCGACGGTGCCGACCGCACCGCCCCCGCCGGGGTCGACGTCGAACTGTGGGACGTCTCGGGCGCCCCGGTCCTGGTCGACACCGTGCAGACCAACGACGACGGCCGCTACGTGTTCGTCGACATCGGCGGCGGCGACCTCGAGGTCCGGATCCCGGCCACCGAGTTCCAGGGCGGCGGTCCGCTCGAGAACTGGGTCGTGACCACCGCCCCCGAAGCCGACCCGAACACCGACGAGAACGAGGACGTCGACCACCACGCACAGACCTCGGGGACCGAGGCCACCACCGGCATCGCGTCCGGCACCGTGACGCTCTCGGCGATCGCCAACCCGAACCCGTCGGGCGGCGAGCCGCTCTTCGACGACGTCTATCCCTTCTCGATCCCGTTCTTCGGTGACGCCTTCACCAACTACACGGTCGACTTCGGCCTCGCCGGGCCCCCGGCGATCGAGATCGTCAAGGACATCTGCACCGCCGCCGACCTCGCCGACTGTGATCCCGAGGACGACGACGTGTGGGACCAGACCACGGAGATCGGTTGGTACACCGACGCCATCTGGCGGATCACGGTGACCAACACCGGCTGGCAGAACCTCTCGTCGGTCGTCATCGACGACGACCTCGAGAACGACTGCGACGCCGCCTCCACCTCCGGCGCCCTCCCGTCCTCACCCGAGGGTCAGGTCGTCAACGAGCTCGGTGTCCTGACCCTCGACGAGACGGTCCGGTACACCTGCACGAGCACGAACGTGCTCGCGGAGTTCACCAACACCGCCGCCGTCGATGCGATCTCCGCCAACGGCACCGAGGTCGACGACGCCGACGACGCCGAGGTGACCCTGCCTCCGCCGGCCCCCGGCATCGACGTCGAGAAGGCGACGAACACGATCGACGCCGACGATCCGACCGGGCCCTACCTGCCCACCGGTGACCCGGTCACGTGGACCTACGTCGTGACCAACACCGGCAACATGCCGCTGTCCGACGTGACCGTCGTCGACGACAACGGCACCCCCGGTGACGCGGGCGACGACCTCACCGGCACCTACGTCTCCGGTGACGACGACGGCGACGACCTGCTCGACCTCGACGAGACGTGGACCTTCACCGCCACCGGAACCGCCACGTCGGGCCAGTACGCCAACGACGCCGAGGCGACCGGCTCGCCGGTGCTCACGAGCCTCGACGACGTGACCGACAACGACGCCTCGCACCACTTCGGCCTCGATGCCGTGAGTGCGATCCGCCTCGAGAAGGCCACGAACGGCGTCGACGCCGACACCGCGCCCGGCCCGTACGTCGCCGAAGGCGGCAACGTGGAGTGGACCTACGTGGTCACCACCGACGGCTCGAACGTGCCGCTGTCCGACATCGAGGTGATCGACGACAACGGCACGCCGGGCGACACCGACGACGATCTGACCGCCGTCTACCTGGCCGGCGACGACGACGGTGACGACATCCTCGACGGTGACGAGACGTGGACCTTCCGGATCACGGGCCTCGCCACCGCAGGTCAGTACCGCAACGAAGCGAGCGTCACGGGTACGACCCCGACGACGACCGCCGCGAACGGCAACGAGACCCCCGGTGTCGAACTGACCGATGACGATCCGTCGCACTACTACGGCGTCACCACCGGCATCACCATCGAGAAGTCCACGAACGGCACCGACGCCGACACCGCCCCGGGTGTGTACGTCGACAACGGCGGTGACGTGACCTGGACCTACCTCATCACCAACACCGGCAACACCCCGCTCGGTGCGGTCACCGTCCTCGACGACCAGATCGCCGACGACGCGACCGAGATCGACTGCGGCAACGGCACGAACGTGGCGGCGCTGTCGCTCGCGGCGGGCGCCCAGCTGACCTGCACCGCGACGGGAACGGCGACGCCGGGTGCGTACGTCAACACCGGGTCGGTGACCGGCAACCCGCTGGAGCTCGACGGTGACGACCTCACCGGCTTCGACGACGTCACCGACGACGACCCGTCGAACCACTACGGCGTCACCACGGGCGTGACGATCGAGAAGTCGACCAACGGTGTCGACGCCGACACCGCACCGGGCCCCTACATCGAGGTCGGTGACACGGTGACCTGGACCTACGAGGTCACCAACACCGGCAACACCCCGCTCGGTGCGGTCACCGTCCTCGACGACCAGATCGCCGACGACGCGACCATCGACTGTGGCACCCGTGCCGACGACACCGATGCGGACAACGTCATCGTGACCCTCGGTGCCGGCGCCTCCGTCACCTGTTCGGTGTCGGCCACCGCCGTCGCCGGTGCCTACGTGAACACGGGCTCGGTCACGGGCAACCCGCTCGACCTCGACGGCGACGACCTGCCCGGCGCCGACGACGTCACCGACGACGACCCGTCGAACCACTACGGCGTGCAGACCGGTCTCGACATCGAGAAGTCGACCCAGACCTTCGACGCCGACACCGGCGTCGACCCGCTCGTCGCCGTCGGCGACGACGTGCGCTGGGTCTACACGGTCACCAACACCGGCAACGTCGACCTCGAGAACGTGACGGTCACCGACGACCAGATCGCCGATGACACCACCATCGACTGCGGCACCCGCCCCGACGACACCGAGGGCGACAACGTCATCGTGCTGCTCGAGGCCGGCGACAGCGTCGACTGCCGTGCCGACGGCGTCGCCACGGCCGGGGCCTACACCAACGTCGGCTCCGCGACGGGCAACCCGCTCGACCTCGACGGCGACGACCTGCCCGACGTCGACGACCCGACCGACGACGACACGTCGAACCACTACGGCGTGGTCGTCGGCATCGACATCGAGAAGTCGACCCAGACCCTGTTCGACGCCGACACCGAGACCGGGCCGACGATCGCCACCAGCGAGGCCGTGTTGTGGACCTACGAGGTCACCAACACCGGCAATGTCGGCCTGTCGAGCGTCGACGTCACCGACGACCAGATCGCCGATGACACCACCATCGACTGTGGCACCCGTCCCGACGACACCACGGCCGACAACGACATCGTGCTGATCGCCCCCGGCGAGACCATCACCTGCACGGCGACCGGCACCGCCATCGTCGGTCAGTACGAGAACGAGGGCACCGCCACCGGCTCCGGCCCGACCACCTACGACGTCGACGGCAACGCCGTCGACCCGGAGGTCGTCACCGACTCGGACCTGTCCCACTACTGGGGTGCGAACCCCGTGATCGGGCTCGAGAAGGCAACGAACGGCGTCGACGCCGATGACGATCCGGTGCTGCTCCTCGACGACAGCCCGATCACGTGGACCTACACGGTCACGAACACCGGCCAGGCGTCGTTGACCGACGTCGAGCTCGTCGACGACGCCGGCACCCCGGCCGACGACGGTGACGACTGGACGCTCACCGCGGCCGACCTCGTGTCGGGCGACGACGACGATGACGACGAGCTGGATCCTGGTGAGACCTGGATCCTGACCGCCACCGGCGTGGCGAGCGAGCTCGTCTACGAGAACACCGCCGTCGTGACCGGCACCGGCCCGGACACCACCATCACCACCGGTGTGATCGAGACCGGCCCGACCTACACCGACGGTGATCCGTCGGGCTACACGATCGTGTCGCCCTCCGTCACCGTGGCGAAGTTCGTCAACGGTGTCGACGCCAACGACGCACCCGGCCCGGAGATCGCGGTCGGCACGCTCGCCGAGTGGACCTACGTGGTCACCAACACCGGCGACGTCCCGCTCATCGGCATCCAGGTCACCGACGACCAGGGTGTGGCCGTGACCTGCCCGGTCGATCGCCTCGCCCCCGGCGAGGACACGACCTGCACCGGCTCGGCCGAGGTGGTCGACGGCGACTACGTCAACATCGGCACCGTGTCGGGCCAGCCCGCCACGGGCGACCCGGCCGACCCCGACGGCTGGACCGCCATCGTCGATCCGATCACCGACGAGCCCATCGACCGGGTCAGCGACGACGACCCGGCCCACCACCACGGCTTCAGCCCGTCGTTCGAGGTGTCGAAGCAGATCTGCTCGACCCCCGACATCGACGACTGCGACCCGGACGACGACGACCTGTGGCTCGACGAGGGCCCGGTCATGTCGACCGAGCCGCTCGTGTGGCGGGTCACGGTGACGAACGACGGCACCATCGGGTTGGCCGACGTGACGATCGTCGACGCCGACGCCCCGGGCTGCTCGACCGTGGTCGACACGCTCGCCCCGGGTGAGTCGACCGTCGTCACCTGTCAGCAGCCCGCACCCTCGGCCCTGCCGGTGACCAACTCGGTGACCGTCGGCGTGACGGTCGACTGCCCCGAGTGCCCGCCGGATTGCCCCGAGTGTGAGCTGCCCGAGATCAGCGACGAGTCGACCGCCGTCGACCCGCCGTCGTTCGACCTCGACAAGCAGGTCGACGACGACACACCCATCGTCGGCCAGATCGTCGAGTTCACGGTGACCGCCATCAACATCGGTGGCTACGTCGCCGAGGAGGCCATCTTCGAGGACCAGCTGCCGCCGTCACTCGAGTTCGTCGAGTTCGAGGGTGAGCCGACCGCGACGGTCGACACCTCGACCGGCCTGATCACCTGGGAGATCCCCGAGCTCCAGCCGGGCGACGAGGCGGTCATCGTGTACCGCACCAAGGTGGTCTCGGCCGGCACGACCGAGAACATCGTGACCCAGCGCAACCTGACGACGTTCGTGCTCGGCAACAACGCCGCCCAGGCGACCGAGGGCCTCGAAGCCGTCGCTCCCCCGGCGACGCTGGCCTTCACCGGGTCGACGTTGTCGTGGACGATCGGGCTGGCGCTGGCGCTGCTCACCGCCGGTGTGGCGTTCCTCCTCATCGGTGGCCGCCGCCGCAACCGCTCGACCGACTGACCGCCCGGCCCGGGGTCGGCGCCGTGAGGCGTCGACCCCGGGATGGGGTGGGCTCCATCGGCGAGGGGTCCGGGATTCCTAGAGTGTCCGACGTGAACGAGATCGCGGGTCTGAGCGAACGCATCGTCGAAGCCCGCCGCCGCGGCCTCGAACCGGAGGAACGGCGCCGTGTCATGGAGGCCGTCGCCCTGAAGCGCGACGAACGCTGGGTGGTGCAGTTCGGCATCATGCTCGGCCTCTCGGTCCTCATCGCGACGATGGGCCTCTCGGCGAACTCCGCCGCGGTCGTGATCGGCGCGATGCTCGTCGCCCCGCTCATGACGCCGGTGCTCGGCATGGCGGCGGCGCTCGCGATGTCGCTCGTCCGCCATCTCGGCCGGTCCGCCCTCGTCGTGGCCGGCGGCACGTTCGGCTCGATCGCCCTGGCCTTCCTGCTCGCCGCGTTCCTGCCCGATGGTGAGCTCTCCAACGAGGTCGTGTCCCGCACGAGCCCCGACCTCCGCGACCTGATGGTCGCCGTGGCCGCGGGGGCCGCCGGCGCCTACGCGACGGTGCAGAAGAACGCCTCGAGCAGCCTGCCCGGTGTCGCCGTGGCCGTGGCGCTCGTCCCACCGCTCGCGGCGGTCGGCATGACCCTCGAGGCGGGTCGGACGGATCTCGCGTACGGCGCGATGCTGCTCTACCTCGCGAACCTCGCCGGCATCATCGTCGTGGCGACCGCCGTGTTCCTCATCACGGGGTTCGTGCCGCCCCGTCGACTGTCGGAGACGAAGGGACGCCTGGTCGTCGGAGGTGTGCTGGTAGTGGCGTTCTTCGCCCTCATCGCGATCCCGCTCACGGTGGCGAGTGTGTCGGCGGCCTCCGACGGACGCGAACGTGCCGCCGTGCGCTCCGCCGTGCTCGACTGGCTGCCCACCGGCGACGAACTCGACGACGTGCGCATCGTGACCGAGGAGGGCGGGACGTTCGTCGACATCGTCGTCAACGGACCGAACGCCCCCGAGTCCGACGAGGCACTCGAGGAGCTGAACCGTTCGCTGCAGGACATCCTCGGGGTCGGCGCCGAGGCCCGGGTCCGCTGGATCCGGACCCAGGGGGCGGCCGAGCCGGCCACCGAGGTGACGATCGATCCCGCGCTCGAGGACGCCCGCGAGCGCGACGCCGCGATCCGCGACGTCGTCCAGGCCTGGCTCCTCAACCCGACCGACGGCTACGCCTCGGTGGCGTCGTTCGATCTCGAGATCACCGACATCACCGACGACGAGGTGAGCCTCGTCGTCTCCGCGGCCACCTCACCGCCCGCCGTGGAGGACCTGACCCGGCGCCTCACCGACGAGCTCGGCTACACCGGCGGTGTCCGGGCCGAGTGGGTGCAGCGCACCCGGCTCGAGACCACCACGACCGTCGGCGAGGCCGCCGACGACGCGACGACCACCACGGTCGACTCCATCGCCGAGCAACGCCGGGCGATCACCGAACTCGCCTCCACCTGGGCGGCCGCGATCTCGACGCCTGATCTGCCCTTGCGGGTCGACAGCGTCACCTACGACGGCCTCGTCGTCGTCGTGGAACTGGTGGGGCCCCGGGCCCCCGTCACCGACGATCTCCACGAGGGCATCGGACGGCTCGTGCCCGATGCGGCGATCGAGGTGTACTTCACCCAGCGGGTCCGTCTCGATCCGTCCCCCGACCCCGACGCCGAGCCGGGCCTGATCGTCGGCGACGACGACGATCCCGAGGCCGGCCAGGTCACCGACCCACCGACCACCACCGTCGACGTCGGGCCCGACGAGCTCCTCGAGGAACTCGGCACCACGACGACGACGGGGTGAGTCGACGACCCGTCGACCGGGACGCACTCAGGCGTCGCCGTCGAGGAGCACCGTGTTCGGCCGGTAGGTCGCCCAGGCGAACCAGAACGTGTCGAGGTGCACCACGGCCTCGAGCTGCTCACCCACGAGGGCGCCGTCGACCGCTCGGCCGGTGAGATCCCAGGTCGTGCCGGTCTGGTCGTCGACGAACCCGGCGTCGGTGCGGGCGAACGTCAGCTCCGTGCCATCCGCCGACACCGGCACGAACACACCGCTCGCCCCGACGTCGCGACCGTCGGCCACGTCGCCCTGTTCGAGCGCGGACGCCAGGCCCGGTTCGGTCCACACGGTCAGGGTGCGACCGTCGACGGTGACCTCGACCACCCCACCGGCGTCTTCGACGGTCTGGTTGCGGATGGCGGCCGTGGCGGGTTCGGCGACGTCCGCACCACCCGCGCCGTCGGCCACGATGCCGATCACGCGGGCCTTGGCGGCGAGACGCTCGTCGACGGGACCGTTGAAGAACCCGCCGATCGGCCCCGAGTTCTCCTCGTCGTACCCGGTGTAGGGGTTGGCGCCGTAGGGCCGATCGTGGCCGGTCTCCTGGGTCAGGACGGTGCCGTCCGGATAGCGCTCGGCGAACTGGTCGAACGACAGGGTCTGGGCCGGCAGGAGCTCGAGGCGGGTCCCGGCGAGGTGGCCGACGATCGCCTGGCCGGTGAAGTGGGCCCACAACGAGTTGGTCTGGCGGTCGTACATCACCAGGGCCGACTGGTAGAGCTCCCCCGAGGTGCCGAAGGTGAAGGTCTCGAACGAGCCGTCGGGCTGCTCCACCCGGCCGTCGTAGGCGATGGCGGAGTTGCACAGCGGGCAGTAGGTGACGGTCACCGGCACGTCACCGAAGGTGTCGTTGACGATCTCGTGCCAGATCAGGATCCGGATCGGATAGGCCCGGGCCTCGCCGTCGACCTCGAGCGCGATCACCGCCTCGTCCCCGTCGTCGAGGAAGTCGACGTCGGCGACCGGGACGAACCGTGGGTCGTCGATCGGCGGGATGCCGTCGGGTGGCGGCCCGCCCGAGACGATGAGCGCCGGGTCGACCACGGGCGGCGGGAACGACGGATGGTTCCGATCGCCGAAGAGGGCCGAATGGGGTGTCTCGATCTCGGTCAGGGGGTTGACGGTGGTCGACGACTCACCGTCGGTTGCGTCGCTCGCGGTGTCGTCCGCCGACACGGTCGTGGCGGCATCGGCGGTCTCACCGCCGTCGGAGCTGCACGCCGCCGCGACGAGCGCGACGGCGACCAGCAGGAGGAACGGGCGTCGAAGGGGGTGCATACCCGACGAACCGGGCGGAGGGTCGATTCCTTCCGCCCGGCTCGTCGGATCGCATGAGGATCAGTCGTCGGAACGCTGCGACCGGGCGCCCACGGGGACGGTCCGACGAGTGCGCGACAGCAGCAGGGCACCCACGATCATCAGGATCAACGCACCCGAGACCATGAGCCAGGTGGTGACACCCGTGAAGGCGAGCGTGTCGCCTTCGTCGCCGCCATCGGCGACGGCGCCGTTGTTGTTGGTCGACGGGTTCACGATGGCCGAGCCGGTGTTGTTCGAGACGACGAGTTCGAGCCCGAACGACAGCACCGACGCCGTGTTGGTCACGTTCCCGGTGCCGCTGATCTGGGTGGTGAGCTGGAGCAACGGCGTGGTCTCGCCGACGGCGAGGGTCCGGTCGAGCACACACTCGATGGTGGTGGTCCCGCTGCAGATCCAGCCCTCACCGCGGGAGGCCTGGAAGCTCAGCGCCGACGGCAGCTCGTCCCGCACGGTGATCGGACCCGGATCCGGGTCGGGACCGTTGTTGCGGACCGTGATGTCCCACACCGCGATCGCACCGATCGACTCCTCGGTGTTGAGGGTCTTCGAGATCACGAGGTCGATCTCGGCGGGGTGGACGCCGAGGTCCCACGTCGGATCGAACTCGCCGGGGTCGAGCACCGTGGTGATCGTCGCGCCGGTGGCCGGATCGCCGTCGGAGTCGGTGGCGTCGGTCGCCACGTCGACATCGCGGGTCGTGACCCGGTAGCCGTCGGGCAACGTCGACAGCTCGAACACGACGCCGTAGGTGCCCGGCATGAGGTCACGGAACTCGTAGCGCCCGTCGGCGTCGGTGTTGGTCTCGGTCACGACGTTGCCGCCCTGGTCGACCAGCTGGACGACGACACCGGCCACGCCGGTCTCGCCGTCGTCCTGGACACCGTCGCGGTCGGTGTCGAGGAACACCAGGTCACCGAGGCCGGCGAGCGGGATGAACCCGAAGTCGACCGACAGGTTCGACCGGTCGTCGGGCTGGCCGACACCGGTGTCGTCGTCGGTCGGATCGTCCGAACGCAGCGTCTCGTCGGTCGGCTCGGTGCCGCCGAGGGTCACGGTGCCGCTCAGGACCTCCGTGAGCGGGCGGCTCTGTTCGCCGTTGTCGTCGTTGTCGACGTCGTCGTCGGGATCGGCAACCGTCGGGGTCGTCGAGCCGTGTCCGGCGAGCGCGGTCTGGGCGCCGTCGATGCGCACGCGGTAGTCGCCGGCCGACAGGCCACCGAACACGTAGTGACCGTCGCCGTTGGTGACGGTGTCAGTCACGACGTCGCCGTCGGCGTCGAGCAACTCGACGGTGACCCCGGACAGCCCGGGTTCGCCATCATCGGCGATGCCGTCGGCGTCGAGATCGAGCCAGACGAGGTTGCCGAGCTGGTAGAGCGGTGCGGGCGAGACCACCACGATGTCGTGGTCGTCGGAGTCGCCGACCTGGTTGTCGATGGTGATGTCGCTCTCGAGGAGGCGGTCGATCACGGGGTCGTTGCCGAGGTCGGGGTCCGGCGTCGAGTCGTCGTCGGCCTCCGGCCCGGTGTCGGCGGTGATCTCCGCGGTGAGGGTGAACGACGGAACGAGCGCACCCGTGCCGTCGGTGACGTCGTCGACCCGGATGGTGGTCAGGATCGAGACCTGCTCACCGGGGTCGAGGTTGTCGATGCTCCACTGCGGCTCGCCGTCGGGGCCCGGGGCCACCGTCGTGATGACCGCACCGGTCGCACCGACCTCGGCGGTCGCGCCGGTCAGCGTGAGCCCGTCGGGCAGCAGGTCGCGGATGGTCGCACCGCCGGGGGTCTGTCCCTGGTTGGCGACCGTGATCCGGGCCTGGAAGCTGTCGCCGACCTCGAGCGGCGACGGGTCGGCGCCCACGATCGTGTGGATCAGGGCGAGGTCGAACTCGGGGTCGACGTAGCCGACGTCCACGGTCATGTTCGAGGCGTCGTCCGCGATCGAGTTGCCCGGATGGTCGTCGGTCGGATCGTCCGATCGGAGCGTCTCGTTCGTCGGCTCGGTGCCGCCGAGGGTGACGATGCCGGTGCGGACCTCCGAGCCCGCGATGGTCGGCGCCACGGCGAGTCCGTTGTCGTCGTTGTCGACGTCGCCGCCGGCGTCGGGATCCGACACGTCGGGCAGGGTCGAGAACACCGTGGCGAGCTCGGTCTGGCCGCCCGGCACGACCACCTGGTAGTCGCCGGCGGTCAGGCCGGTCACGACCCAGTGGCCGTCGCCGTCGGTGGTGACCTGGGCCACGAAGTCGTCGCCGACCCCGTCGGCGCCGGTCTCGCGCCACACCTGGACGTCGACCCCGGCGATGCCGGGTTCGCCGTCATCCGCGATGCCGTCGGCGTCGAGGTCGAGCCAGACGAGGTTGCCGAGCTCGTAGAGGGTCTCGGGGGTGAGCACGGCGATGTCGTGGTCGTCGGAGTCACCGGCCTCGTCGTCGATGGTGACGTCGGTGCGCTCGGTCCGGTCGATGACGTCGTCGTCGCCGGGGTCGAGGTCGGGGCTCGAGTCGGCGTCGGCGCCGTTGTCGATGGCGATCTCGGCGACGTTGCGGAACTCGGTCAGCATCGGCTGGCCGACACTCGCCTCGTCGGCACGGAAGGTCCCGGTGGGCACCTCGGTCACGGAGAAGACCTCGGCGGTGTAGGTCAGTTCGACCTCCTCGCCGGGATCGAGCTCGTCGCCACCGGCCGGCACGGTCCACCCGAGGGTGCCGCCGCCGCTGTCGGTGTAGGAGCAGAACGTGCCACCCGTCGGCGGGGCGCCGGCGGCCGGGGCGCACGACAGGCCCACCGGGTCGGCGTCGGAGTCGTCGAGCTGGATCGGGTCGGTGGACGACCCGCCCGCCGCCACACCCGCGATGGTGCTGGCGACGTAGTTCATGCCCTCGGGGATCGTGTCGATCACGCTGAACGCCGCCGGGGCGGCGCCCTGGTTGCGCACCACGATCGTGACGTCGATCTGGTCGCCCACCGAGACGGGGCCGGGGTCGCCACCGTCGATGAGCTTGACGAGGGCGAGGTCGTACTCGGCGGCCGGGGTGGTCACGGTGACCGAGGCGCCGTCGTGGTCGTCCTCGTCACCACCGGCGTTGTCGACCTCGTCGTCGACCGGGGACTCGGTGGTGGTGCCGTTCGTGGTGTCGGGCGTCGAGTCGGCGTCGTCGCCGTCGTCGACGGAGATCTCGGCCCAGTTGGTGAGGATGCCGGTCGCGCCGACGTCGACGGTCGCGAGCACCTGGTAGGTCACCTGGTCGTCGACCGCGATCGCCGAGATCGTGACGTCGGGTGCGGTGCCACCGAAGGTGACGGCGTTGCCGTCGTCGGAGGTCGCCGGGGTCACGAGCGAGTCGTAGGTCAGCCCGGTCGGCAGGTACTCGGTCACCTCGACGTCCGCCGCGGGGAGGTCGCCCTGGTTGATGACGGTGACGTCGAAGGTGACGGTCTCACCGACCGTCACGTTGACCGACTGTCCGGCGGCGAGGGTCTTCACCAGTGCGAGGTCGTACCGGTCGGTCGTGAAGCCGGCGTCGATGCTGTGGTCGTTCGCGCCGGCCGCACCGGTGGTGTAGGCGACACGGGACAGACCACCGCCGACGTCGGTGGCGTCGGAGTCGGTCTGGTCGCCACCGGAGGTGTTGGCCGTGGTCAGCTCGATCGCTTCGCCCGCGGGCCCGGTCACGCTGTTGGTGGCCACGTCGAACTCGACGACGTAGTCGGTGTTCGGTGCGATACCGGCCGGAACGGAGATGTTCGTGAACAGGTACCGGCCGGCGGCGTCGGTGGTGACCTGGCCCAGGCTGGGGCCGTTCGGGTCGCCGTCACCGTCGGTGTCGGCGAAGAGTCGCACGATCACGTCGGCGAGCGCCGGCTCCGACGGGTCGGCCTGGCCGTCACCGTCGGCGTCGAACCAGACGTAGTTGCCGATCTCGAGCGGCGCGGAACACATCCAGACGGCGTCACCGAGGCCGTTGGCCTTGCCGAACACGTTGCCGTCGGTGCCGTTCGAGGTGCCCTCGTAGAGCTCGTAGCGCTGCGGGGCGTCGCCGGCGTTCGCACCGGAGGACTCGAAGAACAGCACACCACCGGTCTGCACGTCGCGGGGGTCCATCGCCGTCACGGCGACCCGGTCGGAACCGGGGATGAGGGCGAGGCCACCGAAGGCGACCTCGTCGTGGAGGGCGTTCAGTGCGTAGTCGCCGAAGTAGAACTCACCGGACGGGGTGCCGTCGGAGGTGCCGGGCCCGACGGCCGGGTCGTCGGGGCCCTGGCCGGTGCCGGCGCCGCTGGTGGTGACCCCACCACACGACCCGTCGACCTCGAGGTCCCAGCCACTGGCGCCGTCGTCACACATCCGCAGGATGTCGCCGGAGCCGAAGGCCTCGTAGAGCTGGGGGTCGGAGAGGTCGGGCGAACGGTCGAACGAACCGATCTGGTCGCCGAACCGGTCCCGCAGACCGATGATGAGGTCGTCGCCGTCGAACTCGAGGTCGGCGAACATGGGCTGGGGATGGGCGAGCGAGTCGTCGGGCTGGGGGATGTTGGCCCAGACGTCCTCCCACGGCTCCCAGTCGGCATCGCGGTCGGCCGAGCAGGTGGACGCCACGTAGGCGGTGGCGGCGGCCGCGGTGCTGTTCGACGAGCCGGCGCAACGCCGGTTGTAGCCGAGGTTGAACGAGGTGACCTCGGTGAACCCGGGGGCGTCGAAGCGCATCACGTGGGCGGTGAGGTCCTGATCGCAGACGCCACCGACGAAGACGTTCGTGCCGTCGTGGGCGACGGCCATCGGACGCCACTGGGTCGCCACCGAGCAGGGGCTCGTGATGGCGGTCGCATCGGTGGCGGCGGTGAGGGCGGTGCCGGCCGCATCGAGCGGCAGGCGCACGAGGGTCTTGTCCTCCATGTGCACGGCCCAGAGGGTGTCGCCACCCGGGCCGAGCTCGAGGTCGCCGAGACCGGTCTTGCCGACCGCGGCGAACGCGTCGACGTCACGGTCCCAGCCGCTCGTGCCGCGGGGCACCGCGGTGGCGTCCGCACCGGCGCCGAGGTCGACCAGCAACACCGGCGTGCCCGGTGAGGTGGTGACGGTGGGCACGACGTAGATGGCGCCCTCGCCGTTCGGGCCGTAGCCCGCGTGGCGCTTGGTGTAGGCACCGGCGTACAGGGTGTCCGAGCCCGGCCGGTAGGCCAGACCGTAGGTCGTGCCGATCTCGCCGGCGTCGCCGAGGAAGTCGGGGGTGGTGTGGCCCGGCTCACCGATGTAGCCACTCGAGGTCTCGTCGAAGCCGACGAGCACGTGCTCGTCCGCCGCGTCGACCCCCGACTGGTCGCCGCGCACGAAACAGGACGTGGCGAGTGCATAGGTGCCGCAGCGGTAGTCCGCCGGGTCGTGGAAGCCGAACACGAGGCCACCGACGGCGGCGTCGACGTTCTCGAGCCAGATCACACCGGTCTCGGCCTGCGGGCCGTCGGTCGTCGGCTGGTGTCCCGCCGGCGCCGTGGCCGGGTCGACCACGACCCGACAGTCGGCGCCCTCCACCGAGGCGAGGGAGAACGTGCCACTGACTCCCGTCGTCACGGTGTCGGTCGACACCTGGGGGGCCGTCGCCGGATCGCTGTCGTGGTCGTAGTCGCAGACGACGGTGACCTCGACACCCGACAGACCCGACTCGCCGGTGTCGAACTCACCGTCCGCGATGTCGGCCGGGGTCTGGTTGGTGCCGCCGTTGTCGTCGAAGACGATGCCGCCGATCGTGCCGGGGTCGCCGGGAGAGGCCGCCGCCGGGGTCGGTGCGGCGCCGGAGAGCAGCGCGGCGAACACGCCGATGGCGGCGCCGACACGCCAGCGCGAGCCGACGGATCGGGAGGTCGACGATGTCGACCCCCGGGGATTCGGGGAGATGGAGCGAGCCATGGCGGGACCTCGGGCACGGGAGGGGAACCCGGTGCCAGTCGGCACCGCCGCCCCCGGGTTGAGGTCGCCGCCCGGGTCGTGGACCCCGGCGGCCGGCTCAGCGCAGGCTGACGCTCACCGAGGCGCTCTCGATCGCCGGGCCGCAGCTGCCGCCCGTCGTCGACTCGATGCGCAGGGTGCCGAGCTCTCCACCGTTCGGCGGCAGCTCGGCGGTCACGAGGTCGAACTCGCCGAAGTCGGTGTCGACCGAGAAGGTCTGCACGACCTCACCGTTCCAGAGCACCTGGCCCGTCTTCGCCCGACCGTCGGCCGTGGTCGAACCCTGACAGAAGTGGTTCTCCGAGGCGAGGAAGGTCAGCGTGTAGGGAGCGTTGCGGGCGACCCGGAGCTCGGTCTCGATGGCGCCGGGTTCGTTGCCGTTGAGATCGAGGATCTTCTCCCCGTTCGGTGCCGCGGCTCCGGTGTTGCGCCAGCGGGCGGACAGGGTCGGCTGGTCGACCCGGAACGGATCGACGGATCCCTCCGCCACGGTCCAGATCCCGATGGTCTCGCCTTCGTCGTAGACGATGTAGAAGTCGTCCTCGCCGTCCTCGAACGACTGCGACGCCGCGGCACCGCCACCGAAGCTGCCGCCCGAGTTGGTGGAACCGAAACCGCCGGACGCGCCAGCGTCGCCGTTGTCGAGCACTTCACCCTCGATGACCGCGGCGGTGTACTGCAGGTCCTCGTCGGCCGAGTCGCCGGTGTTCCGGAGTGCGAACACGACGACGCCCGCGATCACGGCGATGATCAGTCCGTACTCGATGGCGCCGGCGCCACGCTCGTTCCTGCGTGCCATACCGGCTGGTAACGGCAACGGATCGAGCCGGCTTGAGCCGAGCGGTCGATCAGGCCCGGGCCGGCCGGGCCGTTCGACCCTCGACGGTGGTGAAGAACTGGCCGATGGCCTTCGGGATCCCGTAGCTCCACGTCGGATACGGATGGATCGCCTGCGCCAGGCGACCGGTGAAGGCACCGAGGCGCATCGCCAGGGAGATCTCGGCGATCATCTCGCCGGCTCGGGGGGCGACGATCGTGGCGCCCACGATCCGACCGCCACCACGCATCCCGAGACCCGGGCGGGGTGCGGCGACGATCCGGATGACACCGTCGGTGTGCCCGGCGGCGAGGGCCCGGTCGTGTTCGTCGAGGGGGAGCTCGGCCACCATCGCACCCTCGAACCGGGACGCCGCCTCGGCTTCGGTCACGCCGATCCGGGCCACCTCCGGATCGGTGAAGGTCACCCACGGCACGAGGTCGGTGTCGAAGGTCTCGGGACGGAATCGTTGGACACGGCCGAGGGCGTTCGTGGCCGCGGTCCGCCCCATGGCGTCGGCGGCGTGGGTGAACGGCATGAGCCCCGTCACGTCGCCGACGGCCCAGACCCGGTCGACCGAGGTGGCGAGGCCGTCGTCGACGTCGATCGCCCCGCGGTCGGTGAGTTCGATGCCCGCCTCGGCGAGGTCCGTGCCATCGGTGCGGGGACGCCGACCGACGGCCACGAGCAGGACGTCGGCCTCGACTCCGGTGGTGCCGTCGATCGCGAGGGCGAGTCCCGTCGGAGTCCCGGTGACGCCGGCCAGACCGACGCCGAGGACCCGCCGGACGCCCATGGCCTCGAGTCGGGCGTCGATGATCGCCGACACGTCGGGCTCTTCCCGGGACAGCACGCGGGGCGCGAGATCGACGAGGGTCACCTCGACACCGAGTCGGGCACATGCCATCGCCAGCTCACACCCGATGGCGCCCGCACCGAGGACGGCGAGCCGGGCCGGCAGCGCGTCCAGTTCCCAGAAGGTGTCGGTGGTGCGCGCCGTGCCGGCGGCCATCGCCTCGGCCAACCCGGGAATCGGCGGCACGGCCGCCGAGGCACCGAGGGCGAGCACCGTGCCGCGCCGGGGCCGGAGGCGACGCCCGTCGACCTCGACCGACCCGTCACCGTGCAGGCGCCCGCGGCCATCCACCACCTCGACACCCTCGGCCCGGAGCACCTCGGCCGACTCGCTCCCGGCGACGTGTGCGACGACGCGGTGCACGGCGGCGAGCGCGTCGTCGGCGGAACGGCCGGCCGCCGCCGCTTCGATCAGCGTCTTCGACGGGACACAGCCGGTGAACGTGCAGTCACCACCGAGTGGGGCGTCGGCGACGAGCGCCACGTCGTGGCCGCGGCGTCGGGCCTCGCGGGCGGCCGCGAGGCCACCGGCGCCACCACCGACGACGATCAGATCCCATTCGTTCGTGCTCATGGCTCCTCAACCGATCGGGTGGTGGAGGCCTTCCCCCGCCGGGGCCCGGGATCGAACGGACGCCGGCTCAGCTGTCGGCGGACCAGTCGTAGAGCTCGCCGTCACCGGAGGACGTCGGACGCGCCGGCGCGGGAGGCGGCTCCTCGGCGGGGGGCCGATCGAGGTCGATCGTGGGGGACGGCACGTCGAAGGCCTGGTCGTCGAAGCCGATGGATCGTGAACCGTCGTCGTCCGGGGCGGCGGCGCGTGCATTCGTGATGAAGTGCCGCAGTTTCGTCGGGTCCTTCCGCCCCGGGGCCGCCTCGACGCCGGAGGCGACGTCGACGCCCCACGGCCGCACGATCCGGATGGCCTCGGCCACGTTGTCCGGATCGAGACCACCGGCGAGGAGGTACGGGCGGTCGATGCGACGCTCGGCGAGGGCGTGCCAGTCGACCGGAAGCCCCGAACCGGGGGCCGGACCGTCGACCATCGGGCGGACACCGCCGTAGGCCAACACGTCGTCGAGGCCGGGGTCGGACATCGAGAACGCCTTGATCACACCGGGGACCCTGCGGGCGAGCCACTGCGTCTCGGTCGGGCTCTCACGACCGTGGAGCTGGACGACCCGCAGGCCGATCTGGTTGGCGAGCTCGGCCACCCGCTCGGGTCGTTCATCACGGAACACCCCGACCGAGATGATCTCGGGCGGGAGCCGGCGAACGACATCGCGTGCGAGCGCCGCGGTGACCTGGCGCTTCGAGGGGGCGAAGATCATGCCCACGGCATCGGCGCCGAGTCCGGCGGCGAGCAGTGCGTCCTCCACCGAGGTGATGCCACAGATCTTCACGAACACGACGACGACCCTACTCGCCGTGCCGGTCCGGCCCGGGAGCATTCCCGACCGGATGTCGCCGCCCGGTCAGCCGGCGGCCCGCATGGCCGCCACGGCGGCGGCCGGGTCGCCGGACCGCACGAGCGACTCTCCCACCAGCACGGCGTGATAGCCGGCGTCGGCGAGCACGGCGGCGTCGTCGGGGCCCGAGACGCCCGATTCGGCCACCCGCACGACATCGGGCGGCAGGCTGGCGCCCACCCGCACGGCGCGGTCGGTGTCGACCTCGAAGGTGACGAGGTCCCGCTGGTTCACGCCGACGAGTGTCGCTCCGACGGCGAGTGCGCCGTCGACCTCGGCCTCGTCGTGGGTCTCCACGAGCACGTCGAGGCCGAGTTCGGTGGCGAGGCCGTGGAAGTCGGCCAGCTCCACGTCGTCGAGTGCGGCCACGATCAGCAGCACACAGTCGGCCCCCATGAGGCGGGCATCGACGACGTCGTGGGCCGAGACCGTGAAGTCCTTGCGGATCACCGGCAGCTGTGTGGCCGCACGAGCGGCGCGTAGATCATCGGGGTGACCGCCGAAGAACTCGATGTCGGTGAGCACCGACATCGCGGCGGCACCACCACGTTCGTAGCTCGCCGCCCAGTCGGCCGGCTCGAGATCGGGGCGCAGCGCACCCTTGGAGGGGCTGCGGCGTTTGATCTCGGCGATCACCGCGAGCCCGTCGGCGCCGGCGAGTGCGTCACGGAACCCGCGGGTCGGCTCGAGCCCGTCGGCCTCGGCGATCAGTGCGTCGAGCGACCGGGTGTCGTGGCGCGCGGCCTCCCGGTGCGCGTCGAGGATGCGGTCGAGATAGGTGGTGGCCACGACCGATCAGGTTAGAGCCGAGCCGGGTCGGCTCAGAGCTCGACCCCCTTCGCCACCACGGGCCGGCACATCATGATCTCGGGACGGGCGGCCATGAACGGACCGAGAGCACCCATGGCGGCCTTCATCTCGTCGCCCTTGCCGTGCACGGCGAGGGCCTGGTCGTCGGTGTAGATCTCGTAGAACCAGTAGGTCTGGGCGTCGCCGGTGTCGGCGTTCGCCGCGTAGACCTCGAGACCGTCCTCGGTGGCCGACGCGGCGATGAGGTCGGCGAGGGCCGCCTCGAACTCGGCGTTGGCACCTTCGTTGATGGTGAGCTTGGCGATCAGCGAGAGCTTCGACATGGCGCCGAACGTACCGGAGCGGACCCGATCGGAGCGAGACGACGGCCGACCACCGGCACCGCAGTGTTCACGATCTCCTCACACGGGCGTCGTAGCATCGCCGCCGTGAGCCTCCAGATCGTCGTCGTCGAGGACGACCCCGACATCGCCGACGTGCTCGTCCTCTACCTCCAGCGGGAGGGCTGGTCGGTGTCGGTCGCCGGCGACGGGGCCCGGGCCCTCGACGTGATCCGGGCCCGACAGCCCGATCTCGTGCTGCTCGACATCGGACTGCCCGGCGACCTCGACGGCACCGACGTGTGCCGCGAGCTCCGACGGTTCTCCGATGTGCCCGTGATGTTCCTGACCGCCCGCGACGACGAGGTCGACCGGATCCTCGGCCTCGAGCTCGGGGCCGACGACTACGTGACGAAGCCGTTCTCGGCCCGTGAGGTCGTCGCCCGCATCAAGGCGATCCTCCGTCGGGGCGAACGTGGTGCCCCGGCCGACGGCGACGCCCCGCTCCGCTACGAGCGGGCCGGCATCGTGGTCGACGGGGCACGCCGCGAGGTCACCGTCGAGGGCGACGTGGTGCCCCTCGCGGCCCAGGAGTTCGCCCTCATCGAGTTCCTCTGCCGCAATCTCGGCATCGCCCTGTCCCGCCAGCAGATCCTCGACGGCGCGTGGGGTGAGGGCTGGATCGGTGACATCCGCACCGTCGACGTGCACATCCGCCAGCTGCGCCGCAAGGTCGGCGACGCCCTCCCGCTCGAGACCGTACGCGGCGTCGGCTACCGGCTCGACTGACGATGCGTCGCCGCCTGCTCCTCGCGTTCCTCGGGATCGCCCTCCTCGCCGTCGTCCTCGTCGGTGCCGGCGTGTTGCTGCTCGCCGGAGTCGGAGCCCGGGGTGAGGCGCGCGAGCGGGTGGCCGAGCGGGTCGAGGCCCTCGCCGACGGACTCGCCGGCGTCACCGACCCCGGCACCCTCACCCGACAGCTCGAACGCCAGCGCGACGCCTTCGACCTGAGCGATCTCGAGATCGTCCTGATCGATGACGACGGGACACTCCAGCGGATCGTGCCGCTCAACCGCCGGGAACCGGGTGTGACGGATGCGACCGTCATCGGTGTGCTCGACGCCGAGGCGCTCGCCCTGCTCGCCGACGGCGCGGTGGCGACGTTCGACCGTGACGACGATGTCGCCGCCGTGACGGTGGTCGACGTCGAGACCCGCCGCCCGGCCGCCGGCCGGGTCGGCCTGCTGCTCGCGGAGCAGGTCACGCCCCTGTCGCCACGGGCCCGGCAGTGGTTCGTGCTCTCGGCGATCGCGGTCCTGCTCGGAGCGGCACTCGCCGCGCTGTTGCTGTCCACACGGTTCGTGGCCCCGATCCGCTCGATCGAAGCGACCACACGACGCCTCGCCGACGGCGATCTGTCGGCCCGGGTGGACGTCCCGGGTGACGACGAGGTGGCCGAGCTCGGCCGGTCGGTCAACACGATGGCCGCCGACCTGGAACGCTCGAGGCAGCTCGAGCAGCAGTTCCTCCTCTCGGTGTCCCACGACCTCCGCACCCCCCTCACGGCCATCCGGGGCTACGGCGAGGCCCTCGCGGACGGCGCCGTGCCCGACACGGCCCGTGCCGGGGAGGTCATCGTCGGACAGTCGGATCGACTCGGCCGGCTCGTCGCCGACCTGTTGCAGCTCGCCCGGCTCGATGCCCGTCAGTTCGGCCTCGACACCGCCCCGATCGACCTCGGCGAGGCCGTCGCTCGCCACGTCGACGCCGTCCGCCCCACCGCGGCCACCCACGACCTCACACTCACGGTCGACGCCGAGCCGGGGGTGCGGGTCGAAGCCGACGCCGATCGGGTCGGCCAGATGGTGTCGAACCTCGTGGAGAACGCCGTGAAGTACGCCGCGACGACGATCGTGGTGTCGGTCCGCACGATCGACGGCCACGGGGTGGTCGCCGTCACCGACGACGGCGCCGGGATCCCCGAAGCCGACCTGGCCCACGTCTTCGAGCGTCTCTACGTGACCCAGGCCCGCCCGGTTCGTGAGGAACAGTCGTCCGGCCTCGGCCTCGCGATCGTCGCCCAACTCGCCGCCGCCATGGGCGGAGGTGTCGCGGCCCACTCCCCTGTCGACGACGGCCGGGGCACGAGTGTGGGCTTCCGCATCCCGCTGATCTGAGCGAACGTCAGACCGCGACTCCGGTCGCCCCCAACGTCTCAGAGCGGGAGCGTTGCGGGGGTGCTGCGTCGGCGGCTTCGGGGTCGGTGTCTCGGTCGGGACGTCGCCGGGGTGGTCGTCGCCGTGCTCGGTGTCGAGTTGTCCGTGATCGGGTTCGAGTCGTTCGTGATCGTATTCGGTGTGGTCGTGGTCGGGGTTGCTGTGGGGGCGGCCTCGTTCGGGTCGGGAGCCGGCGCCGGTGGGTTCGTGTCCGCTGGTGCGCCACGAGGCACGGCTCGGTCTCGGTTCGTGTCGGCTGGTGACGGTTCGGAGTGCGGTGGCGCGGGGCTTCGTCGACGTTGTCGTTGGTGTTGGTCGGCGGTGGCGGGTGGGTTGGTGGTCTGCCAGAGCGAGCCGTCGGGTCGGTGGTAGGCGACCCGGTTGCCGGGGAGGACCTGCATGGTCCAGCCGCCTTCGTGCACGTCGTGGTGATGCCGCACACACAGCGGTCGGAGGTTCGACAGGTCGGTGGGGCCGCCGTGTTCCCACTCGTGGAGGTGGTGGATGTGGGTGGCCCGGAACGGTTGATCGCATCCGGGCCAGCAGCATCCGCCGTAGAGGGCTTCGAGGGCGGCTCGTTGCGCTGGTGTGGCGTCGCGGACCTTGCGGCCGACGTCGAGGACTTCGCCGTCGGTGTCGAGCACGACTCGTCGCAGGGTCGAGTCACACAGGAGCCGTCCGGCGGTGGTGGGTGGGAGGTCGGTCGGGCCGAGCCGGCACACGCCACCATCGGCAAGCTCTCCGGTGGCTGCGGTGTCGGCGTCGACGACGATGATCCCGGCGTACCGGGCAGGGCCGGACTCTCCTGTCGCTCCGCGCCGCATGAGTTCGTAGAGGGCTTCGGCTCGGAGGTTGGGTGACCACTGCCGGGTGCCTTTGTCGGCTCGTTTGAGGATGGAGCGGCATTCGTCGTCGAGCATCTTGTCGATCGTGGTGCCGCGGACTTCGTCGAACTCGGCCCGCAGACACGTCATCCCCGACGACGCATCGGTCCACGTCTTGGCCTGACTCTTCGCTTCCCGAGCAGCGAGTTCTCTTGCTCGTCGGTCGGTGTCGACCTGGTCGGCGATCCCGTTCACCCACTTCGTGAACGACTCCGGTGGCATCTCCCCGGAACGCTCCGCCGCTCCGGCGGATACGAGGCGTTCCTCGAACACGGATCGATCGTCGTCGGAGAGTGATCCGCCGGCTCGGGTGATCGCGTCGAACGCACCCGATGACAGGTCACCGGAACGGGTGGCGTCGGACAGAGCGTCGTAGTCAGCCAACGCTTCCGATCGGCGCGCGTACTCGGCGGCCTCCCGACGACTCACAGCACCAGCGGAGCGGATCACATCCGCCGCCGGGGCATCCGAAACCGACGAGGCGATCTCGGCACACCGGGTCAACCAGGTCCCACACACCCGGCGCATCGTGTGCAGGTCGGACACAAACGCAGCCAGGCCGGGCTCGTCGAGCACACCCGCCTCCACCCGTTCGATCCCATCTCGCACCCGTTGTGCGAGCTCCACCACATCCGCCACACCCACAACATTATCGAACAAGTGTTCGATGCACAACTTCCAGCTATTGGCGCCTCAGCCAGGCACACCCAGCTCGACGGTGATCCCGTCGACGGTCGCCGACGTCGCCTCCGCCGCCGAGCGCTTCAGGTAGCCGAGGCCGACGGTGCCGGTCTCGTCGGTGGCGACCGAGGTCACCTCACCGACCTCGTCACCATCGACGACGAGCGCCGTGCCCGCAGCCGGGGCCGCTCCACCGAAGTGCAGCACCCGGAGCGACCGGGGCGCGGCAGCCCCGCGGGCGTCCATGCGGGCCACCAGCTCCTGGCCCGTGTAACACCCCTTGGTGAAACTCGCCGAGACGTCGACGATGCCGGCCTCGGCGGGGATCGTCCGGTCGTCGAGCTCCGCGCCGTATGCGGGGCGACCGGCCCGGATCCGGCGGGCCCGGAGGGCGTCGGCATCGACGACGGTCGCCTCGGCGCCCGTGGGCACCGTGGCGCCGAGCATCTCGACGGCCCGGTCGCCGCCGAAGCCGACGTCGATCACCACGACCTCGTCGGATGCCTCCACCGCGCCCGCCGCCGGGCCGTGGATCGCCACCGATCGGACGGTCCGCAGCTCGAACGAGGCGTCGGTGCGGAGCAGGAACCGTCGGAGACGGGCGAGCGCCGGCTCGCCGGCGCCGGCGTCGAACACGAGCAGGAACGAGGTGTCACCCGCACGGTGCAGGCGGAACCACCCGTCGAGGCGACCCGTCGGCTGCAGCACCATCGACCACACCGAGGCTCCCACCGCGAGGGCGTCCACGTCGGCGGAGATCTGGCCCTGGAGGTAGGCGACGACATCAGGACCCGATGCGTCGATCACATCGACCTCGTGCGCCGCGGCGATCGAGGTCGACGGGACGGGGGTGGCGGAGCTCATGGGCGTGAGTATGCCAGCATGGCCCGGGCCGCCCGGAGCCCGCCGGAGGGCGAGCGAGCCCGCCTGTCGCTCGTGCTGTTCCCCACCCTCACCTTCGCCGTCTTCTTCGTCGTCGTCTTCGGCGTCTCGACGCTCACCCGGTCCCGCCCGGTGCTCTGGACCGTGTCGATGGTGGCGGCCTCGTGGGTGTTCTACGGCTGGTGGGACGTCCGCTTCGTGAGCCTGCTGGCCGGCTCGGCGTCACTCAACTGGTGGTTCGGCGTGCGGGTCGCCGGGAGCCGTGCCGCCGGCGACGAGGCGGCCCGACGATGGTGGGTCCGAGCGGCGGTGGGGGCGAACCTCGGGGTGCTCGGCCTGTTCAAGTACCACGACTTCTTCGTCGAGTCCCTCGCCGACCGGCTCGGTGTCACCCCGGGACTCGTGCTCGGGCTCGTGCTGCCCGTGGGCATCTCCTTCTTCACGTTCCAGGCCATCTCCTACGTGGTCGACATCGGCCGGGGCGAACTCGAACCGGCCCCGCTGCTCGACGTGGCCCTCTACCTGTCGTTCTTCCCCCAACTCGTCGCCGGTCCCATCGTGCGGGCCGGGGACTTCCTCCCGATCCTCGCCGCCCGCCGCCGGGGCGACGGCCCGGTCGATCCGCCGGTCGGCACCGCGTTCCGGCTCATCGGTGCCGGCCTGTTCAAGAAGGTCGTGATCTCGTCGTATCTGGCCGACGCCGCCGTGGACGACGTGTTCGCCGCACCCGGCGTGGCGAACCTCTTCGACCGGCTGCTCGCCGTCTACGCCTACGCCATCCAGATCTACGCCGACTTCTCCGGCTACACCGACATCGCCATCGGCTGTGCCCTGCTCCTCGGGTTCCGCTTCCCCACCAACTTCGACGCCCCCTACCGGGCGGCGAGCTTCCAGGACTTCTGGCGACGCTGGCACATCAGCCTCTCGACCTGGCTCCGGGACTACCTCTACATCCCGCTCGGCGGCAACCGTGGCGGACCCTTCCGCACCTACCGGAACCTCACCCTCACCATGCTGCTCGGCGGGCTCTGGCACGGCGCCAACTGGACCTTCGTGGTGTGGGGCGCCATCCACGGCGCCGCACTCGCCGCCGAGCGACTGCTCGTCGACCGGCGGCGCCGGACCGCACGGCCCGCCTCCGCCGCGATGGCCGACACCGGGCTCGGGCTCGCGGTGCGGTGGGTCGTCACCTTCCACGTGGTGTGTCTCGCGTGGGTCTGCTTCCGGGCCGAGACGCTCGGCGACGCATGGGCCCTGCTGACGAGTCTCGAGGCGGCCGCGGCGGTGCCCTCGATCTCGCCCTGGGTCGCCGGGGTGGTCGCCGCCGCACTCGCACTCCAGGCATGCCCGGACGACCTCGCCGACCGAGGCCGGACCCGGGTCGACACCCTCTCCCCCGCCACACTCGCCATCACCGGCGGGGTGTGGGTGGCCGTCGTCGTCGCGCTGGCCCCGGCCGGCGTGGCCCCGTTCATCTACTTCCAGTTCTGAGTCCCGTGTCCGACCCCGCCACCCCCACGACGTCACCCCGACCGACCGTCGTCGGACCCGGCCGGGCGGTCGTCATGGTGCTCGTCGCCCTCGCCATCGGCGGGCTCGGATCGACGGCCCGGCTCGTCGACATCGCCGAGCGGCGTGAACTCGGACCCGACCGCGACCGTTGGGTGGCGGGCGCGGAACGACTCGACCGGGCCGCATCGGGTATCGGTGCCGACCGCCCCGCCGCATGGCTCGGTCGGCTGGTGGAGCGGGACCGGACGGTCCGCACCGACCTCCGACTCGGCGACCTCGCCGGCACGCCCACCACGACGACCCAGGCCGCCGCCACCACCGCCTCCACCCCACCGACGACGAGCCGCGACGCCACCCCGTCGACCGCCATCGACCGCCCGACGACCACCACCACGACGATGCAGCTGCCGCCGACCACGATGCGCCGCCCCACCGCGGAGGCTCCGCTGCGGATCTGGGTCGGGGGCGACTCGCTCGGCGAGTACGTCGGCTCGGCGTTCCTCAACGACCACGCCCGGGCCGACGACCTCACCGTCACCCTCGACCACCACATCGCCACGGGCCTCGCCCGCCCCGACTACTTCGACTGGCCCGCCCGATTGGCGGAGGCCATGGCCGACCCGGCGACCCGACCCGAGGTGATCGTGTTCATGGTGGGCGGCAACGACGATCAGGCGATGCGGGGCAGCGGCGCCGATCCCGACGTCGACACCCGAGCGCTCGGGGTCGGCACCCCGGGGTGGTTCGAGGAGTACTCCCGACGGGTCGCGACGGTCATGGACGTCGCCGCCTACGACGGGGTGCACCTCTACTGGCTCCGCCTGCCGCCGATGGCCGACCCGGAGCGGGATCGGATCAGCCGGAGGATCAACGACGCCATCGACGCCGCCGCGGCGGAGCGTGCCTGGGTCACCTCGATCGACCTCGACCCGTTGCTCGCCGGCGCCGACGGCGCCTACGAGGCCCGCCGACCCGACCCCTCCGACGGTGAGATCCGCACGGTGCGCCAGACCGACGGGATCCACGTCAACCGCCGGGGCAGCGGCTGGATCGCCGACATCGTGCTCGACGCCGTCGATGCACGATGGGGCCGCTCCGACGGGTGAGCGGGCCTCGTCGGGTTCAACCGCCGTGGTTGCGGGCCGCGGTCATCCGGCGAGCCGGCTCGACCGCCCGGAGCAGCGCCTGGGCCTTGTTCCAACACTCGAGGTTCTCGAGTTCGGGCCGGGAGTCGGCGACGACACCGGCACCGGCCTGGATCGACGCCTTGCCGTCGGCGCACAACAACGTGCGGATCACGATCGCCGTGTCGAGGTTGCCGGAGAAGTCGACGTAGCCGACCACGCCGCCGTAGGGGCCCCGTGCCGCGGGTTCGAGCTCGTCGATGATCTCCATCGCCCGGACCTTCGGCGCCCCCGACAACGTCCCCGCGGGCAGCGTGGCCCGGATCACGTCGACGACCGACACATCGGGACGGCGGGTGGCCTGCACCTCGGAGGTGAGGTGCATCACGTGGCTGTACCGCTCGAGCGTCATCATCTCGGCGACCTCGAGCGAGCCGAACTCCGCGACCCGACCGAGGTCGTTCCGGGCGAGATCGACGAGCATCACGTGCTCCGCGATCTCCTTCGGGTCCTCCGCGAGCTCGGACGCCATCCGGCGGTCCTCCGCATCGGTCCGGCCACGTCGACGGGTCCCGGCGATGGGGCGGGAGATCACCCGATCACCCTCGACCCGAACGAGTGGCTCCGGCGAGCACCCGACGATCGTCAGATCGGGCTGACGCACGAGGTACATGTAGGGGCTCGGGTTGATCTGGCGGAGCACCCGGTAGAGGTCGACGGGGTCGGCGTCGAGATCGAGATCGAACCGCTTCGACAACACGACCTGGAAGATGTCGCCGGCCCGGATGTACTCCTTGGCCACCTCGACCGCCCGCATGTAGTCGTCGTCGCTGATCGAGGCCCGCACGTCGGGTGGCGGATCGTCGGTGGGTGGCGCGAGCATCGGCTCGTCGATCGGGCGTGCACCGTCGACCGCCAGCTGATCGAGCCGGGCCACGGCATCGTCGTAGGCGGCGTCGATCGTCGCGGCATCCGCCTGCTCCGGGAGCAACGACACCGCGATGAGCACGACCCGCTGACGCCAGTGGTCGTACACCGCGAGTTCGCCGATCACCTCGATCACGGCATCGGCGAAGCCCAGCTGGTCGTCCGGGCGGTCCGGGAGGTGTTCGACCTCACGCACCACGTCGTAGCCCAGGTAGCCGACGAGGCCGGCGTGCAGCGGCGGAAGCCCCTCGATGGGTGGCGCCGCGAACCGATCGAGGAGGTCGTCGAGCACGGCGAGCATGCCCCGGTCGACGGCCACCGGATCACCGGGGATCGAACCGGTCTGGGTGACGACGCCGCCGCGGGAGGTGAACGTGGCGTGAGGCCGCCGTCCGACGAAGCTGTAGCGGCTCCATCGCTCACCGTTCTCGACCGACTCGAGCAGGAACCCCGGCTCGTCGCCGACGCAGCGCAGGAAGGCACCCACCGGCGTGGTCAGGTCGGCCAGGAGCTCCCGGCTCACCGGCACCGCACGATGGGTGCGGGCGAGGGCGTGGAACGCATCACGTGACGTCGTCATCGTGCCCGAGCCTAGAGTCGCACCCGCCCGCCGGGAGCGGGATTCCCCGTCGCCGATCAGCGACGTCGGAGGAAGCGGAGGAGACCCCGGGGTTCGTCGGCCGTGGCGGAGGTCTGCCAGACCCACTCGCCGCCGCGGTCGGGATCATCGTCGCCCTCGGAGGCCTCGAACAGCGCGACCGGTTCGGGCACGACCTCGGCGGCGGAATCGACCGCGGGCGTCGCCGGCGCCGTCGTGACGGGAGCGGCGGCCGCGGCCGCGAGCTCCTCATCGGTCTCGGGGAGGATCCGGCGGATCGTGTCGAGCGCTTCGCGCAGGGTGTCGATCGTCGACTGGCGCTCGGCGGCCAATGCCTCGGCCACGGCGGCCTTGCGCCGGAACTCGGCCAGCTCGGCCCGCAGGCCGCGCTCGAGTTCCGGATCGAGGGTCGCCGGCCGCACGTCCATCAGGTCCGCCCGCACGTCGACGACGGGCGGGGCGAGGACCGTGACGGTGTCGCCTTCGGTCTCGGCAGCGGTCCCGGGGTCGGTGGCGGTCGCGGTGTCGACCGAGGGCGCCTCGACGACATCGACCTCGATCACCTCGTCGGCATCGTCGGTGTCCACCTCGGCTGCCTCGTCGTCGAGCTCGATGACCTCGACCTCGGTCGCCGTGGCGGACGATGCCTCCACGGCCGTGTCCGCCACGGAGTCCGCGCCCCCGGAGGTCTTCGAGGACAACACCTCGTCGACCGCCGAGTCGGGGATCACCCATTGCCCGTCGTCCCGTCGGGTCGCACCCGAGATATCTCCGCTCCTCAGCCGACGGAGCACCGCCGACCGGGACAGACCGGTGCGTCGGGAGAGTTCCGTGAGCGAGAGGTCGGTTCCGCCAGAAGCCGCCGCCGTCATCAGGCGCCGAGAATACCGGCGCGCGGCGGCGACGGCATCGCCGATGCCCAGATCGTTGTCGGAATCGCCCCGCATGGGCGGCGAACGTACCGACTCCGGCCACCGGGATCGGGCGCCGGAGCCGGATGGGCGTGGCGATTCCCCCCGCTCGCGGGGCGCCGGCGGGGAACCCGCGACCCGGCACCTCCGACCAGCGTCGGTACGGGCCAGCCCGGGCGCTACAGGTAGAGCCCGGTGTGGCCCTCGTCGAGGCGCTCGGCCGCCACGGCGTGCACGTCGCGCTCACGCAGGATGATGTAGTCCTTGCCCGCCACGTCGACCTCGTAGCGGTCCTCCGGGTTGAACAAGACCCGGTCACCCACCTGCATCGACCGCACGTTCGGGCCGGCCTCGACCACCTCGGCCCAGGTGAGCCGCTTGCCGACCTGCGCCGTGGCCGGGATGAGGATCCCGCCCGTCGACGTGCGCTCCCCGTCGGTCTCCATCGAGACGAGGATCCGATCGTTGAGCATCTTGATCGGCAGGCGACTGTCGTGGCCGCTCATCGGACCGGACTCGGCGTTCGTCTGGGCATCGATCGTCACGGAGCCGAACGGTACCGTTGCCGGATGCCGACGACCCGCCCGGGCCCGCCCCCACCACACGAGCCGGTCCGCCGCTCGGTGCTGACCACCCGGGACGGGCTCGACCTCCGCGCCGAATGGCGTGAGGTCCCCTCGCCGAGCGCCGCCGCGGTCGTGTGCCACCCGCATCCGCTGCACGGCGGCACCATGCACGCACCGGTCGTCGACGCGTTGTTCCACGCGCTGCCCGCCGACGACGTGACGACGCTGCGGTTCAACTTCCGCGGGGTGCAGGGTTCGGAGGGCCGCTTCGACCACGGCCGCGGCGAGCGACTCGACGTCGAGGCCGCGTTGATGGCCCTGGCCGAACGGCACCCGGGCATCCCGATCTGGCTCGCCGGTTGGAGCTTCGGCGCCGATGTCTCCCTCGCGGTCGACGGGCCGGCCGTGGCCGGGTGGTTCGCCGTCGCCCCACCGCTCGCCCTCGTCGGCCCCGAGGAGATGGTGGCGGGACGAGACGATCGGCCGACGCTGCTCGTGTGCCCGGAACACGACCAGTTCCGCACCCCCGAGGCCGCGACCGCCGTCACGGCCGACTGGGCGGCGACCGAGGTCATGACGGTCCCGATGGCCGATCACTTCCTCCTCACCGGTCTCGACGTCGTCGTCGACGCCGCCCGCCGACGACTCGGCCACGGATGACCGGCGACGTCCCGGACGGGCGGGCCCGCAACGTCCTGCTGATCGTCGCCGACGAATGGAACCACCGGTTCCTCGGTGCGGCCGGCCATCCCCTCGCCACCACACCGCACCTCGACGCGCTGGCCGCCCGCGGCACCCGGTTCGAGACCGCCTGGACGCCCTCACCGATCTGTGTGCCCGCCCGGGCCTCGCTCGCCACGGGCCGTCGGGTGCACGAGCTCGGCACGTGGGACTCGGCGGCGCCCTACGACGGCTCGGTCCGGGGCTGGGCGCATGTGGCCCGCGATGCCGGAGCCCACGCCGTGAGCATCGGCAAGCTGCACTTCCGGTCATCCGAGGACGACGTCGGCTTCACCGACGCCGAGCTGGCCATGCACGTCCCGGGTGGCATCGGGTGGGTGCAGGCCCTGGATCGACGCACCGTGCTCCCCTACCCCGACGCAGCGGAGCTCGCCGCGGACGTCGGAGTGGGCGCCACCACCTACACCCGCTACGACGACCGGATCGCGGACCGGGCCGAGGCCTGGCTCGAGACCCACGGCGGCGGCGACCGACCGTGGGCGCTGCAGGTGGGGTTCGTGGCACCCCACTATCCGCTCGCCGCACCGGCGGCCGACGTCGCCCCGTTCCTCGACGACCCCACGGTGGCCGACCTCGAGATCGAACCGACCCCGCTCGACCATCCGGCCGTCGCGGATCTCGCCGCCTCGCTCGACTACCACACCCACTTCGACGACGACCTCGTCCGCCGTGGTCGTGCCGCCTACCTCGCGCTCGTGGCCCGGTTCGACCGCCACGTCGGACGCCTGCTCGACGCACTCGACCGGTCCGGCGGCGCCTCCGAGACCCTCGTGATCGTCACCTCCGACCACGGCGAGATGGCCGGGAACCGCGGCCTGTGGTGCAAGTCGTTCCTCTACCGCGACTCGGTGCGGATCCCGATGATCGTGGCCGGCCCGGGCGTCGCCACCGGCGCCGAGTGCACGACCCCGGTCGACCTGCTCGACGTCGCTCCCACGATCACCGCCGTGCTGGCCCCGGAAGCGGAGCCGCTCGGGGGCCCCGGCCGCTCACTCGTCGAACTGGCCGACGGCGCCGACCCCGACCGGTCGATCTTCAGCGAGTACCACGACGGTGGCTCGACCTGTGGCTCGTTCGCACTGCGATCCGACCGGTGGACCCACGTGCATCACGTGGGCCATCGACCCCAGCTCTTCGACCACGTCGCCGATCCCGACGAACTCGTCGATCTCGGCACCGAACCGGAGCTGGCCGGTGTGCGAGCCGACCTCGACGCACAACTGCGGTCGATCGTCGACCCCGAGGCGACGAACGAGCGCATCTTCGGCGATCAGCTCGAGCGGCTCGCCGCGCTCGGCGATCGGGCGTTCCTCCGGTTCAACCACACCCCGGTCCCGACCGGCGAGTGAGACGGGCCCGCTCGTCAATCGGCGGGACGCACCCGGACGCCGGCCTCGCCGAGGGCCGACTTCACCTCGGCCACCGTCGATTCGCCGAAGTGGAAGATCGACGCCGCCAGCAGGCCCGTCGCGCCGCCCTCGGTCGCCCCGGGAGCGAAGTCGGCGGTGCCGCCGACCCCACCCGACGCGATCACCGGCACCTCGACCGCGGCGCTGATCGCCGAGGTGAGGGGCAGGTCGAAGCCGTCACGGGTCCCGTCGCGATCCATCGAGGTCACCAACAGCTCGCCGGCACCGAGCTCGACCACCCGGGCCGCCCACTCGATGGCGTCGATCCCGGTGGCCTCACGCCCACCCTTGACGTACACCTCGAACCCCGAGGCGGTGGCTTCCGACCGTCGGGCGTCGATCGCCACCACGCAGCACTGGGCACCGAACTCCGAGGAGATCTCGGCCACCAGCTCGGGGCGCTTGACCGCGGCCGAGTTGATCGAGACCTTGTCCGCACCCGCTCGCAGCAAGCGACGCGCATCGGCGACGGAGCGGATCCCTCCACCGATGGTGAACGGGATGAACACCTGCTCGGCCACGGCACGGGCCATGTCGACCGTGGTGTCCCGATCGTCCGACGAGGCGGTGATGTCGAGAAAGACCAGTTCGTCGGCGCCCTGCTGGTCGTAGCGGGCCGCCAGCTCCACCGGGTCGCCGGCATCACGGATGTCGACGAAGTTCACGCCCTTGACGACGCGACCACCATCGACGTCGAGACACGGGATGACCCGGACCACGGCGCTCACGCCGCACCTCCGTCCCGCTCGGCGGCCGCTCGATCCAGGGCGGCCCGGGCCTCGGCCACGGTGAAGCGCCCCTCGTAGATCGCTCGACCGCAGATGGCGCCGTCGAAGCGACGGCCGTCGACCGTGACGGCGTCGAGTGTGTGGAGATGCTCGATCGTGCCGACACCACCCGAGGCGATAACGGGGATCTCGGTGGCCCCGAGCAGCCGGGTCAGACCGTCGACGTCGGGCCCGGCCAGGGTGCCGTCGACGCCGATCTCGGTGACGACGAGCGCGGCGACACCGGCATCGGCGAACTCGGCCGCCAGATCGCCCACCGTGCGGCCGGTGCGTTCGGTCCAGCCGTGGGTGGCCACCTCGTCGCCGCGTGCGTCGAGGCCGACCGCCACGGGATGGTCGGCGGCGACGGCACGGACCAGATCGGGGTCGTCGACGGCCGCGGAGCCGATGACAACGCGGGCGACACCGAGCTCGAACAGGGCCTTCGCCGCATCGACCGAACGGACACCACCACCGACCTGCACGGGCACGGACACCGACGCACAGATCGACCGGATGACCTCACGGTTCACCGGGTCGCCCGAGCGCGCCGCGTCGAGGTCGACGACGTGGATCCACTCCGCACCCTCGGCTTCGAAGGCCCGGGCCTGGGCGGCCGGGTCCTCGCCGTAGACGGTCTCCCGGTCGTAGTCGCCCTGATAGAGGCGCACGGCGTTCCCGCCGCGGATGTCGATGGCCGGATAGAGCTTCATGCGGGGACCTCGGTCCGGTCGTCGGCCCCGGCTCGGGCCAGGTCGACGAAGTTCGTGAGCAGACGGAGGCCGGAGCGGGCCGACTTCTCCGGGTGGAACTGGGTCGCCCACACCGTGCCCCGTCGGGCGGCCGCGGTCACCGGACCGGCGTAGTCGCAGGTGGCGATCACGTCATCGGTCGCCGGCGCGGCGAACGAGTGCACGAAGTACATCCACGCCCCGTCGAGCCCGGCGAGCAACGGCTCGTCGGCCACGGTCGGCCGGAGCTCGTTCCACTGCATCTGGGGCAGAACCAGGCCCGGTTCGGACGAGGTGTCGATCCGGTCGATCGTGCCCGGCAGGATCCCGAGCCCGGCGACACCGGGGGCTTCGGTCGAACCCTCGTAGAGCATCTGCATCCCCACGCAGATCCCGATGAACGGCCGGTCGTCGGCCGCGGCGGCGAGCGTCGACTCCACCAGACCACTGTCGTGCAGCGCCTGCATGCAGGCGCCGAAGTGCCCCACACCCGGCAACACCACCGCATCCGCCTCGGCGATCAGCCCCGGGTCCGCCGTCAAGCGGGCATCGGCGCCGACGTGGTTGAAGCTCTGGTGGGCCGAGTGGAGGTTGCCGATGCCGTAGTCGAGCACGGCCAGCAGCGGCGCACTCACGAGCCGGCGTCCGAGGCGTCGGACTGCACCGCGAGCGACCCCTTCGTCGACGGCACCCCACCACCCTCGACCCGCACGGCGTCACGCAGGCAGCGGGCGAGACCCTTGAACGAGGCCTCGACGACGTGATGGCTGTTCCGCCCCGACTTCGATCGCATGTGGAGGGTGATGCCCGCCGCGGTGGCGAACGACTGGAAGACGTGCTCGGCGAGCTGCGGGTCGAACGGCGGCGTCCCGAGCGGGATCGACTCGGGCATGTCGACCTCCCACACGAAGAACGGCCGACCCGAGAGGTCGAGTGCCACCTCGATCAGCGCCTCGTCGAGGGGATACAGACCACTGGCGAAGCGTCGGACACCCTTCTTGTCCCCGACCGCCTGGGCGAACGCCTCTCCCAGCAGGATCGAGGTGTCCTCCACGGTGTGGTGACTGTCGACCTCGAGATCGCCGTCGGCCTTCACCGTGAGATCGAACCCCCCGTGACGGCCGATCTGGTCGAGCATGTGATCGAAGAACGGCAGCCCGGTGGCGATGTCGGTCGTGCCCGATCCGTCGAGGTCGATCGAGACCTCGATCGAGGTCTCCTTCGTGGTCCGGCTGAGGCTGGCGGTTCGGGACACGGGGAGCTCCGATCAGTCGCCCGAGCCGAGCACGTCGGCGAGGGCATCGAGGAAGACGGTGTTGTCGGCGGCCGTCCCGATCGTCACCCGGAGGCAACCGTCGAGACCCGGCCACGAGGCGGTGTTGCGGACGAGGACCGAGCGATCGACGAGGCCCTGCCAGACGGCGGCGCCATCGCCGCTCGGCGGCCTGAACAGGATGAAGTTCGAACCGGAGGGCCACACGTGGCAGCCGAGCTCGGTGAGCCGGGCCGAGACACGGCCCCGCTCCTCGACGATCGCGGCCACCCGCTCGTCCATCTCGTCGACGAAGTCGAGGGCGGCGAGACCGGCCGCCTGCTTCATCGCGTCCAGGTGGTAGGGCAAGACGACCTTGTCGAGTTCGGCGATCAGCCAGGCCGGGCCGATGAGATACCCGAGCCGGGCGCCGGCCATGGCCCAGGTCTTCGAGTAGGTCCGGCTCACGACGAGGGGCACGTCGTCGGCGATGCGACCGATGGCCGAGGTCGGGTTGAACTGTCCGTAGGCCTCGTCGACCACGAGCAGGCCGTCGACGGCGTCGACCGCGTCGAGGGCCACGTCGACGAGCACCTCCGGATCGACCATGCCGGTCGGGTTGTTCGGCGAACACAGGAACGTCACCGACGGCCGGTGCTCGGCGACCACGCTGCGGATCTCGTCGGCGTCGAGGGTGAAGTCGTCGTTGCGCTGCCCCTCCACCCCGACGGCACCGACGAGGCGGGTGATGTGCTGGTGGAGGGCGTAGGTCGGTTCGAACGTCGCCACGGTCCGGCCGGGGCCGGCGAAGGTCAGCAGCACCGTCTGGAGCACCTCGTTGGAGCCGTTGGCCACGAACACCTGCGACGGGTCGACCGTGACGCCGTCGACGCTGTGCAGCTCGGCGATCCGGCGGCGGAGCTCCGTGGCTCCCCGGTCGGGGTAGCGGTGCCATTCGATCTCGGTTGCCGCGGCGGCCACGGCCTCGGCGAAGGCCACCGGCGGTGCGGCCGGCGCCTCGTTCGTGTTCAGCCGGACGGTGACGTCGAGCTGGGGCGAGTGGTACCCCTCGAGGGCACGGAGGTCGTCGCGGACCGTCGGGCGCCCCATCTCAGGCCCCGCCCGCTGCGTCGAGGCGCGAGTCCGTCGCTGCGTCGAGGCGCAGACGAATGCTGGTGGCGTGGGCGTCGAGCCCCTCGGTGTCGGCCAGTGCGATCACATGAGGACCCATCCGGCGGATGCCCTCGTCGGTGATCGACACGATGTGGTGGTCCTTCACGAAGTCGCCGACCGTCAACGCCGAGGCGAACCGGGCCGAGCCGTAGGTCGGGAGCACGTGCGACGGACCGGCCACGTAGTCCCCCACCGAGGCCGGGGCCGCATTGCCACAGAAGATGGCGCCGGCGTTGCGGACCCGTTCGGCAAGCGCTTCGGCATCGCGACACTGGAACTCGAGATGTTCCGGCGCGATCGCATCGGCCACGGCGAGCGCGGCTTCCGGATCGTCGACGAGGGCGACGTACCCACCGGCGGCCAGCGTCGCCCGGATGTCATCGGCCCGGGGGGCCGCGGCGAGCAGGTCGTCTCCGGCGGCACACACCGCGTCGGCCACGGCCTCGTCCCACGTCACGAGCCAGGCGAGGCCGTCGGGGCCGTGCTCGGCCTGCACCATGACGTCGATGGCGGCATAGGCGGGCACCGCGGTGTCGTCGGCGACGACCACCACCTCGGACGGTCCGGCGAACGCCGCCGCCACGCCGACGTCGCCGGCGACCTGTTGCTTGGCGAGCGCCACGAACACGTTGCCGGGTCCGGCGATCACGTCGACCGGGGCGATCGACTCGGTGCCGTAGGCCATCGCGGCGATGGCCTGGGCGCCGCCCACGGCGTAGACCTCGTCGACCCCGGCGAGCCGGGCGGCGGCGAGCACCGACGACGACACCGCGCCGGTCGCGCGATCGGGCGGGACACACAGCGCGATCGACTCGACCCCGGCCACCCGGGCCGGCACCGCGGTCATGATCACGGTCGACGGGTACTCGGCACGTCCACCGGGCACGTAGAGCCCGGCACGATCGATCGGCCGCTGGTAGGCCCGGATCCGCATCCCCGGCGACTCGATGACCTCCTCGGCCCGCACCTGGTGGCGGTGGAAGGCCTCGACGGCCTCGATCGAGGCGTCGATCGCCGCCCGCAGCTCCGGGCTCAGCGCGGCGACGGCCGCGTCGAGCTCGGCGTCGGGCACCCGCAGCGTGTCGAGATCGACACCGTCGAACCTCGCGGTGAGCTCACGCAGCACGGCATCACCCTCGGCCCGGACCCGGGCGATGATGTCGGCCACCACCTGCACGGGATCGTCACCGTCGAGGGTCGGCCGCGGCAACAGATGGGCGACGTTCGTCCCCTGGCCGGTCAGATCGAGACGGTTCAGCATCGGTGTCCTCCAGCCGGACTCGTGCGGGGTTCCACGAGGTCGGGGTACGAGGCGAAGTGTCGCATCGCTCCGACGTCCTTACGGTACCGGGCAGCCCTGTTCGCTTCGACGGAGTTCTGACGCCGTGAGCCTCGACGCCGCATCCCTGTCCTCGATCGCCTGGTCGCTCGAGGATCTCACCCGCCGCATCTCGGAGATGACCGGCACGCTCGACGAAGAAGACGAGTTCGGACTCGAGATGCTCGAGGTCGAACGGCTGCTCCAGGGGGCGGGCCGGCGCCTCGACCGGATCTCCCGCCGGATCTCCTAGAAGAAATCCACGAGACCCGGGAGGGTTTCGTCCACCCGGCCGCACCAGGGGGTATGGCGCAGCCGAGGACGGAACCGTGAACGGAACGATCGAGATGGCATCAGGCAGTCCCCCCGACCCGGGAGCCGACCTCGTCGGGCTGGCCCGCGGAGGCGACGCGGATGCCGTCGTGGCCCTCATTCGGCGATGCTCCGCCCGGATCGCCGCCGGGATCGAGATCGCCGGCGTCGCACGACACGACGCCGACCACGACGATGCCCACAACCAGGCGTTGTTCGAGATCTGGCAACGCATCGACACGCTCCGTGACGACGACGCCGTGTGCGGCTGGATGCACCGCATCGCCCGCCGCACCGCCGCGAGCCGCATCATCGATCCGGCGATCCGACACCGCCGCCGGGCCGAGCGGGTCGCCGCGCTCGAACCCCGACGGACCGAACCCGGGCCGGGCGAGGCCGTCGCCCGCCGGGATCTGCTCGGTGCCGTCTTGGGGCGGCTGAGCCTCGAGCACCGTGAGGTACTCGTGCTGCGGTTCCTCGAGGGCCACTCCGAAGCCGAGACCGCCGAGCTGCTCGGGATCGGCACCAAGACCGTGAGCAGCCGAACCACGCGGGCCAAGCGGGCCGCACTGACCGCGCTCGACGAGCTGGAGCGCGACACCGACGAGACGACCGGGACCGAACGATGAACGACGAGACCACCCTGCAGCTGACCGACGACGAAGAACGACGCTTCGCCGAACTGTTCGACGAGCCCACACGGCTCGACCTCGGCGACCGCTGGGAGCCCGTGCTCCGGGCCGCCATCGCCCGCGACGGGGCCCCCGAGAACCAGGACCGGGTCGACGTGCTCGACCTCACGGCCGCCCGGGAACGGCGGAGCGCTCGATCACCCCGGTGGTTCGCCGCAGCCGCGGCCGCCCTGGCCGTCGTGGTCGGCGTCGCCGCCGTCGGGCTCCGTGGCGTCGGGGGTCCCTCGACCGAGCAGGTCGAGGTCCTCGCACCGTCACGACAGATCGCCGCACCCGCGGTGGCCGACCTCGACCTCCCGGCGGACACGGTCGGGGTGACCGTGCTCGGCGAGGAGATCGTCGCCGTGGCTGAGACGGCATCGAGCACGATGCTCCGGGTCCGCACCGACGGCGCGTGGGTGGAGCGGTCCGAACTCGACCTCGTCGACGCCCAACTCCTGGTCGACGGTGATCAGTGGGTCATCGCCGGCGTCGACGCGACCACCCGGGTCGAGCGACCCGGAGTCGAGGGCACGTTCCTCGCCACCAGCCTCGTGGTCGCCACCAGCCTCGACGCGGGGGTCACCTGGACCTCGATGCCGATCGTTCCGGAGCAGATCGCCGTGCGGGACCAGATCGTCCTCGACGCCTTCCCCGAGGGCAGCCGGACCATCATCCGGGACCTGACGCTCGCCACCCACGACGGCACCGTCGCCGTGTTGTACGACACCGCCGTGCACGTCGACCTGACCGCGACCGCCCGGGCGGCGGGCCTCGTGGAGGCCGACGACACCGTGGTCTTCGTCGCCGAGGGCGGCTTCGATGTCTCGACCGTCGTGGTCGGGCCGGGTCGACCCGGTCCGATCGACGTGGCGCCCGCCGTCGTCGGGACGACGCGGACCGGCCTCGACGCCCTGTTCGCCGAGGTGACCGCCTCCCGCTTCCACCTCGTCGTCGGTGATGGCGGTGACCTCACCGAGGTCGAGCTGCCGGGGGTGCTCGGCAACGAACCGTTCACCTTCGACGAGTGGCGGGCCTCGATGCTCGGAGCCGACGACGACGGCTTCGTCGTGAGCGACCTCAACGGCAACCAGGCATTCCGCTCGGCCGACGGTCGGAACTGGACCGCCACCGAGCTCGAGCCGCCCGTGCTCGATCTCGGGAACGGCTGGGCGGTGTCGTTCGACGACGACGGCGAGGTCCGCCAGTCGATCGACGGTGGCCCGTTCCGCCGGATTCCCGTGCCGACCGACTCGACGACGGTGGCGGCCCTGGCCCCGACGTCGTTCGGCGGTGCGGTCGTGTGGCAGGACGTGCCGTCCATCGTGCGGGGCCTGCTCGACGCCCGTGTGGTGTCGAACGGCTGGCTCATCGAGCGGACGATCACCGGTGGCCTCGTGTTCACCGGGCCGGACGGCGAGTCGTTCTCCCCGCCGAACGGGACCGGCCAGTTCGACGGCGGGTTCGTGGTCACCGATCTCGACGGCACCGTGCAGGTCTTCGACGACACCGGCGACCGGGTCGTGTTCGCCGAGCGCGACGACTTCCGGGTCGACGTGGAGGGGCTGCGACCCTCGGAGCAGTTCGTCGGCTGGTCGACCGACGGGGCCGACTGGCGCTACGCCGAGATCGACGCGCTGGAGCCGGGGCTGTGGGGCTACACCGAGACCCCCGAAGGGCTGCTCGGGTTCGAGGTACTCCGGGCCGACCGGGCCGTGCTCATCGAGTGGCCCGACGAGTACGCCGGCAACTAGCCGGACACAGGGGAGAAAAAGCACCGGAGAAAAAGCACCGGCCGTCGTTCGCCTCGCTGGCGCTCGGCTCACTCACCGAGTTGCTCGCCGGGGCTCGCAACTCGCATCGCATGGCTGTGGCGAAAAAGCACCGGCGCCCTCCGAGGAGGGCGCCGGCGGCGCGACGCGGGCGGCGGATCCCATCGTCGCAGCTACCAGGTGGCGGGAACCTGGCTGCGGCCAAGGTAAACCAGCGTCGGGGGCGAGTGGGTGACCTCACCCACCTTTCAGCGGGGAAATTTCACGTTCCGCGCGATCGAAGGTCGACGGGCCTCCGGGATCCCCGAATCGTGGGGTGTCAGAGCCTGCTCGACGGGCAGAAGTCGTTGAGCACGCAGTCCTCGCAGCGCGGACGACGGGCCACGCAGACCCGACGACCGTGGAGGATCACACGCAGGGAGAACTCGCCACGCTCCGCGGCCGGGATCATCGGGTTGAGCTCCATCTCGACCTTGACCGGATCGCTCTCGGTCCGGATGTCGAGCAACTCGGTGAGGCGCAACACGTGGGTGTCGACCGGAAGACCGGGCAGGTCGAGGGCGACGGACCGCACGACGTTCGCCGTCTTGCGGCCGACGCCGGCCAGGTCGGTGAGGTCCTTGTAGGAGGTCGGCACCTCCCCGTCGTGCAACTCCACGAGTTGTTGCGCGCACTTGATGATGTTCTTCGCCTTCGATCGGAACAGACCGAGGGACCCGATCAACTCTTCGACCGACTCCTGGGTGGCGCCGGCGAGCGTGTCGGGTGTCGGGTGCACCGCGAAGAGGCCCGGCGTGACCTTGTTGACACCGACGTCGGTGGCCTGCGCCGACAGGATCGTGGCGATCAGCAGCTCGTAGGCGTTGCGGTGGACGAGCTCGCACTCGGCCTCGGGGTACTCGAGCGCCAGGCGTTCGTGGGTCCGTCGTGCTCGGCCCTTGGGGGTTCTCGGTCGTGCCACCTCCGCATCGTACGGGCGACCGGTGACGCCGGACCGTCCCCCACGACCCCAGCGAGGAACCAGCGGGCGAGGACATCCCGCCAACCGACGGGCGAGGACATCCCGCCAACCGGCGGGCGAGCACATAGTGTCGGAGCGTGGACCTCGTCACCCGACTCTCGACCGCGCTCGACGACGACCTGGTGGCGCAGGCCCGGGTCACCCTCGACCGGGCGCTGCCGGCCCAGCTGTCCGACGACAGGTTCTCCGACGACTGGGTGCGGGATGTGCGCTCGTCGAGCGAGCCGTTCGTGGCCGCCGTGGCCAGCCACGACGACGAACCGCTCGGCTACCTCGGCGGATCGATGGCCGACGGCTGCCTGCGACTGGAGGCCGTGGTCACCTTCCAGGCGCATCACGAGGAGTCCGAGGTGCTCGACGGCCTGCTCGACCTCGTGGCCGACGCCGCCCGGGCCGAGGGTCTGCGGTGCCTCGAGGTGTGGGCCCGCCCCGCCTGGCCGTTCCACTGCGAGGTGGCCGAGCAGCGGGAGCTTCCCGAGATCCGCCGGCTCCGCCAGATGCGCTGCCCGCTCCCCCTCGGACCCGACACGCTCCCGCCGACCACGATCGAGACCCGTGGGTTCGATCCCGATCGGGACACCGAGGCGCTGCGCCTACTCAACAACCGGGCGTTCGACGGCCACCCCGATCAGGGCGAGCTGTCGGCCGAGGAGTTCGGGGCACGCCTCGCCGAGACGTGGGTCCGCCACGAGGGCATCCGCCTGCACGAGATCGACGGGGAACTCGCCGGCTTCTGTTGGACGAAGATCCACGACGATCCCCGCGTGGGTGAGATCTACGCGATCGGGGTGGACCCGGCCCACCACGGCAAGGGGCTCGGCAAACCGATGACGGCGGCCGGGCTCGACTGGTTGGCGAGCGAGGGGCTCACCACCGGGATGCTCTACGTGGAGCACGACAACGTGCCGGCGATCCGCACCTACGAGCGGCTCGGGTTCACGCCGTACCGCACGGATCGGGCCTGGCAGCTGTTGCTGTGAGCGGTTCCGCCTCCGGTGCCGGCGGGCGTCGTCGGTAGCGTGGCGGGGTGCCTCGTTCACCGTGGGATCCCGATCGGGCCGAGTGGGCCGACCTGCTCGACGGTGAGCCGCGTTTCCGCATCGATCAGGTGTGGCAGGGCCTGCACGAGCACGGACTTCGGCCCGAGGAGCAGACGAACCTCCCGAAGGCGCTCCGCGAGCGCCTCGCGGTCGAGTTCGACGGCCGGCTCGAGCCGGTCGTGCGCAGCGTCGGTGACGGGGGCGACACCATCAAGTGGTTGTGGCGCCTCCACGACGGCGCGACGGTCGAGACGGTGCTCATGCACTACGCCGACCGCTCGACGGTGTGCATCTCCTCCCAGGCCGGGTGCGCCATGGGGTGCACGTTCTGCGCCACGGGCCAGGCCGGATTCGAACGCCATCTCAGCGTCGGCGAGATCGTCGAACAGGTCGTGCTGGCCCGCGCCGATGCGGCGGCGTCCGGACGTCGCCTGTCGAACGTGGTCTACATGGGCATGGGGGAACCGCTGGCCAACTACGACCGCGTGATGGCGTCGCTGCGTCGACTCAACACCGATCTCGGCCTCGGCGCCCGCCATCTCACCGTCTCGACCGTGGGCCTGGTGCCCCAGATGCTGCGCTTCGCCGAGGAGGGGCTCCAGGTGGGCCTGGCGGTCTCGCTACATTCGGCCAACGACGCCGACCGGTCCACGACCATCCCCATCAACGACCGGCATCCGATCGCGGATGTCGTGGCGGCATGTGAGCTGTTCCGGGAGCGGACGGGGCGGCGGGTCTCGTTCGAGTGGGCGATGATCGCCGGGGTGAACGATCGCCCGAGCGACGCCGCCGAGTTGGCCTCGGTCGCCGCCGCGGCCCGTGCCCACGTGAACCTGATCCCGCTCAACCCGACCCCCGGCTATCCCGAGATCGGCTCCACGCCCGAGGCGATCGAGGCGTTCGTCGGGCGCCTCCGTCGTCACGGTGTGAACGCGACCGTCCGGGCCAACCGTGGGACCGACATCGACGCAGCGTGCGGGCAGCTCCGCACCCGTCTGGCCGACGGTGGCAGCGCCCCGGTGACCCTGACGCCCCGGGTACGCCCGAATCGGCCGACCGTCGGGCAGACTGGCGACTGATGTACCGCTGGCTGAACCACTCCCACCCGCAGACCCTCCAGGGTGCGGTGATCCTCGGCTACTTCACGGCCGTGTTCGCACTGCTCGGCGCCGGTCCGGGCATCGTGCTGGCGCTGCTGATCGGTGGCGGTGCGTTCCTCACGGCGAACGACAAGCGGATCGGCTGGTACATGCTGCTCGCGAGCACCGGGCTGCTGACGGCGCTGTACCTGCTCGGCATCCTGTCGGCCTTCGTCGACGGGTCGCTGATCGGTGCGCTGTTCACCCTGAACCAGAGCATCTTCACGATCGGCGTGTTCGCGCTGGCCGTGCACGGCGACTCGCGCAACTACCAGAAGATCTGGTTCGCCTGAGCGTCGGGGCCCCGATCGTGGGGCCCGGTTCGTTCCACACCCCGCCGCCGCCTACGGTGCGGGCATGGCTACCACGCTCGAAGGTGTTGCAGGTCTCCAGGCTGCCGTCGGTCAGCATCTGGGGTATTCGGATTGGGTCGAGATCACCCAGGAGCAGGTCAACCTGTTCGCCGATGCCACCGGAGACCACCAGTGGATCCACATCGACGTGGAACGGGCGAAGGAAGGCCCCTTCGGCGGCCCGATCGCCCACGGGTACCTGACCCTGTCGCTCGCGCCGGCGCTGCTGCCCCAGGTGGTGCACGCGACCGGGTTCGTGATGGGCGTGAACTACGGCTGCGAGAAGGTGCGGTTCCCCTCCCCCGTGCCGGTCGGTTCGAAGCTCCGTCTCGGGGCGAGCATCGCCGAGGTCAGCGAGATCGCCGGCGGCGCCCAGGTGACGTTCGACCTCACATTCGAGGTCGAGGGGTCGACCAAACCCTCATGCGTCGCCGCCTGCGTCTACCGCTACTACGCCGGCTGACCGTGCCGTTCGGCCGGTCGCCCGTGCGGCCGGCGGTGCTGGTCGCCGCGCTGGTCGTGCTCGGGGCCTGCACCTCCGGTGCCGACGATTCGGCCGCGCCCGGCGTCGAACCCCCTCCGGCCCTCGATGTCACCGACGCGCCGGTCGACCCGGGACTCGGCGACAACGAGCCGCCTTCGGATGCCGAGATCGACGCCGCCACCGACGATCGCACCGCCGCGTTACGCGCGGCCGTCGACTCGTTCGACGTCGCCCCCGCGGCATGGGCCGACTGTGGTGACGGATTCGACTGCGCCACGGTCGAGGTCCCCCTCGATCACCTCGAGCCCGGAGGCGAACGCATCGAGATCGCACTGCGCCGGCGGCCGGCCGACGGCGAGGCCCTCGGCTCGTTGTTCATCAACCCCGGCGGTCCCGGCGGTTCGGGCACCGAGATGGTCGGCTGGTTCACCGGTGACCCTCGCACACTGGCCAACTACGACGTGGTCGGCTTCGACCCTCGGGGAGTCGGCGAGTCGACGGCACCATCGTGTTCGATCAGCCTCATCGATGGCCCACTCCCCGACTTCTCCCCCGACGATGCGGCCGAGACCGCCACACTCGACGAGTTGTGGTCCGGGTTCGCCGCCGAGTGCGCAGCGAGCGACGGCGAGCTGCTCGCCCATCTCGGAACCGAGGCGGTGGCCGCGGATCTCGAGCTGCTCCGCCGGGCGGTCGGTGACGAGACGCTTACCTACGTCGGCTACAGCTACGGCTCGGATGTCGGCCTGAACTATGCGGAGCTGTTCGGCGATCGAGCCGGCCGGCTCGTCCTCGACGGGATCGTCGACCCGTCGGCGAGCCTCACCGAGGTGCTCGCCGGCCAGGCCGCCGGGTTCGATGCGGTGATGGCCCGGGCGGACGCCGCGTGCGGTTCCGCGTTCGAGTGTGGCGATGGCGGCTTGCTCGCGTCGCACGATCGCGTGTCGGCCGCACTCGAGAACGCCCCGGTCGGGGAGGTCGGCCCGACCGAACTCGCCACCGCCATGATCCTCGCCGGCTACGACGAGGGACTGTGGCCGCTCCTGGCCGACGCGCTCGTGCAGGCCGAGGGCGGCGACATGTCCCGGATCGAGCTGCTGAGCGACTCCTACTACGGGCTCGTCGACTTCACGGCCTATGTGTCGGTGAACTGTCTCGACACGCCGTCCCCCGACGATCCGGCCGGCTGGGACGCGTTCACCGCATCGATGGCGGAGATCTCGCCCCGGTTCGGCCCGAGCGTGGCCTCCGACATGCGGGCGTGCGCCCACTGGCCGGTCGGCACCGACGAACCCGCCGAGGCGATCTCCGCCCCGCTCGCTCCCCCGATCCTCGTGATCGGCACGGTCGGTGATCCGGCGACCCCGTTCGGGAACGCGGTGGCCGTCGCCGAGGCACTGGAGCGTGGCGTGCTGGTCACCCACGAAGGTGAGGGGCACACGATCTACGGCAACGGCAACGGCTGCATCGACGAGCTGGTGTCGTCGTTCCTGGTGGACGGGATCGTGCCGGACGTCGATCCGGTCTGCCCCGCCTGAGCGGTCACAACCGGATCGAGCCGATCGTCGTGGCCACGAGCTGGTCGATCTCGGTGACGGCCTTGCGATAGCGCCGCATCGACCGCTTGTACGGGTCGTCGACGTCGTAGCGGGAGTCGAGGTAGCGCATCGGGTCCCGACCCTCGAGCGACCCGATGAACTCCTCCAGGGTCTGACCGGGCCGGACACGCTGAGCGGCGTCGACGAGCGGGATCATCTTGCCGAAGGCGTCCGGGGCGATGACCGTCGCCTCCTGGAGGTGGCGGGCCTCCATCGTGAGGACCAGGTCGGCGGCGGTGAGCGTGTCGGCGTCGAGGATCGCGGACCGGTGGGGCCGGACGTCGACGGAGAGGTCGTCGAGTGCGGTGGCGAGTTCCTTCGGGGACTCGCGACCGTCGAACATGAATCCGGCCGAGCGGAACAACGCCGCGTCTTCACCGAAACGGTGGCGGGCGAGGTATTCGGCGGCGGGAGATCGGCAGATGTTCGCCGTGCAGACGAACAGGATGGCGGCGGGCACGGGCGGGAGTCTACGTCCGTCGACGCCCCGGGGCCGTGGACCACCACTCCCCCGTCGCCGGGTGATTCGCGGAAGCGGATGGCACGAATGGGCCCCTCCCGCTGATCGGCGTGAGAGACTGACCGACGGTCGGGCTGCCTCGCCGAGTGGAGGTGAGCAGCCGCTTCGTCCCCGATCGCCCATTGCCTACCCACTGGTCACTTCGATGAGCCAACGCACACGAACCGAGCTGCGGAGCCTCCTCCTCGACGCCGGCGCCGCGCTCATCGAACGCGACGGCATCGGGCTCGAACTGGCCGAGATCACCTACGCCGAGGTGTTCGAGTTCCTCGAGGCGACGACGGGCATCCGGGTCACCCGGGCGTCGGTCCACAATCGCATCTGGCCGTCGCAGCGGGACTTCCAGCTCGAGGTCGTGGCCGAAGCGGTGCGCCGATGGGATGTGGGCGACGACGTGCCCGAGCTCCGGACGCTCGTCGGCGACGCCGTCGACACGCTCGGTGATGCGGTGAGCATCTCGGACCTCCTCGACCACCTCTGCCAGAACGTGGGGCTCGTCGCTCTCTCAGGGTGGTCGACGGCGCGGAGCTGGCGGATGTTCAACGCGCTGTGGACCGTGTTCGAGGCCACGCCGGTGCACGAACGTGCCGATCTCACCGACTTCGGCGACAGCGTCCGCGAGACCTACCGGGCGTCGCTGCGGCGGGACCGCGAACACTGGCAGGACTTCGTCGACCAGACCGGGCTCACCCTCCGTGACGAGGTCGACGACCCGACCATGATGTTCTCGATGCTCTCGAGCGGGCTCCTCGAAGGGGCCTACCTGCTTCGCTTCCTGTGGGACGACGACGCCGACGAACCGAGCGACACCGACCGGTGGACCCCGTTCGCCATCGGGCTGCGGGCCTTCGCCGCCGCCACCGTCGACGAAGGCGACGCGGACTCGTGAGCGAGACCCAGCGTCGACGGAGCCGTGAGGAGCTGCGCGAGCTCGTGCTCGACGCGGCGTATCGGTTGCTCGACGACAACGGCATCCGGCTCGAGCCGTCGTCGATCTCCTACCAGCGGGTCTTCGACCACCTCGAGGCGACGACCGGTGTCACGACGACGCGGGGTTCGGTGCACGAGCGGATCTGGTCGTCCCAGGCCGAGTTCCAGCGTGACGTGCTCGGGCGGGCGATCGAGACCCTGCACCGGCCCGACGAGGACGCCACCGCCCGGGCCGTGGAGACGGTGCTGGCCACCGCCGATCTCGAGACCTTGCCCGGCCGCCGCCAGGCGCTGCGTGATCTCAACCGGGTCGGTGTGGCCGAGGAGGAACGTCAGGCGTGGGAGTCGGTCCAGGCCCGGCTCGTGGCTGCGGTCTCGGCGGTCGTGTCGACCCTGCCTCGGGAGGAACGCGCCGACTACGCCGATCTGATGGCCGCGGCGAGGGCCAACCAGATGATGCGCTTCGACCGCAACGTCGAGTTGTTCTCGGCCCTCGCCACGTTGCTACGCACGACCGTGCGACCCGACCTCGGACTCACACACGACGAGGGTGTGCGGATGTGCGCCCGTGTGGTGACCCTCCACTTCGAGGGCGCGTTCGCCCGGAACACCTACAGCGACCAGCCCGCGACGATCGACGTCCGGGCCGCCGATGGCACCCTCGAGACGTGGTCGCTGCTGGCGTGGGGTGCCTACAAGATCGTCGAGTGGATCTCGGTCTTCGAGGACTGATCCGAGCGGCAGCCGGCTGGTGCCCCGGCGGCGCTGCTCAGACGGGTGGTTCGCTGAAGCTGAGCTTCTCGTAGACCTCGTCGTCGCTCATCGCGTCGAGGATCTGCCGGACGGCGTCGGGATTGCGGAGATCGGGCTTGTCGGCGCTCTCGGCCGGCTGCGGCACGGGGTCGGTCGGCGGCACGAAGGCGGGCGGATGGATCAGCTCGGCGAGCTCCTCCGGCGTGATGCCGCACTCGGCGACGACCTCGGGGTCGACCCAGCGGTCGGGGTCGACCTCGCTCGTGTAGGCCGAGACCTCGAGCACGGCGCCCTCGGGACCGCGGAAGTAGATCGACTCGGTGAACCCGTGATCGATCGGGCCCATCACGCGGTAGCCATGGCTCCGGATCCGATCCCGCATGGCCCGGAGGTCATCGAGGGTGTCGACCCCGAACGCGAGGTGTTGCATCGAGCCGGGGGCGGTCGTGTCGGCGCCGTTGCGGGCGTGGGTCACGCCGAGCTGTTCGTCGATCTCGGCCATCGCGGGGAGGAACACGAAGCTCATCTGTGAGCTGGGGTTGAGCTCCAGGAACGCGTGGATACCACCGGGCACGCCGTGCATGCGGAACAGGCCCTTGAGCTCCATGCCGAGCACACTCGTGTAGAAGCCGAGCACACCCTTCATGTCGGCCGTGGATGCGGCGAGATGGTGGATGGCGTTGACCCGGGCGTTGCTGATGGTCGACACGTTGGACCTCCGGAGGATCAGACGCCCCGGGCGTCCGAGGCGTGTTCCAGGAACCAGTCGTAGGTCGAGCGGAGCCCGGTCGCCAAATCGACCGACGCCTTCCATCCGAGCCGTTCGAGCTTCGACACGTCGAGCAGCTTGCGGGGCATGCCATCGGGCTTCGAGGTGTCGAAGACCAACTCGGCGTCGGGATGCACGATGTCGCGGATCTGCTCGGCGAGGCGACGGATCGGGAGATCCTCACCGGTGCCCACGTTGATGTGACCGGGTTCGTCGTAGTGCTCCATCAGGAACACGCAGGCATCGGCGAGATCGTCGACGTGGAGGAACTCACGCATCGCGGAGCCGGTCCCCCAGATCGGGACCTCCACCTCGCCACGGATCTTGGCGTCGTGGAACTTCCGCATCAGCGCCGGGATGACGTGGGAGGCGGTGAGATCGAAGTTGTCACCCGGGCCGTAGAGGTTGGTCGGCATCGCCGAGATGAAATCGGCGCCGTACTGGGCCCGGTAGCTCTCGCACAGCTTGATGCCGGCGATCTTGGCCAGCGCGTAGCTCTCGTTCGTCGGCTCGAGCGGTCCGGTGAGCAGCGCCGACTCGGGGATCGGCTGCGGCGCGTGGCGGGGATAGATGCACGACGAGCCGAGGTAGAGCAGGCGTCGCACGCCGACCCGGTGGGCGGCGTGCACCACCGTGCCGTGGATCATCATGTTGTCGTAGAGGAACTCGGCCGGCCGGGTTCGGTTCGCCTCGATGCCGCCGACGGTGCCGGCGACGAGGTAGACGAACTCGGGTCGGTGGTGTTCGAACCACTCGTCGACGGCCGACTGGTGCCGGAGGTCGAGCTCGGACCGGGTCGCCGTGAGGATGTTCGTGTGGCCGGCGGCCTCGAGCCGGCGCCGCAGGGCGGAGCCGACGAGTCCGCGGTGGCCGGCGACGAAGACGGGGGCGTCGAGGGCGGGCATGGCCCGAGACTAGTTCCGGGGGGCGACCGCCCGGAGGTCTCGCCGGGTGAACCGGGTCCGCCAGTTGGCGTGCACGTTGAGCAGGTAGTTCGACGGGGCGGCGGCCGCGGTGCCGACGGGCCACGCGGTCCACCAGGGCAGGCCCTCGGGCCAGATCTCCCGGATGCCCTTCGACAGGACGAGGCCGTGCACGCTGACGGCGGCGAACACGACGAGCCCCCGCAGCCACGGCCCGGCACCTCGCCGGGCGATGGCGGCGAACGTCCAGCGGTTGTCGAGCCAGTAGTTCCACAGGATCGAGAGCGCGGTGGCGACCGGCCAGAACTCGTCCCGGTCGATCAGGAGCAGAAGTCCGAACGCGACGAGCTGCACGAGCAGGCCGCTGAGGCCGACGAGCAGATAGCGGACGAACCGAGCGGAGGCGAGCCGTCCCGTGGCGATCGTCGCGAGCGCGACGAGGAACTCGAGTGCGATCCCACCCGACATCTTCGTCTCGCCGGCGTGGCGACCCCGGAACTCGTAGCCGACCTCGGTGATCTTCGGCTCGCCGCGGGCGATGAGCTCGAGGAGGATCTTGAAGCCCCGGGGGTCGATCTCGGAGGCGACGCCGTCGTAGTAGCGCTTCGAGACGGCGAAGAACCCGCTCATCGGGTCGTTCACCGGAGCCTGGAGCAGGACCGCGGCGAGTTCACGGCCGCCGTAGCTGACCAGTCGACGGGGAGCGGAGAAGTCGCCGTAGCTCCCACCTTCGGCTTCTCGGGAGCCCACGGCGATGTCGTGCCCGTCGTTCACCGCGGCGGCGAGCGCCGGGATGATCCGCTCGTCGTGCTGGAGATCGGCGTCCATCACGACCACCGTGGGAGCGGTGGCCGCTTCGATGCCGGCGACGACAGCGGAACTCAGACCACGCTCGTGGACCCGTCGGATCGAGCGGACGGGTTGGCCCGGCTGGTCGAGGTCGGCGGCGACACGCCAGGTCTCGTCGGGCGAATCGTCGTCGACGACGACGATCTCGTGGTCGACATCAGCCAGCACGTCACGGAGCCGGGAGACCAACACGGGCACGTTCTCGGCCTCGTTGTAGGTCGGCAGGACGATCGAGATCGTCGCCGTGGTGACCGGTTCCATCCCACCCACATCGGCGGGAGTGCTCGGCGTTTGATCGCTCAGCAACCGGTCCGGCGGAACATGACCACGACGGTCTTGGCGATGAGCTTCAGATCCGTCGTGAGACTCATCTGACCGACGTACATGGCGTCGAGGCGAAGACCCTTGCGCAGGTCACCGGACTTCCGCAGCTCTGACACCTGGAACGGTCCGGTGATACCCGGACGCACGAGCTCCCGGGCATGACCCAGCATGTGACGACTCGTCGCAACACTCACCAGCTCAGGGCGTGGGCCCACCAGGCTCATGTCGCCCTTCAGGACGTTCACGAGCTGCGGGATCTCGTCGATCGAAGAACGGCGGAGAAGCCGTCCCCATGGGCGGTGCCGCGGGTCGTCGTCGGACTTGTGCGCCCGCCGGCGATCGGGGCCGTCGAAGGGCTGGTTTCGCTCGCGCCGGTCCCGAAGCATCGTCCGGAACTTGTACATCCGGAACACCTCACCGTCGCGCCCGACGCGTTCCTGCACGATGATGGGTGATCCTGGTCCGAGCGTTGCTCGGATCGAGAGCGCGACAACGGCGAGGGTCGGAAGGAGCAAGACCAGCATCACGCCAGACACGAGGATGTCGATCGTCCGTTTGGTGAAGGAGTAGCGAGTTCCCACCTCGACGGGTCCCGAAGGGACCACCGATGCGGTGCCGCGCGGCGGGCTTGCAACCGCCGTTGCTGTACGCACTGTCACGGCGTCCGCGCTACTCGGAGACCCGCTGTGTCGCTCGCTGACGCCCCACCAGAAGACCGCCCAGGACGACCATGCCAGCTCCGGCTGCTGCGAGCCCGGCCGTCTCCGAGCCGGTGACGGGCAGCGTCTGCCCTCGCACCTGCGTCACGCCCAAGACCTCGGTACCTGCGGCACCTTCGGTGCCCGGGTCGCCCTGGCCCTTCACACCGGTATCTCCGGCGCCGGCGCAGGTATCGCCCGCCGCGCCCGGAGTCGAGGCCTCGCATTCGGCGACAGCACCGGCCGGGTGAGCTGCGAAGAACGACAAACCCACCACGGCGAGGCCCGCCAGGGACTTCGAAATCAGAGTCGTTCGCATGTGGGAAACGTTAGCACCGCTGGTCGGGAAGGCACGGGATGAACGCCCTACCCGTCCCGGGCAGAAAGCTGCTCACCCTCATCGACGGGAGAGCCATCCACCGACCAGGTGGCGGCGGGGACGCGCGCACCCGGAATCACGGCGGGGACGCGCTCGGATTCCACCGAGAACTCGAACGCGATCCGCTCCGAGGCCCCAGGGGCGATCTCGACCCTGGAGACGTGCACGTCCAGGAATCCATCCGGCCCGATGACTTCGATCGTTCGCTCGCCTACGAAACCAGCGTCGACGGCGTTGGCTGGCACCGCGACGGCAAGGCGCCCGAGGTATGTACCTGCCACGGGCAAGCCGATCGCCTCCCACTCGCCGGCAACGTAGACCGGGACGGACGGGGTGGCCTCGTTGGCCAACGTGATGCCGTACCGGTAGCGGACCAGGTCCCCGACTCGTTCCGTGTCGACCTCGACGTCCACGGCGACGAACGGATCGAGCTTCGAAGCACCGAGGTTCAGCAGGAACACCCCGGTCTCGTCGGGTGCCCGACGCCCGGCGACGCCGAGGGCCTCCCAGCCGCGTTGATCCGGAGCGGACGCCGAATAGATGCGCAGGTGTCCCCCGGCGACGACCTCCCGCATGGCAGCGAGCATCTCGACCGGGTCCCAATCACTCTCGACGACCGAAGCGAGCACGTCCTCAGCGAGCAGACCGAGCCGATCACGACGGGCATCTCGCTGGTCGAGTGAGAACTCCTCGTACTGCTCGAGCAGCAGGTAGGCACCGACGGCATCACCATCGAAGACGACGCCGCCGCTCTCGATCGGGCCGGCGACCGCCACCATCGACTGGAGCGCGACGACGTCGAGAGCGATCACGCCGTCCAACGTCCGGCCGGTGTCGGCCCGCCAGAGCTCGAGGGCCTGCGGACCGACGACCGCTGGGAAGTCGGCCGAGAGCGTGAGCTTCCGGTAGTCGTTCGCCGGGCTCAGAAAGCCCCATGTGGTCTCCAGGTCGTCGTTCACGACCTCGGCGCCGGTCACGGGGAAGCGGAACTCGGAGGGCCCGAATTCCCGAAGCTCGACATCGCCTTCGGTGAGCTCGAGCTCGCCGACGAACAGCGGCATGCCGGATCCCATCTGCATTTCCCCGTTGTTGGCGCCCAACACCACGTACCTGCCGTCGGTGAGGAGACCATCCAGGGCAGCGAGCCCGAGCTCCGCTCGTGTCACTTCCGCCTCGAGCTCAGCGAGTTGGACGGCGAGCCGGTTTCGGCCCTCGGCGAGTTCCGGAGCCAACGCGTCGGTCGGCCCCAGGTCCACCCCGCGAACTACGCCGGCGAAGGTCGTCAACCTGTCCGAGAGCAACCGGATCGAGTCGATCGGATCACCACGATCGATTCTCGAGGGCTCCGCTGCTCGAAGGACGGGAATCGCCGCTGAAACAACGTCGTCGGCCGTTCGCACCAGCGCCTTCGCCGACCGGTACTGACGTCCGACCACCGGCAACCAGCCCAGCGGCCGGAGCGGCCGGCGGTCGAGCGCAGCTCGAGCGTTGGCCAGCCGATCCTGCGAACCGGTGAGATCGCTCAGGAGCTGGTCCACATCGGCGGCCAAGAGATCATCGGACTCGGCCACGCTCGTGAGGGCGGCCTCGGCTTCCTCGAGGTCGGAGCGGACCCCGACAAGGGTCGACACAACCAGAATCGCCCAGATGGCGAGACCCGCCAAAAACCAGAGCATGACGCGCACACCGACTACCGTAAGCCGGGGGATCGCTCGGATGGTTGACCCCGTCAGATTGCTCAGGCTTCCGGGCGCCGTTCCGGACAGACTGGCAGCAGCGGCGTCCCTGGGAGACCCTTTGCCGACGAGCACACTGTTGCTATCCACGAGAAACGTGCTTCGTCACCCGGCGTACTCGTCGTGGTTCTGCGCGGAGGATCTCGCTGGCGAGCTGCTCGACGCGCGGATCCAGCCAGTGCAGCGCTTCCACGGAGATCGCCGGTTCGACCTCCGTCGCCATCTTCCCGGGAACCACTCATCGCCGCGCAGCTCAGTCGACGGCGAGGACGTCGACCTGGCGATCTTCATCACCTCGGGCCCCTTCGACATGGCCGCGCTGCGCGAGTTGCGATTGAGTCCCGCGACACGAATCGTCACCTGGGTTGTCGAGACATGGCCGGGTCAGCTCCAGCGGCGCGGATTCGACGCCGAGAGCTTCCGCGGGGTCGATGCCGTCTACGCCATCGGCACCGACGTCGCGCATGTGCTCGGCCGGGCGATCGGGCGACCGGTGGGTGTCCTGCCGCCGGCCGTCGATGTGCTGGCGTTCCGGGCACTCGCTCAGCTCGATCGTCCCGTGCTGGCGATGAACCCCGGGCGTCGAGACCCCCGCCAACACGCAGCGCTCCGGAGCGCCGCGGCCAGCAGAGGCGACGCCTACATCTACGACACGATGACGGCCGGCACGGTGGCGGACCACCAGGAACACCGCCATGCATACCGGGCGATGGCCGGGCTCTCCCGGCTGGTCGTGTCGAACTTCGGCCGTTTCGACGAACCGGAGATGATCGGGAACGTGCGAGTCTTCGGCACGAGGATCTTCGAAGCGTGCGCCGCCGGTGCGCTCCCGGTGGGGACGTTCCCGAGCGAGGGCGAGTTCGAGATCGTCGGCCTGAGCGGGTGCCGTCGGGCGAAGCTGGCGTTCGATGCCACCGACGAGGACGTCCGACGAATCGTCGAGGGAAGCGACGCACTCGAGGTCCGCGAGAGCAATCTCCGCGTTGCCGCGATCTCGGCCGACTGGGCCCATCGCTTCGCTCGTATCCTCCGAGACCTCGATCTGGAGCCATCGCCCGCTCTCCTCGATCGCCTTGCGGTTCTCGACCGCCTCGCATCCGCACCAACCCGCCAACGCAGGAGCGCGTGAGCTACCGATGATGTACGAGCAAGTGGACAACGCCTCACAGACCGCGCGCCTTGAGGACTACCTCGAGGCGATCAAGTCGCACCGATTGCTCGTGGCCATCACGACGATCGTTGTCGCTCTCGCCATCTGGTGGGTTGCCGACTCCAGAGTTCCGAACTTCGAGAGTGAGGCGGCGGTGTCGCTCGGCCCGTCCCCGATCGGCGCGGTGAACAGCAACCTGCGCGCTCCGAGCGAGGAGCGGGAGTCGGAGATCGTCGCGTCGCGGGATGTCGCCACCGAGGTCTCCCGTCGGGTCGCGGATGCGCCCGAGCCAGCGACCTTGCTCGAGGACCTCGAAGTCGAGTTCGTCCCCAACTCCGAGGTCCTCATCGTGACCTACTCGGGCACCGATGCAGACACCGTGTCGATGGTGGCCAACACGGTCGCCGAGGTGTACGTGGAACGACGCGAGGCAGAGGCCCTCGACTTCTACGAGGCCGATGTCGCAACGGTCCAGGCGCAGCTCGACAGCGCCCGGGCAGCGGTGGACGCTGCCCAGGAGCGGACCGACGAACTCGGCGCTCAGCGCCGAATCGCCCTGACCGAGCAGGATCCGGAGATCCGTACGGCGAGGGTTGCCGATCTCGATGCGGAGCTCTCCGTCGTGAGGAGCGAGCGCCAGCTCGCGATCAATGCTGCGAATACCGCGTCGAACAATCTCAACTCGGCTGTCCGGAGGTTGGAGACACGCCAGTCGTCCGCTGACGTCATCCGCTTGAGCGAGCCGTCCACGTCTGCCACCGGTCTTCCGACGTCCATGTTCGCCCTCGCCGGCGTACTTCTGGGCTTCCTGGCCGGAACGGCGCTGGCGTTCCTGATCGAACGTCTGGATACGACGGCCAGCGACACCCGAGCTCTGCAGCTCGCACTGGGTGCCTCGGTCGTGGGCGAGATTCCGGCTTTCGGCGGGCTCGGTCAGCGTCGACAGGACCTGATCATGCTGTCGGAGCGTGGAGGCGTCGTCGCCCACAGCACGAAGGAGGCGTTCCGTCGTCTGCGTTCCGCCGTGCAGTTCCTGGCGCCGACGGCCGGCGAGAACGACTCTCTGGTGATCGCCATCAGCAGCGCACATCCCGGCGAGGGCAAGAGCACCGTGTCGAGCAATCTGGCGATCGCCATCGCCCAGGGCGGCACCCGGGTCGTACTGGTGTCGGCGGACATGCGGAGACCGACGTTGGAGCGGATGTTCGGGGTCGCAACCCAGCCGGGCCTGTCCGATGCGCTCGCCCACAACGTCGAGACGCTCGAGGTGGTGAACACTCCGGTCGAGAATCTGTTCATCGTGCCCTCGGGAACGACGCCGTCGAATCCGTCCGAGCTTCTCGGATCGCCGTCGTTCGCTGCCACCGTCGAGCAGCTGCGTGAAGCGGCGCCGATCGTCATCGTCGACACACCACCGGTCCTCGCGACCTCCGATGCCCTGTCGCTCTCTCCCCACACCGACGGCTTCCTGATCGTCGTGGACTCCCGTGCCACCGACACGGACGATCTGCTCCAGGTCGCTGCCGAGCTCGACCGATCGGGGTCCCGCCTCCTCGGAGGTGTCCTCAACCGTGACCGGCGAAAGCGCGGCACGTTCAGGAAGCGATCTCGGTACTCCTACGCGCAATGACCGCTCCCGTTCGCATCTCCGAACGCCCGAGCCGGGTGATCCGGCAAGCCCCCGGCTGGGTCGAACGGGCGATCTTCAGCGTGGTCATGTTCGTCTTGCTCTTCGGCACCCCGGCCGACTGGTTCACCGAGAACACGGGCTCGGCGTCCGGCCCTGCCAGCAACCCACTTCTCGTGGCCACGATGGTCGTCGGTGCGGCGGTGCTCTCGCTCGGACTGATCGGCAACGGTGAGGCGGTCCGCAGAACCCTCACGCTCGAGCCGCTTCTCCCACTCCTCGTGCTGTGGATCGGCTTTTCGTTTCTCTGGAGCCCCGCTCCGTTCGTCTCCATCGCCGAGATCGTGAAGTTCGGTTCCCTCGCGATCATCGCGTTGTCCGTGATGATCCGATTCCGGTTCCGGGAGATCCTCGGGATCCTCGCCATCGTCGTGTCGATCGGGCTCCTCCTCGACCTGGCGTTCGTTGTCGCGATGGGCAGCTTGGGCCGCTCCAGCGCCGGCTGGGACGGACTCTCGACGCAGAAGAACGGCCTCGGCACGCATGCGGTGCAGTCGCTTCCGATCCTGTTGATCGGCACGCGCACGTTCGCTCATCGCCGATTCACCCTGTATTCGATGACTGCGGTCGCTGTCGTGCTGCTCGTCGGTTCGCAGTCGAAGACCTCATTGGCCGCCGGGGCCCTGACAGCGCTCTCCGCTGTCGTCTTCGTCGCCTTCCGAGCCCGCAAGACGTTGTACGGGGCGGTGGTCATCGCGCTCGGCACCACCTCGATCGCAGCTCTGGCTTTCGCCACGGCGAACATCTCGCTGCTCGCCGGCTACCTCGAGAAGGACGCCACGCTCACCGGCCGAACCGAGATGTGGCCGATCGTGTTCGGCCATGCCGAAACTCGCTTGCTCACCGGATACGGCTATGGCGGCTACTGGAACGGCTTCTTCAGCGCCGCCCATGACGTGTGGATCTACGCGGCCTGGCGGCCGACGCACGCGCACAATGCCGGACTCCAGGTCCTGGTCGAACTCGGGGTGGTCGGACTCCTGCTCTACGGGGCGATCACCGTGCGAGGCCTGATGAACGCGACCCTGCGGATTCGATTCGTGCCCGGCCCGCTCGCGCTCTTCCCGTTGGTCTGGCTCACACTGGTGCTGATGGCCTCGATCACCGAGTCCGGCCCGATGGAGCAGCGCTTCGGCCTGATCATGTTCATGCTCGTCACGATGACAGCAGCGACCGGTCTCGAAGCATTCGACGGGAACACGCCGCACCCAGGCCGAGGGACAGCCCGAACTCGCACGCCATCGTCGACCACGCCGCAGCGACCCAATCGTGCTCCGGCACATACCGGAGATTCGCCGCGAGATTGACGAGTGCAAAGCCTGCGGTCAGGGCCACTCGCCGGGGCTGCTTTCCCGACGCACTCAACAAATTCCCCAGTGGGAACTGAACGGCCTTGATCAGCGGAAGCCAGGCCAGCGCACGTACGACATCACCGGTGGATCCGTAGCTCGCCGGCAGGAACGTGTCGATGGCCACCGGACCGAGGGCGAAGAGCACCACTCCGACAGCGGCCGACGCCACGAGACCCTGTCGGATCACGTCGGTCGCCACCTCGCGGCCCTTGTCGGGCGAGGCGGTTGCGGCGTCGACGGCACGGCGGTCCTGGGCCCGGATCACCGCCATGAGCGGCACGAACCCGAGCGTCACGATCCGATAGCCGGCGGCGTAGAAGCCCGCTTCCTCGGCAAAGCCCGAACGGAGCAGAACAGGCCGGTCCGAGGCTGCCAGGAACCCTTCCGTGGACGTGCCCACTGCGTAGGGCAGCCCCTCCAACACGCGCCGGAAGGATGTCCAGCGTAGACCGATAGCGGTCGATGTCCGGAGCGTCGACACCATCGTCGTCACCAACGCCGACGCTGCGGTGCTCGCAGCGAGAACGTACCCCCAGGAGCGGATGTCGACCGTGTCCATCAGGAGGACGACGAGAAGCGCCGAGAGTCGCACGACGCTGCCGGCGATCCGACTCTCGGCCGCCGTGCGCAGATCGGCGAGGCAGACAGAGTGATGGATCGCCAGTTCCGCGATCGTCAGGAAGATGAGCTGTGAACCCAGGATGAGACCGACCGCCACCCGATCGATGTCTCCCAGCAGCAAGGGAGCCAACACCACGAGCGCTGCCGTGCTGATCAACGACGTCACGGCGACGGTCCCGAAGGCCCGGGCGAGTGCGAGATCCGGAGCCATGCCCTGGGAGATCGAACGGAGCATCAACCAGCCCGTTCCTGCCTTGGCGAACGGGGCGACGATCTGCCCGACGGCGAGGATCGCGCCGAGAACGCCGTACACCGCCGGCTCCATGACGAGCGTCAGCCCGAGGAAGAGCGCAGCGCTTGCACCGAGCCCGACGACCTCGTTGACGAATGACCAACCGAATGCACGCCTCATGCGGGCTCCTCGAATTCGAACGTGTGCACGAAGCGGTCACCCGGGGCCACGCTGCAGCGCAACTCGATCAGGCTCGTCGGTTCGACGGAGCCGTACGACGGCGAGTAACCGCTCGGATGGATGCCGGGCTCGAGCCGGTCGTCGATGTGCAGCACGGCCCGACCTCCACTCCATTCCAGGATGATCCCCCGCCGAGGAGCGATCTCGGCGGTCACCTGCGGCGCGAGTGGGAACCGAGCGACGTACTCGCCGGTTTCGCCTCCAATCGCGAGGTCCTCGATTTCCACTCGTCGGTCGTCCACCCGCACGGTTCGGCCGATGCTGCGCCCGCCGCCGTCGGCGCGAGCCGACGCGAGGACGAGGCGTCCCGTTCGGTCGGTCTTCGCCTCGACCAGCCGGGTGGAGGGCGGATCCGTGAGCATGAAGGTACCTCGCACTCGCGAGCGCGGGTCGCCGCCGATCGCGAACGTCCCATGGGCCTCGAGTGCCCGAAAACGATCGCGTTGTGAGACGTCCTCGCCGTACGACGGCGAGCCGGGGTCGGTGACGATCCGCTGTCCACGGAACGACAGGTCGATCGACAGCCGGTCGTCGTGAGCGTGGGCGAACGAGGGCGCGAGCCCGTGAGGGCCGACGTCGAAGCGGACCCAGATCCCGGGGGCCGAGCGAAAGACGAGCTGGCCGGCGTCGAGTACGCCGCTCCTCCTCCGGTGCGACCGATCGTCGAGGGTCGTGAGGGGGCGGGCACCCATGACGTGCCCGACCAACCGCGACGTCGCTGAATCGACGACCGCCCCCGGGTACCACTGCCGTTCCCCAGTCAGGACCCGGCCGACGGTCAGCACGTTGTCCCACGTTCCGTCGTGCTCGTCGAGGCGGAGCCCGACAGCACCGTCGCCGTCGCCTTGCTGTACCGCATGCGCCGGATCGTCGAGTATCGCCGCAGCGGCATCGATCTGGCGCACGATCAGTGCGGCGAGCGCTTCCTGGCCACCGGGATCCCGCTCGAACAGCCACGCGCAGATCGACAGTTCGATGACGAAGCGGTGGTAGGGCATCGCCTGTTCACGTCCCAGGCCGCTGTCGAACGTCAACGCCCCGAGCACCTCGGCGAGGGGCCGCCAGGCCGACTCGCCGAGGAACGCCGAGAGTCCGACCGAACGGCCGGCGAGCTCAGCCACTCGGTGGTTGTTGACCGAAGCCCCCCGGCTCGGGAAGCGTTCGAGGAACTGCAGGTGATCCGCGACGGACCGAGCCGTGTCGGCCTCGTCGAACAACGCGTCGACGTCGGCGTCGCCGGCCATGAACTCGCGAACGATCGCCCAACTCATGAGCCGGATCCCGACCTCGATACCGCTCGTCCAATGCGGCCCGTCGAGCGACGGATTCGCAGCGATCCAAGTCCGCATCCGATCCGCGACCAGCTTCCCGTCACCGCCGTGGGGGCTCGCGCCGGCTGCCAGCACGGTCAGGTGCTGATGACGCGAAGGCTCCCACAAGTGCTTCAGCGACACTGGGCCGCCGGCAGCTCCCGTCGACCGCTGGTCCGACCGGAGATCGGCTCCGGCCCCGACGTCGAAGACCACACCGAGGGCCGGGTAGCGGCCACCCCGGATGTCATCGCGGAGTCGGGAGACCGGTGGAGGTCGTTCGCCGCGACCGACGATCCTCTGCGGCGAGGCGAGCGACGGCGGGTGCTCGGCCGGCCGCCAACGTCGGCGGGCGGCGACGGCGGCGGCATGGCCCACCAATTCGTTCGGAGACGCAACCAACACTCGTTCGATACGGGACCGAAGGCTTGCCACCGGGCAAGGTTAGGGTGCCGGCGTGGCCCTTGACTCGGAACTCCGCGTCGCGCTCATCACGCCGAGCAGCTTCCTGGACTACTCGACCGGACTTTCGGCGGGGCTCTCACAACGCCCTCGACTGAGCCTCGATGTGCATGTGCTGGCACCCAACGGATTCGAGCGCGACGAGCGACTCGAATCCGCCACCTGGTGGCCCACCCCTCGGCTCCGCGATCCCCGCGGGCTCGGCGTCGCCCGGTCGATCGCTCGAGCGGTGGCCGACGCCGATCTGGTCCACATCCAAGCGACTGCGAACCCCTGGATCGACGCAACACTGACCGGCTGGCTCGACCGTCCCGTCGTTGCGACGATCCACGACATCGAGCCACATCCCGGCGACCCCGGCGCCCATCCGCTCGCATTCGCCGCCATTCGCCACCTCGCCACGGGTGCCGACCGTGTGATCGTGCACGCCAGTCATGTGGCGGCGGCGACGAATCGGCTCGTCGGCACCGACCCGACGATCATCCCGCATGGCGAGCTCGGCTCGATCTACGGGGCCGAAGCGACACTGAGCGAGCCCGGACCGGCCTTGTTCTTCGGCAGAGCACACGGGTACAAGGGCCTCGACGTTCTCGTCCAGGCCATGGAGATGTTCGAAGGCGACGAGGCAGAACTCATCGTGGCGGGTTCGGGTCCGTCGATCGACAGCCTCCTGAACGCAACGTCGTTGCCTCCCTCGATCCGTGTGATGAACGGGCGGGTCGACGCCGACGGAGTCCGATCGCTCTTCACCGAGGCGGCATTCGTGGTCCTCCCCTATCTCGAAGCATCCCAGAGCGGTGTCGCCGCGCTGGCTGCCGGATTCGGGCGCCCGGTCATCGCGACCGACGTGGGGGGGCTACCCGAACTGGTCGAGCACGACGTGACCGGCCTCATCGTGCCACCTGACGATGCGCCGGCGCTCGCCGATGCGGTACGACGTCTCTCGACGGACCATGACCTCCGCCATCGGCTCGGGAGGGCGGCGTTCGAGGTGTCCAGCTCGGGCCGCCTTTCGTGGGGGCACATCGCTGAACAGACCGAGGCGACATACCGCCAGGTGGTCGGCGACCTACTCTGACGCTCGTGTCGAGACGGGTTTTCATCGCCATCGGGGCTGCCCTGTTCGTCGGGGCATGCGGCTCGGCGGCCGGCACCGATGCTGCACCGTCGTCGACGACGGTGCCACTCGAGCAGACGACGAGCACCTCGCCGACGCTCACGACCTCGACGACAGCCGCCACGACCACGAGCCAGGCGACCACCACCACGCTGCCCCCGGTCGACTGGCCGACCGACGTCGAGGATCCGGTCGACCCCGAGATGATCCGATTCTCGCTATCCGCCACGCCGCTCGGGGATCAGAGCTGGGGGCAGACGCAGACCGGCGGAGAGATCTTCCAGAACGGAGATGTCCCGACAACCGGCATCTCTCTCGACGGCGAGCTCCGATTCGGGGTCGTCGACGCCGGACCGGGAGGGAGCTTCCGGGCGGTCCGATTCGCGGCGGCCGCCTCCGATCCGACGACGGTCGGCGGGATCCGAACCGAGACTGCACACTATGACCTTCCGCACGAGCGGACGTTCTGGCAGGCGCTCAGGCTGACCCACGACGATTGGAGCGACACGACCGACTCCCAGATCGTGTTCCAGTGGCACGGCCCTGATGTCGCCGATGCGCCCGGAGCACCGGTTCTCGCGTTCTACGTCGATGGCGCGGAGCTCACCGTCACGGTGCGGACCAATGCGGACGCCTCGCCATCGGACGCGACCAACCTGACGGTTCGGCTTCTCGAGGAGGAGCGGTCACCGTTCCTCGAGCGCTGGGAGGACGTCGTGATCCAGGCGAGGTTGAGTCCGTTCCTCGAGAACGACCCCTTCGTGCGGATCTGGTTCGGGGACGAGCTCGTCATCGACTACGACGGTCCGCTCGGGTACAACGTCGCCGAACGGAACTACGCGAAGCTCGGCTACTACCACTGGTTGAATGCCGACAACGCGTGGGACCAGTCGGTGCCGGAACGCCATGTGGACATCGGCTACATGGCCGTCATCGAGGATCCCGACGGCGTGTTGGAGCACGAGGTGGTGCGCGACCATCTCCTCGCGAACCTCACGGTTGCGGAAGGGCCTTGATGAGCGCCGTCCGCTGCGCTCCGATCGAGTAGCGCTCGGCGTGTCGTTCACGGGCTCGGCCGCCGCGGGAGCGAGCGAGCGGCGGGTCGGCGAGGAGCTCGGCGATCGCCGCCGCCAGCGCCTCCGGGGCATCCGGCGGGACGACGCGCCCCACCCCTTCGAGCACTTCTCGGTGCGAGCCGACGTCCGTCGCGACGATTCCGCATCCCGCGGCCATCGCTTCGAGCAAGGCCATGGACATCGCTTCGCTGCGGCTCGCCGACACGTAGACACCCGCCCGGTCGAGCAGATCCCCGACCTCATCGCCCGGGACCGGTCCGCGTAGCCGAACCCGGTGATCAGCCGCCAAGCCACCATCGTTCAGAACGGGGCCGACGAGCTCGACGATGAGGTGTCGGTCGCCCAGGGAGCGGAGCGCCTCCGCGAGTACCGCCGAGCCCTTCTCCAGGCTCACGTCGCCGACCACTGCGATGAGCCGATCGCTCTTGTTCGCTGCTGACACTCGTTCCGGCGACCCGTTCGGAATCAGCCGGATCCGGCCGGGGTCGACGCCGAGCTCCAGGGTGAAGTCGTACCAGCTCTCACCGAGCACGACGACGAACGTGGCCCGCCGAAAGACCCGCCGGATCCACGACCGGATGAACGGGTGCTGGCTCCGGAACCAACCGGGATAACGCCCGGAGTGGAGGTGGAGGGAATACGGCCGACCGGTTGCGGACAACACGGTTGCGAGCAACCCCTTCCGAAGAGTGCTTCCGCCGACAGAGAGGTTCAGGTGGTGGTGGGCCGTCTGCCGGGGGGTCCGAGCGGAGTCCAGAACGATCCGGGCGAAACGAAACACCTCCTGGACCCGCGGTCGGACCTTGTCCCGGTTGGCGATGAGCTCGACGTCGTAGCCCGGTGGTGACCACCCGTCGAACAATTGAGCCATCGAGCGGCCGACGCCGCCGTCCCACCCCGGCACGTAGACCAGGAGTCGACGTTCGTTCATCGAAGGCGGCGGCGCTCCACGACCCACGGCACGACGGCCCGCAGGAAGTGCGCATTCACGACGGTGTACCGCTGCCAGAGTCGAATCGGGTCCTTCGCGAATCGGTGGAACCACTCCAGGCCTGCACGCTGCATCCAGACCGGGGCGCGGGACACGACGCCGACATAGACGTCGAACGACCCTCCGACGGCCACGGCGATCGCACCGGGCACGGAGGAACCGAGCTCGTCCATCAGGAGCTCCTTCGTGGGCGACGGCAAAGCGACGAACACGACGTCCGGCCGCGCGTCTGCGAGGCGTCCGAGTGCCGCGGCCGGATCGGCCATGTCGTCGAATCCATTCACCCGGGCGACCACCTCGGCTCCCGGATGCCGGTCACGCATTGTCGAGGCCATCGCGTCGAGTGTGTCGTCAGTGCTCCCGAGGAGCCCGAACCGCCAGCCGTTGGCCGAGCCCTCGTCGAGAAGCCGGTCCATGAGATCCGTGCCGTTCAGTCGGGGAATGGAGCGGCCAAGGGCCAGCTTGACCGCCCATCGCAGCGGCACGCCGTCGCAGCCGACCACGTCGGCGGAGCGGAGCGCCTCGAGGATCTCGGGGCTCCTCGTCGCCTCGACGACCTTGAGCGCGTTCATCGACAGCTCGGTGCACCCCGTGCCCTGTGCCCGCCGCTCCGCAGCGAAGTTGATGAACTCCTCGACGCCACCGATGTCGAGCGGGCATCCCGCGACCTCGATGCGTTCCAACTTCGTGGACATCCCACTCCCTCCGGGGCCCGGTTCAGCGCCCGGTCCGGTGGCGAAGGTACCCGGCGACGTCGGCGAACTCATAGGCCTCGCCCGGATCGTCCACGATCGCCATGTGATGAACATGAACCGACCGCTCTGGGATCGAGACGTCCCAGTCGTTGCCCCATGAGGTCCAGTGGTAGAGGCCGAGCTTGGCGTAGTCCTGGTAGCCGGGTTCGTTGTAGCCGATCGGGCCGACGTAGTCGACGATCAGCGTGCCATCACGCCAGATCCGCAGGAAGCCGCCGTCGTCGTGGAACGGCGTGATGTTCGCCTGGATCACCAGGTCGACCCACGCCCCTGCCGATGGGGTGTCGGACTCCTGCAGGTGGGTGGTCGTGTTCGACGTGTCGTTCGACGGCGACGAGGAGCCGTCGTGTCGGGTCACGATCTTCATCGTGTCGCCGATGACGTAGAACGCGAGGATCGGACCGCTCGGCCCGGACCCGGAGTGGTTCCCCGAGTGCCACTGGAACACGATCTGGTTGTCCGACGTGCCCGACCAGTCACCGTGGCGCAGCCGGACCGCCTGCCAGAACGTCTCACCTCTCGGCAGGAAGGGATGTGTGGTCTCCGTCCGAATGCCGCCGACGGTGGCCGGGTCGGTTGCCGTGGCCCGGTATTCGAGGACGCTCGACCCTGACCCGGCCGGATCGCTGACGGCGCCGAACCGGATGGAACCGTTCCGGGTGACTCCGCTGTCGCCGACCTCGCCGGACTGCCAGATCGACCCGATCGCCTGGGTCTGACCCCAGCGCTGGTTGCCCAGGGGGCTCGACGCGTCGATCTCGTTCCGCACGCTGGCGGCGATCTGCGACACCGACGCAGGCGGCGGTGGCTGGGTCGTCGCTGGAGCAGCTGGCAGTGACGTCGACGTTCCCGAGCTCCCCGGGGAGGGACGAGCGCCCTGCGGCGGCGTCGTCGTCACGGTCGTGGCCGGAGCGACCGTGGTCGTGACAACGGAGCTCGACGTCGTCGCCGGCACCGTCGAGGAGGGAGAGGGAGCGGGCTCCGGTGCCGCGGTCGAGGTCGGAGGGGTGCGACTGGTCGTGGTGGTGCGACGATCGTCAGCGGCATCGACGGGGAGCGATTCGCCGTCGGCGGCTCCGACTCGGCTTGCCGTGGCCGGCTCGGCGAGTTCGGGCGCAGGTGACTCGTCCACGAACGCCAACGCAGCGCCTTGCTCGCGGTCGTCGAGCCCGGAACAGGCCGTTCCCATGAGCAACACGGCGCCAGCGATGGGCAGAACTCGTCGCAACTCCATGGTGATTGCAACGGGGCGTGCAGCAACGGACCAGAGCGAAGCAGGAGACTGGTCCGCGGCCGAGGGGACCTTCGTCCTGGTAACGGTCGACGCCCCAAGGACGACGACGGCGTGCGCGCGCTGCCGCTGAGCAAGGTTGACTGTCGTCATCGTTCGAACGGCCACCTACCGTTCGGTCGGGAGGCAGCAGCATGGGCAAGAACGTTGCAGTGATCGGCCTGGGATACGTGGGTCTGCCGGTGGCGGTCCGAGCGACCGAGGCCGGATTCGATGTCACGGGCTTCGATGTCGACGACCGCAAGATCGAGGCACTCGCCTCAGGGCGGACGTACATCGACGACATCACCGACGAGATGGTCGCCGCGACATCGGCGACGGGTCGCTTCCGGGCGACATCCGCCGCGGCGGATGTCGCGGGCTTCGACATCGCCGTCATCACGGTTCCGACACCGCTGCGCGACGGTGCACCCGATACGAGCTTCATCGAGGGAGCGGCTCGGACGGTCGGGGAGGCGCTTCGTCCCGGGGCAACCGTCGTGCTCGAGTCGACCACGTACCCGGGCACGACCGAGGAGCTTCTGGCACCGATCCTCGAAGACATCTCGGGCCTCCGAGCAGGCGACGACTTCCATCTCGGCTTCTCGCCTGAGCGCATCGACCCCGGAAACACCACGTGGACGTTCGAACGGACGCCGAAGATCGTCGCCGGCGTCGACGACCCGTCGACGAAGACCATCGAGGCGTTCTACGCGGAGCTCGTCGACGAGGTCGTGGTCGCGTCCGGGACGCGCGAAGCCGAGATGGCCAAGTTGCTCGAGAACACGTTCCGGCATGTGAACATCGCCTTGGTCAACGAGCTGGCAATCCATGCCGACTCGCTGGGCATCGACATCTGGGAGGTGATTCGAACGGCGTCGTCGAAGCCGTTCGGGTTCATGCCGTTCCGGCCCGGGCCGGGCGTCGGAGGCCACTGCCTTCCGATCGATCCGACCTACCTGTCGTGGCAGTTCGAGCGGAGGTTGGGCACGGTCTCGCGTTTCGTGAAGATCGCGAATGACATCAACGACAACATGCCGGCCTATGTGGCCCGCCGGGTGCAGGCGCGCTTGAACGATCTCCGCAAACCGGTGAACGGATCGCGGATCCTGATTCTCGGCCTGGCCTACAAGGCGAACTCGAACGACGCCCGGGAGACGCCGGCGACCGGCCTCATCCGGGCCTTGCTCGATCTCGGAGCCGAGGTGTCGGCTCACGATGCCTGGGTCGATGCCTACGAGCTCGATTCCGTGATCGAGCGGGTAGACCTCACGGAGGAGTCGCTCGAGCGTGCCGATCTGGTCGTCCTGGTCACCGACCATCAGGACGTCGACTACGACCTCGTGCTCCGGGCGGCTCCGGCGATCCTCGACACCCGGAACCACCTGGCCGGGGAAAACGTGGAAACACTGTGACCCGCGTTGCGGTCGTGGCTGGCGCCCGACCGAACTTCATGAAGGTCAAGCCGGTCGTCGATGCGCTGGATGCGCTCGGCATCGAGACACGACTGGTTCACACGGGCCAGCACTACGACGCAGCGATGTCCGACGTCTTCTTCGACGACCTGGGGCTGCGGCAACCGGATGTCCACCTCGGAGCGGGTGGCGGTAGCCACGCCGAGGCGACGAGTCGGGTGATGCTCGAGTTCGAGCGGTATGCGGATGTCGACCAGCCGGATGCTGTCGTGGTCGTCGGTGACGTGAACTCGACGGTGGCATGCGCACTCGTGGCGGCGAAAGGCGGCGCGGTCGTCGCGCACGTCGAAGCCGGACTGCGATCTCGCGACTGGAACATGCCGGAGGAGGTCAATCGAGTCGTGACGGATCGGCTCTCGGACCTGCTCTTCGCTCCGAGCGCCGACGCCGTCGTGAACCTCCGGGAGGAGGGCTACCGGGACGACCAGATCTCCCTCGCTGGCAACGTGATGATCGACACCTTGCTGGCGAACCGGGATCGGGCCGTGGATCGCCCGCTCCTCGACGACCTCGGGCTGTCCTCCGGGAGCTACGGAGTGATCACGCTGCACCGACCGTCGAATGTCGACGATCCCGACCAGCTGAACTCGCTTCTCGGAGCGCTGGAGGTCGTGTCGGCCGAACTCCCTCTGGTGTTCCCAGTCCATCCCCGAACGCGAGCGCAGCTGCCGGATCAGCTGCGGGAGAGCGTTCGTCTCATCGAGCCGCTCGGCTATCTCGACTTCCTCGCCCTGCAGGCCGGCGCCAGGCTGATGCTCACCGACTCGGGTGGGATCCAGGAGGAGACGACGGCACTCGGCGTTCCGTGCCTGACGCTTCGTGAGAACACCGAGCGCCCGATCACGATCGAGCAGGGCACCAACCATCTCGTCGGCACCGACCCCGAGACGATCGTCCAGAGCGCCACCCGAGTCCTGTCGCAACCCCCGGCTCCTCGCTGCCCTGAGCTCTGGGATGGCCGAGCTGGAGAACGCATCGCGGACCGGCTGGTGGCGCGCCTGCGCGAGCCGAAGCCATTGCGACCGACCGATCGAGCGCCGGACGAGTCGTGAACGCGGCCCCGATGCATGTGGAGGAGCGCATCGCTGAACCCGACACTGAGCACCACGAGCGGCGTGGTGGTCGGCTCGGCGTCGCCGCGCTGGCCGTTTGGGCAGCGCTCGCAATGCTGGCGCTCCTGCGGAACGATCTGCCCGCGTCGCTCATCGAGCCCGCCCCGTGGTTGGGCCACGGTCTTCTCTTCTTCTGGTTCAGCCTCGCCGCGTTCTCACTCGTGGCGAAGTCGGCACGAGGCGCGCTGATCACGATCCTCGCTCTCTGCGGCGTTGCAGCCGTCAGTGAGTTGATCCAGCCGCTCGTCACCGCACAACGGCGAGCCGAGATCGGGGACTTCCTCGCCAATCTCGCCGGCATCGCCGGGGCCGGACTCGTGCTCTTGGCTCTACGCAGCGGGGGGACGCTCAGACCCACGTCTCGGCGTTTCGTCTCGATCCTCTGCCTGGCTGCGAGCCTGGTGGTCGGTGGTCTGCTGGCGCTCGGCACCGAGTGGGCGCAACTGCGCTGGGACTGTCGTGACCATGCGGTCGGCCGAGGTGCGGTAGTTCTCGCCGCCGACTCGAACTCCGCCAGCAGCGTCGCGAACGATTCCGTCGGGCTTCGGTGTGCCGCGCTCCGCCACGACGGCCTCACCGTCAACGCCGTCGTGACGTCGGACGATCTCGAGCAGGCCGGACCCGCACGTCTCCTGACGTCGTCGAACGGGACCGGCCCGGACCAGGTGAACTTCCATCTGGGCCAGGAGGCCGATGCGCTGTCGGTGCGCGTCAGGGTCCGGGAGAACCCGTCTCGCGAGTGGCTGCTCGTTCCCGGGGTCTTCACGTCCTCCGAGCCGACGCTCGTGTCACTCGAGATCGCCGAGGGCGGGGCCCTGGTGGTGGTCACCGTGAACGACGTCGAGCGAGCGGTGTTCGACTTCGAGGACGCGACACTCGCCGGCTGGGATGTCGACTACCCGTTCCTCCTCGGTGACGAACTCACGCACGACCGGCCCTTCGCCGGTTCGATCGAGGTCGAGATCCTGGCCGGTGCGGATCCCCGGCGCGAGCCGTGACGCGACCGTTCGACATCTACGCTCGCCGAGTGTTCAGGGCTATCGGGACAGAGGCGTCCGCTCGATGACGATCTCGGATCGTGGCGATGCCACCGAGCGGATCCGGTGCCATCGAGGCCCGGTCGCGGTGGACGTCGACGGTGTCCTCGTGCCCGGACGCCTGACGGCCTCCTACCTGGAGAGTCTCCGTCCGAGACTGCTTGCGCTCGGGGTCGTCGCAATCATGGCCATCCTGCACCGAGACGAGTCGGGCCCGAAGCATGAACGTCGCGCAGCTCGGCTGTTCGCTCGGTTCCTACCTAGGTCCGTCAAGCGCTGGGAACGGTCGCTTCGCCACGAGGTCGGTGCTGGCTCCACGGTCGAGGCGGTCAGGTCCCATGGGGATCGTCTCGCCCTTCGGAGTGATGCGCCCGCTCCCCTGCTCGCTGCGTTGGAACGGGTTCTCGATCTCAACCCGGGCTCATCAGGAGCATTGGCAGCCGCCCGGTCGAACGATCAAATGATCGTCACATCGGAAACGTACGCCGACGACGGCGGCGCCATTCGCGCCGTCGTGCCTGACCGGCCACGGACGAGTGCTTTCCGCAACACCTACTTCCCGTTCCGGTACCTGTCCGTCGTGAAGCGACCCGGCGCCCGGTACGTCTGGAAGGTGGCGAAGGAGGATCTGGCGCTCTGGATCCTCGGGAGCGTCTGGCTCGCCACGAACCCGATCCCGCATGCGTTCGGTCTGGTGTTCCTCGCCATCGCGTTCTGGGCCATCTACGAGTACGGCTACGTCGACAACGATCGCGCTGCCGACCGATTCGAGCGGACGCCTCAACTCACCGAGGCGTACCACGAGCAAGCGATGACCGTGCACTGGGCGAAGCCCGTTGCCGTCGCGGCGGTGTCGAGCACGATCGGCCTCGTTCTCCTCCGCTGGCCGGACCAACCGACCCTCGGCGACGCAGCCGCCTGGGGTGCGGTGCTGGCCGTCACGGCGAGTGTCTTCTTCGTTTACAATCGCATCGACAAGACGACGCGGGTTCTCGTGTTCCCCGTGCTCCAGCTGCTCAGAACCGGTTCGTTCGCCGTGCTGGTTCCGACGACCGCCGTGGCGGATCTCGCGATCGCCACGATCGTGATGGTCCGCTCCTTCCACTACCACGCCTACCGCTCTCGGCGAGAGGGCTGGCCGGACGACGACCTGACCGCTGTTCGGCTCATCGTGTTCGCCTCGGCGACAGCGCTCCTCGCTTCGCAGGATGGTTGGGGGACGCTCGTCTCCGCCACGACCGTCTCGCTCCTTCTGTGGCAGGCGTTCCTGGCCAATCGCACCATTCGGACAGCGCTTCGGCGAGCTCGCTGGATCGCTTCCGGCGAGTAGCCGGAGCGGGCCGACACACCCTGGGTAACTCGACCCAGCACCGCTGGATGACATTCCGGTTCCAACCGCTGGGAAGACCGAGCCACTGTGGTAGCACTACTGGGTGCGTGGCGGCGCACATGAGATCGGCGGGAGTTCCTGTGGGCAAGCTCGTGAGAAAGCGACGATTCGTCTGGTTCATGCAGACGGTTGACGCTGCCCTCCTGTTGATGGTCTGGATCGGCGTCTTCGTCGGCACGAACATCACGGTGACGGACGTTCGATCCTCCGGACGAGGCGGGGCGCTTGGAGTCGTGGCCGCAGTCGTCATCCTGGCGCTGTTCCATCGGCGTGGGATCTACTCCGGCCGGCCGACGTTGCCACGGACCGAGGAGATCAGCCGACTCGTGACGTCAGTGGCGATCGGCGCGGCGACGACCGTGGTGGTCGCCCAGTTCCTCGATTGGCAGGTGGGGGCGTGGGAGATCCTGGTCGCCGTTCCCGCCACGATCGTGGTGCTGACCCTCGCTCGGGGCTTCTTTCGGACGATCGTGTCCGAGCTGACCCAGCGGGATCAGCCCGAGCGGGTTGTCGTGGTTGGCGGCGGTGTCGAGGCGAAGGAGATCGTCGATCTCATCACCACGCATCCCGAGGCGGGTTTCGCCTGTGTTGGCGTCATCGGCAACGTCGACGTCGCCGAGGCCTCCGGTCTCGGCGATCGCTGGCTGGGTGATGTCGAGGATCTCGTCGTGCTGATGCACCGTCACAGCGTGTCGGGCGCCATCGTGTGCTCCACGGGGTTCCGGGCCGAGGCCTTCCGGAGCATCTCGTCGGAGCTTCTCGACGCCGGCTATGACGTGCAGCTGTCGACCGGCGTGACCAGGCTTTGGACGGGCCGGTTCGAGGTCCGCTCGCTCTCCCACGAGCCGCTCGTCGTGATGGGGCACCGTCGGCCGCTTTCACGCTGGGAGCTGGCGATCAAACGGGCCATCGATGTGGTGGGCGCTGTCGTGGCCCTCCTCCTCTTCGCTCCGGTGATGCTCGCCGTCGCTGCGGCCATCAAGCTGGAGGACCGTGGCCCGGTGTTCTTCCGGCAGCAACGGGCCGGGAAGGACGCCGAGTTCTTCGGGATGATCAAGTTTCGCTCGATGGTGACGAACGCCGAGGAGCTCAAGGCGATGCTGGCGGAGCAGAACGAGCGGAGCGGGCCGCTTTTCAAGATGACAGACGACCCGCGGATCACACGCGTCGGCAGGGTAATCCGGGGCACGTCATTGGACGAGCTGCCGCAGCTCCTGAACGTGCTCAAGGGCGACATGAGCCTGGTGGGTCCTCGTCCGGCCCTGGTCGAGGAGGAGGCGGCGTTCGACGGCGAGATGCGCGAGCGCTTCGACGTGCGCCCGGGCATCACCGGTCTCTGGCAGGTGGAGGCCCGCTCGAACGCCGAGTTCGGTGCCTACAAGCGCCTGGATCTGCACTACGTGGAGAACTGGAGCCTCGGGCTCGATCTCCGGATCCTCCTCGCAACCGCCGAGCAGACCGCGGTCTCATTGCTGCTCGCGCCTGTCACGGCCCTGCTCGGACGAAACTCGCAAGAGGCGATTCGATCGTCCGAAGCCACGGAATCAGACGATGCTGACAGCGTCATCGACCTGCGCGAACGGGCCGTCGCCCGGGCCAGAGCCACACCGGCGAGCCCGCCCATGGCCGACGATTCGAGCACCTGACTGGTATCGACACCCCCCCGGTTGTAGGGGGAGTGAGTCGACCCTCCCTCCTGTGCCCCGAGGCGGCATAGCATGGCCGCTCGGCCGCACGCGAGGACTTGGATGTGGTGGAAACCGATCTCGATGAACTGACCCTGCATGACTATCTCCGGGTGATGCGCCGACGTTGGCGTTGGGGCATCGTTCCGGCGATCGCCATCCCTCTCTTGGTGATCCTCTGGTCGAGCTCGCAGCCCGATCGGTTCTCGGCAACTGCTCGCGTGCTCGTTGCGACGAGCGCAGCGGAGGACACGATCAACGGTGGGGGCAGGAATCTCGGCATCGAGAACCGCGAGCTCATCAACGAGATCAATCTCGCTCAGTCGGAGGTCGTGGCTTCGCAGGTCGAGGCCTCCGTCGGCTTCGAACCGAACATGACGATCGAGGCCGCACGAGACGCCGACGTCCTCGAGTTCACGGCGATAGAGGCGACTCCCGCGGCGGCCGCAGGTGCCGCGAACGCGTGGGCGGAGGTCTATGTCGCCCAGAAGCAGAGTGACGCACTCGCCTCGCTCGAACAGGCAGCGTCGTCGCTCCAGCAGCGTCTGGAAGACCTCCGACGCGATCGAGCCGGGGTACGAGAGCCGCTCGACGCCGCCGAGGACGCAGCAGCGGCCGCCGCCGACGCTGTCCTCGTCGCTCAGACCATTGCCGCGAGCGCCGGCGAACCGACAGCACTGCAGCTCCGAGATCTCGCAGAGGCACAAGCGGAGCTCGCCCGACTCGAGTCCGCCCGCGATCGCATCGAATCGGACCTGAGCCCTGAACTCACGGTCATCGACGCGCAGATCCGTACGGTGTCGGAGAGCGTCGCCGACCTCGGGATCCAAGGCGAGCTGGCCGGTCTCGGGAGTGCTCGGCTCATCGATGTCGCTGCCGAACCCGTCGGTCCTTTCGGCAGCTCACCGGTGCGGAACGGGCTGATCGGCGTCGTTCTTGGCGCACTCGTCGCAGCAGGTGTCATGTTGCTGCGAGACAACCTGGACGATTCGATCACGTCCCCGTCGGATATCGAGAAGTCCGTGGGGATCCCAGTTCTGGGGGCGATCGCTGTAGCGAAGGGAATCGACACCACCGAGCTGTCGCGCGCCACGCTCACGCAGCCGCTCAGCCCGGTCGCCGAGGGCTACCACCGCGTTCGGACCGCTCTGCAGTTCGCCATGATGGGAAGCTCAGTGCGAACAGTCCTCGTGACGTCTGCGAACATGAGCGAGGGAAAGACCACCACGTCAACCAACCTGGCCTGGGCCATGACCGTCGGCCAGAAGCGCACAGTCCTCGTCGACTGCGACTTCCGGCGCCCGCGAGTGCACTCCGTCTACGGGCTCAAGCTCTCGCCTGGCGTGACCGATCACTTCATGAGCGGCACACCGATCGCGGACCTTGTCGCCAAAGTCGAGCACGAGGGTTCTGCGCTCGGCATCGTCTCGACCGGAGAGCTTCCGCCGAACCCGGGCGACTTCGTGGCGTCCCCTCTCTTCGTCCAGCTGATCGACGATCTGAAACAAGATTCGGATCTCGTCATCATGGACGGACCGCCGACCTTGGCTGTCTCCGATTCGCTCACCTTGAGCGGGTACGCCGACGGGGTAGTTTTGACCGTGCTTGCTGGAAGCACCACGCAGAACCAGCTTGAGGCGTCGGTCGATGCGCTCAACAAGGTTGGCGCACGCATCTTCGGCGCAGTGCTCATCGGCGTCGACGGCTCGTCTCCGTACGGCTACTCCGGGCGCTACGAGTACCGATCGGACACAGACTCCGTGCGCGCCACCCGGTTCAACCGATCGTGGACCGGCGACAACGCAAGCAACGATTAGGTGGCCGAGACTATGCAGTCGGGCCGATCCGATCGATGCGGCGGACACGGAACTGCGACAGTCACTGAGGAGGGTCGAATGATCGATTTCAGAAGAAATGGACATCGCCTCGCGCTGCGGGCCTCCGATCGAGACTTCCCCCAGGCATCTTCGTGCGGCGTCGCCGCCGCTAGCAAGACCACCACACCCGTCGTGCTGCGCGAGGGAGTGAGGTGACTCCGGTGCTTCGTTCAAAGACAGCTGTTCTGCTTGGCGTCAGCCTGGCCAACCTCTGGTACGTGTACGGCGGCTACGCCAGGGTGATGACGCTCGTTGCCCGGCGAGCGCCAGCCCCGGTTCCCCGACGCCTTGAGTCCTCCAACGACCTCGTCGTCGTCTACCTCGGCCTCAAGGACGAGGAGGAGACTATTCGACCGCGCCTCGCCAATCTGCTCGATACCGACTACCCGGTCGACCGGCTCCACGTTCTGTGCGTCTTGGACGGGTGCGCCGACGACACGCTCGGAGAGATCGAGCGATTCCACTCCCAGCACCCCGAGCTCAGTCTTGAGATCGTCGACTACCCCACGTCGAGCGGGAAGTGGCGCACCCAGAATCTCGCAGCTGAGCGATTTCCTGAAGCAATTCTCATCTCGACCGATGCGGAAACCAGTTTCGATCGCCGCACGATCCCCGAGCTCGTTGCGAGCTTTGCCGACCCCACGGTCGGCGTCGCCGCTGGCCTCGTTACCTACGAGGCCACGTCGGCGATCGGCAAAGCCTACGGGGACTATCGCGAGATGGAGGATCGCCTGCGCGAGGCGGAGAGCCTGGCCGGGGTGCTCAATCGCTGCGACGCCCCGTGTGTCGCCTACCGCCCTGCCGTGTGGCGCCCGATCGAGAAATTCGAAGACGTCGATCAGGTCGTCTGTGTGTTGGCCCGGCTCAGCGGCCATCGATCGGTGCACGTTCGAACTGCGAGGGCGGTCGACCGTGCCAACGTCTCGAGTGGTCAGGACATCAGGCAGCGGGCCCGCATGGCGAAGAAGACGCTGCTCACGTACCAACACCGTTGGGGACGACAGGAGATCGTCGACGACCCCTACTTCACGTGGGCGCTGTATTCGCACAAGATGACCCGGTTCGCGTCGCCCATGTGGACGGTGGTGGTGCTCCTATCCGGCGGTGCAACGGCGCAGGGGCTGCTCGGGACGGCTCGCTTCCTCGGCGCTGTGACGGTCGGCGCGGGGCTCGTCGGTGGCGTCCCGAAGCTGCAAGGACTTGCGGTCTCATACCTCACCGCACAGGCCGGCTTCGCTCTCGGTGTGTACCAGTACCTCTCGGGAAACCGAGAGGGGAAGTACGAGCCGATGCGCCACTCCCGCTGATGCGGGGCCGACTCGAGGCAACGAAGGACGGCCCGAGACGCTCCCGCTTCTTGCGGCCGGCGGCGCTGGTGCCGCTCGACAACGTCTTCACCAGCGTGGCCAACACCGCAGCACTGGTAGCCGCATCGCGAGCGCTCGAACCCGACCGGTTTGGTCGATTCGCCCTGACCCACGCACTTGTCGCTGGCAGCCTGCTGTTACTCCGAGCCAGCTTCGCAACGCCCGTGCTTCGAGCCGGGCGCGGACCAGACTCCGGTCCTCTGGCTACATCCCTGCTCCGCTCAGCGGCGGCTAGCGGAGTCGCCATTGGGCTGGCGCTGTGGGTCCTTTCCTTCGCCGTACTCCGCCTTGCCGACTTACACGATGCTCTATGGCTGTGCGCGGTCTGCCCCATCGGGGCTATGACTGAGATCTTCCGCGCAGATGCAATACGGCGGGGGCATGCCGCCCGTGCTGTTGCGGTTTCCGGCGTCTGGGCGATCACAACGGTCGCTGTTGGTGGTGCTGCCATTGCTGGGGTAGGCGACGGCGCCCGGTTGGCTACAGCGGCATGGCTTACGGGTAGCGCACTTGCCTTCTTCGTAGGGCTTGGGGCCTTCCCGTTCGTGCCGGGCGGAGGCGGGGCGCGGTCAATCCGCCGAGAGGCAACCGGCCTCGGGGCGGAGGCGCTCTTCCTCGTCGGCAGATTCCAGGTCTTCCTTCTCCTGCTCGCTGCGGTTGTGGGGCCAGCCGTTGCAGGCTCCGTGCGCTTCGCTTTCACGCTCGTAGGTCCAGCAAACACGTTGCTTGGCGGCTGGCGTCGACATCTCATAGCGGCGCCGGCTGATGTGAGTCCCTGGGGTAGGCGCCGTCTTGGCCCGCCGGTACTTGGAGGGTCGGTCTTACTGGCCGCTGTCGCACTTGCACCAGAGCGACTGCTCGACGCCGTCCAGGGAAATTCGACTGCGGCATCCTATCTCATCGCTGTGGCACTTGCGGTTGCCCTCACAAGTGTTGACGTCGTTGTGCAGGCATACCTGATCTCGGGTGGCCGGATTCGTGAACTCGTCGCTGCTCGAGCGCTCGAGGCCTCGTTGTGGTGGTTCGTCTTGCTTGTGATCTGGGCGACTTCCGCCGAGATCATCGGCGTCGCTATTACCGCAGCTGCCGCTGCGAGCACACTCGGTTGGGTAGCTACTGGGCTTCGAACCCGCACTGAGTCCCGGAAGACCCGAACGGGGGCAACTGGTACCTTAGAAGCGCAGGACGGCGCATAGCTCGAACAACTGTCAGGCTTGGGCGCGTCGAGCAAAGTCTGGGCCTTGAGCAGCACTGAAGCTCCGCCGCGAACGGGCACGTCGAAGCGCGACGGCAAGAGCGAGCAGCAAAGCCGCCGGGGTGACGAGGGCCGACAGACCGAACGCCGTCGCCCTTACGAGGAGAACTAGCAGGCAACTGTGAAGCAGAAGACCTGCACTTCTCATCTGGTGAATCCACAGGCTGTCCCACATCCACAGCGGCACCAGTGCCACGGCGAACCAGACCCACCACTCGGCACCGAAATTGCCGACAAAGTCACCGATCGGGGGGTACGATCCGCCGACTGTCGTGGAATCTGGAAAGTCCCGCCGCCAGACCGCCTGCTGAAGCGTCGCCTCAGCCCCCCCGATGCGAGAGCGCACGTCACGGACGAACCACTCACCCGAATAACTCTGTTCGTCCGCTAGCTCAGCGGCGATCTCGATCTGGTAGCTCGGCGTGTACACGACTCGGTTGGCAAGTGCTCCGTAGACGCCCTGATCGGCCTGCGGTCGAAGCGCTGTCAGCCCGATCACAACCGCCAGCATCGCAAGGCCAACCAATTTCAGAGTCTTCGAATCCGGCCGAGAACGAAGATGAGATGCGGCTACGACAACCGCAAGCAGACCGGTGAGGGCGAGTCCACGGAATCCAACGAACACCGACGCCATCGACATTGCGAAGGCGAAGACAGCCCACGGATGGGTCAGTTTCCCGTAGGCGAAGGCGAAGACCAGGAAGCCGAGCGGCATCGCATAGCCGAGAATCAGAACGAGCGCAGGCGAGCCCTCTCGAAAGTCCGATCGTCCGACACCCGTCACAATCGCAACAGTCAGCGACGTCGCCAGGATAAGGAACGCAGTAGCGGCGGCCACGACGAGGACGATCTTGGCCGTGTTCTTGGGGATGGGGAGACTCGCCTGCCCTCGAGCCAAGGAAGGCCTTAGGTGTCCGGCTTGAACGAACTGAAAGCAGAGCGTGAGAGCAGCCCCAACAAGAAACTGCCTGATGACCCAGCCCTGGTCTTCGGCACGGAACTGTCCGTTCTCGTAGGGATAGGCCGAAAGCCATGACGCAAATGCGCTGAATACTGCGAGTCCGACGCTTACAACGGTCAGCAGAGTCACGCGTCCGGCTCTCCGCCATGCGTCGTTGCCGATGGCCAGAGATAGGGCCAGTGTGAGGAGCGCGAGCGCTGTCATGGGCCGCCTCGGGGCTCAGCGCCTGCTCACGGCGGCCTCGGCGAGGAGCTTGGCACCTCGCGAATCGCCCTCCCTGAGAAAGAGGCGATTTCGGCTCTCGCCGAATCGGAACCGATCAAACCCCGGGAGTTGAAGCTCGCCGGTCTTGATCTCCTCGATCAGTAGCGCCGGCGAGAAGTCTGCGATCGCGCCGGCGAACCCCCGGAGCACGGCTGCCTCATGGCCTTCCGCGTCGATCTTCGCGAACGAAAGAGGACGTCCCTGGCCGTAGCGCGCGACAAGGTCGTCGAGCGAATAGGTGAAGACCGTCGAGAGACCGAGCTTCTCCCCCGCTCCAAGGCCCCAGCTGTCCGGCCGGTCGCTTCCACCATCGTCAAGTGAGGCATGCCCGCTCGTTGCGCTGGCGCCAGCGACCACGGGCAAGATATTGGACAGGCCGTTCCGTTGCGCATTGGCGATGAGCCGGCCCATCGATTCCGGGTTGGGGTCCACGGCGATGACAAGGCCAGTCGGCCCGACGAGCTTCGCAAGGCTCAGCGAGTAGAGCCCAACGCAGGATCCGACGTCGATCACCAGATCGCCCGGGCTGACGAGGTCGGCGAGGAGCACGACCTCCGGCTCGACCGCATCGCGGTACACGAATGGACCCCTCCCACCGTACCCGGCGCGATTCGGCCCGCGCAGCTCGATCCCGCTGCTGAGCTCGGCCTGAAGTTCCGCAGCTCGCGGCTTCACGGCAACGGTCGCCATACGAGCGAGCAGACTCAGTCCCGAACCGGGAACCGCATCCAAATCGGCGTCTGCATGCGGCGAGAACCGGCGAGCGAGCCGGCGTGCATATTGGTCGACGATCATCACGGAGCGCTCCTCACACTTCGATGACAACTGGCCCTGCCGAGACCAACGAGATCTCGGCTTCGGTGAACTCGGCAAACGTCTTTCGCACCTCGTCCACGTTGCCGTCGGGACAACATACGAGGATGAACGCCCCGATCTTTCCCCCGGGAAGCTGGGCTGCGGCTCCGACGGAGTCGGCGAGCGACACCACGTGATCGACGTAGTCGTCGTCGAAGGCCCCGGGCAGGGCCCTCTTGAGAGCCTGATGGTCGCGGATGACGCGGGCCATCCCACCGACGTCTGCTCCCTGCACGGCCACCTCGAAGTCGGCGACGAGCTCCACCATCGCTTGCAGCTGGTCGGCCCCTGCGGAGATGTTTGCTCTCAGAAGGTCGAGTGACGGCTTAGAGCGGGAGTGTCGGCCGCCGTAGAAGAACAGCAACGAGGAGTCGAACTCGGAGAAGAGCGGATCCTCGGCCCGGAGCACGACTCGGTCGTGGATCCCGTCGCTGGAGTAATCGAGGCGTCGAAGGCCCCCGAGGGCGCAGATCGAAGGATCGTGAAAGCCCGAACCCTCGAGGATCCGCACCTCCAGCGTGTTGGCGAGCTCGAGTGCCTGGCGGGCACTCGTGTCGAGGCCCTGGAATCGGCGGAGGGCAGAGATCAGCGCAACCGCCAAGGCCCCCGAACTTCCGAGACCGCTCTCGGGCGGCAGGTCCGCTGCGATATAGACGTCGACACCACCATCGACGACTCCGACAAGGCGGAGAGCCTCACGGACCACGTCGTTCTTGATGTGGCCGATCTCACTGACCTTCTCGAAGGTGTCCTGGTATCGCAGCCGGAAATACCCGCCACGATTCTCCTTGACCGAGCAGTACAGATATTGGTCGATGGTGCACGACACCGTGGCGCCGGGGAACATCTCGATGGACTCCGGCAAGTCGGTGAGCCCACCGGCGAAGGGCACCCGCATCGGGGCTTTGGCGACGATCAGTGACACCGGACCTCCAGGTCTCGGACGAGAGGACGAACCCGATCCACCACGGATCGAACATGCTCCTCAGGGGTGGGGTCGACACCGCCGAGATGGATCCACTCGCCGGTTCGGACACAGCGAACGTCATGACCGCCGTCGATCATCGCCTGCACCGCGATCAGCATGCGATCCTCCCCCTCGTCGGGGGGTCTGGTGGCCAAGAACCCGGGAACGGCCTCCGAGCGGAGGTGCCAAAGCCCACGGTCGGCGAGATCCCCTGAACCGCCCCAACAACGAAGAACGGCGTCGCCGTCGAGCTCGAGGCGGATGTTCGGATTGCTGTCGTGTCCCGGCGGAGCGCCTGCCAGAACGACGGACCCGGACGACGACGACAGCACATCGAGGTCGCTCGACCGGACCAGTGCGTCCGCCAGCCACACGACTGTGTCGCGCGGATCGCCCGCGAGGGCCGCACGCAGTGCGTCTGCCGTACCGTTCGGTTGCGCCTGCTGAACGTAGCGGATCTTCAGACCCCCGTACCTGTCACCGAAGTACGCCCGGATCTGCTCGCCGTGCACGTTCTCGACGAGGACGAGTTCGTCGCCATCGACGGCGTAATCTGCGACCGCAGCTACGGACAGCTCGAGGAACGGCGTCAGATCGATCGGATACATGCACTTCTGGAGGTAGCACCCGAGGCCGCCGAAGCGGCTTCCCCGCCCGGCGGCGAGACAGATGAAGCGTCGCCCACGATCCACCAGGTCAGGCTAGCTCGATGCTCGTCCCGCTGATTCGGGCGACCTCACCCAACGGCCTGCTCCATCTGGAGACCGCCGGGTGCTCCCGAGGCGACGGGAAGGGGTTTCGCCCATGTGAACACCCGAGCGCACGTTGAATCCTCGCAGAGGTCAAAGCAGACTAGGGCCCGCGGGCAAAGGGACAAGGAGCGGCGCGTTGTACAGCGCATTGGCGAACGCTCTCGGCGGAGATGCAGATCCGGCACTCATCAAAGAGCTGCCGGACGGGGTGGTCATCGACCTCACCGGATCCGAGCCGCGAGTCATCTACGAAGAGCGGCTGTTGGGGCTCGACGAGTCCCTGCCATCGCGACCCAGTCGGGTCGCCGTGCGTTGCTTCGACATCATCGGCGCTCTGATGATCGGCATCGTCGCGGCGCCGGTGGCGCTGGCTTGTGCGGTGCTCGTGCGGATCACATCCCGAGGGCCCGTCATCTACGGGTCCCCTCGCCACGGCCATCGAGGGACAACGTTCGATGCGCTCAAGTTCCGGTCGATGCGAACGAATGGCGATGAGATCCTCACAGCACACTTCGCTGAGAACCCTGATGCCCAGCGCGAATATGCCGAGAACTTCAAGCTGAAGGTCGATCCGAGGATCACATCGGTTGGGAACATTCTGCGGAAGTCGAGCCTTGACGAGCTTCCACAGCTCCTCAACGTCGTTCGCGGCGAGATGAGCCTCGTCGGTCCCCGACCCAAGCTCTTGAACGAGGCTGAACGCTACGGCCCGGCGCTCCCAACGGTGCTTCGGGTGAAGCCGGGCTTGACCGGAAAGTGGCAGACGAGCGGCCGGAGCAACCTCGGCTTCGCCGAGCGGATCATTCTCGACGTCGAGTACGCGACGACCCGAACCCTCGCCGAGGACGTCAAGATCTGCCTCAAGACCGCGGTGCAGATGCTCCGCCCTGGCCAGCACGGCGCCTACTGATGCGCGTGGCCGTCACGGGTGGTGCCGGCTTCATCGGATCGCACACACTTGTCGCGCTCGCCGAACGGGGGCACGAACCGGTGGTGCTCGACAACCTGTCGAACTCCTCCAGAACGTCCGTCGACCGGGTCGCGGAACTGACCGGTGACCGGCCTGCGCTCCACGTCGTGGATCTGAGTGACCGAGCGGCCACCGCCTCGGCCTTTCGCGAGATCGGCGTCGCAGCAGTCGTGCACTTCGCCGCCCGGAAACACGTACCCGAGTCGGTTGACAAGCCGATCGACTACTACCGCAACAACGTCGCTGCGCTCGCCAATGTGCTCGACGCATGTGTCGAGCACCGCATCGAGCGCCTCGTCTTCTCTTCCTCCGGCTCGGTGTACGGCGAAGCGGACCAGCTTCCGATCACCGAGAAAGCCGAGCACCGCCCGACGAACCCGTACTCGGCCACGAAGTCCTTCGGGGAGCGCATGGTCGAAGACACATGCGCTCGGCACTCGTGGCTTCGGGCCACATCGCTCCGGTACTTCAACCCCGCCGGCGCCCATCCGAGTGGCAGGATCGGAGAGGATCCCACCGGACTGCTCTCGAACCTTCTCCCCGTCCTCATGCACGTGGCGATCGGGAACGTGCCGGAGCTGTCCGTATACGGCGACGACTTCGAGACACCCGATGGCTTCGGGGTGCGTGACTACGTGCACGTCTCGGACGTCGCCGACATCCATGCCATGCTGATCGAGCAACTCCAGCCCGGACACGAGGTCTTCAACCTCGGGCGAGGAGAAGGCGTGTCGGTGAAGCAGATGATCGATGCGGTCGAGGCGGTCACGGGACGCCCCGTGCCCTGGACGCTCCACGGTCGCCGACCCGGGGACGTCGCAGCCCTCTTCGGCGACACGAGCAAACTCGACCGAGCGCTCGGTCGGTTCTCCTACCGATCGCTCGAGCAGATCGTGACCGACGCCTGGCGCTGGCAATCGGACAACCCCGGCGGCTACCGGTGACGACCACGCCTAGGTGATTCCGCTCCCGCTCGCGCTGGCTCGCCGTCCTAGCGTCTACAACAGGGCGAACAAGGAGACTCTGGCGGAATGAAGATTCTCGTACTCGGTGGCGACGGCTTCTGCGGATGGCCGACGGCGCTGCACCTCAGCAACCTGGGACACGATGTCACGATCGTGGACAATCTCAGTCGGCGGAACATCGACAACGAGTTGGAGACCAACTCGCTGACGCCGATCGCGACGATGTCGAAGCGGCTCGAGGCATGGAAGCGGGCGACAGGCCGGACGATCGGCTTCGAGCGTCTCGACATTGCGAAGAACTACCACCGGCTCCTGACACTCATCACGGAGACGGAGCCCGACAGCATCGTTCACTTCGCAGAGCAGCGTGCGGCTCCGTACTCCATGAAGAGCCCGATGCACAAGCGATACACGGTCGAGAACAACCTGACGGCAACGCACAACGTGCTGTGCGCCATCGTCGAGAGCGGGCTCGACATCCACCTCGCTCATCTCGGCACGATGGGTGTGTACGGCTACGGCACGGCCGGGATGAAGATCCCGGAGGGGTACCTCCCGATCGAAGTCGTGACCGACGACGGTGAGCGTGTCCGCCAAGACATCCTCTACCCGGCCAACCCCGGGAGCATCTACCACATGACGAAGACGCAGGATCAGCTGTTCTTCGCCTACTACGCGAAGAACGACCGGCTTCGGATCACCGACCTGCACCAGGGGATCGTCTGGGGAACCAACACCCCGGAGACACTGCTCGACGATGCGCTGGTCAATCGATTCGACTACGACGGCGACTACGGCACCGTGCTCAATCGTTTTCTGATGCAAGCCGCGGTTGGCTATCCGATAACGGTGCACGGCACGGGTGGCCAGACACGAGCCTTCATTCACATCACTGACACGGTTCGGTGTGTCCAGCTCGCATTGGAGAACCCACCCGACCGAGGCTCGAAGGTCAAGATCCTCAACCAGATGACGGAAACGCACCGGGTCCGAGATCTCGCGAAGATCGTCGTCGACGTGGCCGGCGGCGAGATCGCGAACGTCCCGAACCCCCGGAACGAGGATGCCGAGAACGACCTGAACGTCCGGAACGATCTCTTCCTAGACCTTGGGCTGAACCCCACGACGCTGAGCAACGGACTGCTCGACGAGGTCACCTCGATCGCCCGCCGGTACGTCGACCGAGCAGACCTCACCCGCATCCCCTGCACCTCCGTCTGGACCGACCAACAGGACCCCGGCATCCCGTCCACCGCCGGGGAGTAGGTGCCCCGGACAGCGAGGCGCTGCGGAGAACGCTCCCCCGACTCCGCCAAGCAGTGCGGTTGCGTTGCCGGGTCAACCGGTGGGTTCAGCCTGTTGCGCGGGCTTGGCTCCCACTTCCAACGGACACGGCAAGGTGCCACGTCCCACTTCGCTGGTGAGCGGCCCAAACTATGATCTGGATCGTTCGCGCTGCGGTCCCGCAAGCGCGGACCGGTTGCGGCCCCATCGACCTGAGACACGGCAGCTGTACCCGGTACTCGCGCTCAATGGTGCGAGTGCAGGTTCCGCCAGAACGCGACCCGGTCCGCCAGACCGATGAGCGCATTCACCGTCCGAGCCGAACAGTCAGTGATCTGGTACTCGACCGGTGTGCTCGTCTGTGCGGGCCGATCCAGCCGGCTCCGCACCGCCAACAACACGCTCTCGCGCTGCAGACCACAGAGCACGATCGATCCTGTGTCGAGCGCTTCCGGGCGCTCGATCGAGTCCCGGATCGACACCGCGGGGAAGTCGAGAATCGCCGACTCCTCGCTGATCGTCCCGCTGTCCGACAGCACACACGCGGCATCGAGCTGAAGCCGGCAGTAGTCGGAGAAGCCGAACGGTGGATGAAACACCACTCCCCCACCGTCGACGAATCCCGCCTGTTCCATCCGGTTCCGGGTCCGAGGATGCAGCGAGACGACGACCGGATACCCGTACTCGCCATGGAGGGCGCGGAGTGTGTCCATCAGATCGCCGAGGCGCGCCGGATGGTCGACGTTCTCCTCGCGATGCGCCGAGACGACGAAGTACTTCCCCGGTTCGAGCCCGAGGTCCGCAACGGCCGTGCTCGCGTCGATCTTCGGCTGCTGGTGGTCGAGCACCTCCTTCATCGGTGAACCCGACAGGAGGATGCGCTGGGCGGACAGGCCCTCGCGGAGAAGGTTCCGCCGTGCGTGTTCCGTGTAGACGAGGTTCACATCCGCGGTGTGGTCCACGATGCGGCGGTTGACCTCTTCCGGCACGTTCTCGTCGAAGCTCCTGTTCCCCGCCTCCATGTGGAACACCGGGATGTGCATGCGTTTCGCGATGATCGCAGCCAGGGCGGAGTTGGTGTCACCGAGCACGAGCAGGGCGTCAGGACCCTCCTCGACGAGGACCGCCTCGGACTTCGCGATGATGTCGCCGTACGCTCTGCCGACCGACTCCCGTGACACGTCGAGGTAGTGGTCGGGCGCACGCAGATCCAGATCGTCGAAGAAGACCTGATTCAGCTCGTAGTCGTAGTTCTGCCCCGTGTGCACGAGCACGTGCTCGATCCCGGCCGTCTGCTCGAGACGGTCGATCACACGGCTGAGGCGGATGATCTCGGGTCGAGTCCCGAGCACGGTCATGATCTTCACGAGAACATCTCCACGGCCTCGGCATACGTGTCCGGGGCTGCGGGATCGAAGTGATCGCCTGCCCAGAACACGGTCGTCATGATCCCATCGCCGGTGTTGGTGATGTTGTGGGTCGTCAGTGGCGGCATGTCGATCGCAACCGGAACGTCACCGACGACATCGAACTCGATGACCTCTTCGGTGAGCAGTCGCCGGAGCCGGAGACGAGCAGAGCCGGCCACGACGACGAACCGCTCGATCTTGTCGAGGTGGTAGTGATCGCCCCGAGTCACGCCGGGCACCGTCGTCGAGATCGAGGTCTGGCCGACACCATCGGCACGCATCAACTCGGCGAAACCGCCACGGGCATCCTCGTGCAACGTGAGGGCCACCGGATAGTGGCCCTGGAGGAACAGTTGTGATCGAAGCGTGTTGAAGACCTGGAGTTCGAATCGGTCGGCGAAGCTCGGCACCACCCGCTCCTCCACGTACCGTCGGTACTGCTCCGACATCAGGTCGAACACCTCCCCGACGGTGATACGGCGTCCGTCGAGTCGATGCCGCACCCGACCCGCACCGTCGGCGAGCTCGAGCATCGTCGCGGCGACGTCCTGCGCGTGCGCGAGCTCGAGTTGGCCCTCCCGAACGACCCCCGACGGCTCACCCACCGCGAGGTTGTGAGCGAAGGTGGTGACCGCACTGTTGTAGTTCGGACGGCCGTACTCGCCGAAGAGATGCGGCAGGACCAGGTCGACGAATCGGGCTCCGACCGAGGTCGCCCAGCGCTCGAGCGAGATGGCGGCGGACTGCTTCGCCTCACCGTAGACGCCCCCCACCTCGGACTTGGTCGAGTTCGTGTAGACCACCGCCGGCGCAACGCCCGCCTCGCTCAGCGCCCAGACGAGCCTGTCGGCGAGACGACGGTTTCCGTCCGCGACCTCAGCGTCCGTCGCCGCCCGATTGACCCCGGCGCAGTGGAACACGACATCCGCAGCGGACACCGCAGCCCTGAGCGCCGTGTCATCGGCGAAGACGTCCCGATCGACGCTGACGGCGTCGTGGCCCAATCGACGAAGCGCACAGCGCACATGCCAGCCGAGAAATCCGGCCCCACCCGTGACGGCGACCTTCATCGGGAGGCCACCCAGGAATCGAGCTCCCGCTTGACCTCGGGCAGCCCGAGGAGGAGCTCCTTCGTGCCGGCGACATCGAGGCGTTCCGTGTTGTGCGAGTGATAGTCGTCGGAGCCGACGCTCTGATCACCTTCGCTGAAGTAGCTCGCGTAGTCGAGGCCGCGGGTGTCCATTCTCAAGCGCCAGTAGTCGCCCATGTCCTCGGCTCCCCGCAGTTCTTCGCCCGTCGCAAGGGTCTCGTAGAGCTTCTCGCCGTGCCGAACCCCGATCGTCTCGATCGGGGCCTCGACCTCGAACAGTTCTCTGACTGCAATCGCGAGATCACCGACGGTGGACGCTGGCGCCTTTCGGATGAAGGTGTCGCCGGGCTCTGCGTGGGTGAACGCGTGCTCGACGAGCTCGACGGCCGTTTCGAGGGGAAGCAGGAACCTGGTCATGTCGGGGTCCGTCACGGTCAACGGCTTCCCTTCGCGGATCTGCTGAACGAACAGCGGGATCACCGACCCTCGGGAGTACATCACGTTGCCGTACCTCACCGACGACACGGTGGTGTCGTCGTCCCCTCGCCGAGCCGAGGCCTGTGCGACCTTCTCCATCAGGGCCTTCGTCATGCCCATCGCATTCACCGGCATGACCGCCTTGTCGGTGCTCAGGCACACCACGCTCTCCACCGACGCAGCCTGCGCCGACTCGATCACATTGGCGGAGCCGATGACATTCGTGAGCACGGCTTGCAAGGGGAAGAACTCGCAGCTCGGCACCTGCTTCAGCGCCGCAGCGTGGAACACGAGATCGACGCCGCGCATCGCATGGTCGACGCTCTGACGCTCTCGCACATCGCCCACATAGAAGTCGAGGCGCGGATTGTCGAAGTCGACACGCATCTGATGCTGCTTTGCCTCGTCGCGGCTGAGAATCCGGATCGTCCCCGAGCCGCCCAGGCGGATCAGATGCTCGGCCATCTTGCGGCCGAAGGATCCGGTGCCACCGGTGATCAGTACGTTCTTGTCCATGTGAGACGACTTCCGTTCAGGTGTCGGCGTTCGAGTCTTCATCCGCGGTCCCGATCGCACGCCGTGCGATGGACGCGAGGGTGGAGAGCTGGGATGCCGCGGACATTCGTTCGTCGTAGAACACCCGCATCGACGCTGCGGTGGATGCGGAATCGAGACGACAGGCCGCAACGAGTGCGTCGGCCAGGAGACGAGGGCGATCAGGTTCGACGAGAAGACACCCCGGCGTCTCGGCTGCCCGGGCCGCGGCGGCACCGGTCGAGGCGACGACGACGGGGCGCCCCGAGCGCACATAGGAGCTGAGCTTCGAGGGAACCGCCGTGCGGGAGAGCTCGGTCTCGCGGAGGTGCATCACGAGCGCGTCCGATGCCTCGGCGATCGCGTTGGCGGTGCCAGCCGGCACCCGACCGAGGAAGCGCACCGTTGCATCCGCCTGGTCGGCGTGTGCTCGGAGCTCCGCGGCAGCGGGACCGTCCCCTCCCACCACGAGGCTCATTGGTGGATCCGCGACCGCGACGGCGTCGATGATCACATCGACGGCCTGCTGGTCGCCGAGCAGACCGACATATGAAACGATCGGCCGCTCGAGCCCGGACATGCACTCCTCTGCTCCGCGGCGATCATCGGCGCTGACGGCGACCTCGGCTCCCCAGTTGTACACGACGGTCGTCGCCCGAGCTCCACGCTCCCGGAGTACCTGCGCCGCTTCGTCGGACAGCGTGACGACGTGTTCGGCCCGGCGGACACCGAAGGCCGAGAACCAGCTGAGCAGGCCGAGGGGGAGCCAACCCGGGAAGAACCCGGCGCTCGTCACGCTCTCCGGCCAGAGATCCTGCACGTCGAGCACCATCGGAGGCCGGAGCGATCCGAGCAATCCGACCGCGAACGCCAGCGTCGCCGGCCCCTGCTGCACCCAGATGAGGTCGTACCGACGCCCGCGAATGGCGACGAAGAAGAACATGGCCACGGCGAGGCTGACGTAGGTGAGAATTCGTCGGACGGCATTGTGGTCATGGCTCACGACGTGCCCAAGCCGATGCACCACGACGCCGCCGACCTGATCACGCCGATACGGCCGCATCGAGTACCCGTCGTAGAGGCGCCCGAGTGGGTAGTTCGGAAACCCCGTGGCCACCTCGACATCGAATCCCTCCGCCTCCAAGGAGTGGGCGAACGAGATCCCGCGAAGCATGTTCGGCTCAGGCTGGAAGAACTGATTGATCAGAAGGATCCGGCTGCGCGGAGGGTCGGGGATGGTCACCGGTTCGGCTCACCGTCGAGGACGACATCGGCGAGGCTCATGCCGGTGTCCGGCTCACGATGAACGCCTTCCCGACGACTTCCTTCCTCCCGGCGCCGGGCCCGAACCCGTAAGTCGCGAACGCCTCAGCGGTGAACTCCGGGCGCCGTTCGAGCCACTCCTCGAACGCACGCTGCACTCCGATGCCGATCTCCTCGGTGTTACCTCCGGCGAACCAGTCGTCGAAGATCAGCACGGCTCGATCCGCCAGGAGCGGAGTGAGCCAATCGAGCACGGGAACCGTCGAGGAGTAGGCGTCGGCGTCGAGCTGCGCAATGGAGATCCGCTCGATACCGAGCTCGCCCGCCAGCCCCGGCGTCAGCGATTCGTCGAACCAGCCCGGGATCAGGGTGATGCGGTCGGGTCCGACGCCGTGGTTCGTCGACAGATTCCAGCGAGTGACCCATTCCGGGCAGTAGAACGCTCCCGGCTGCCATCCGCCCTCGTCATCGGTCACCGAGTCGGGAAGACCGCGAAACGAGTCGAATCCGAACATCGGCGCGCTCGAGCCCGCCTCGGCCAGAACATCGGCCATGATGCCGAGAGAGTCGCCTGCGTAGATCCCGAACTCGGCATAGGCCTGCACCTCGCCACCGAGCTGACGCACCGCCTCGCGGTAGACCCGCCGGAGGTCATCCTGAGGGACGAGAGTCCAGCCGCCTTGCTTCATACGCCATTGCAGCACGGTGCCCCAGACACGATCGGACACCGGGGCTGGCAGTCGAGCGGTCAGGCGACCGACGTCGGCCAAGCCCACTCGACGCTTCGGCAAGATCGTGCGTACATCCATTCACGGCATCGTAGGAGCGACGGCCCAGCCCGAGGAAGGGACGCGGGCACCACCACCGACGACCGGGGGACCAAGGTCCCCCCGGAGAGCGGAGACGCACTCACCACGGCGTTGTTCGGGTCTGGTAGAACTTCGGCGGCGGAAGTTGCGACTCGACGTCGCAGATGTGTGGGAGAACCATGGCGGGCATGGAGGCAATCAACCGGACGAAGCTGCGATCGGTTCGCGGCATCGCGCTCGTGAGCACCGACGCGGCGTCATGGCTGCTGGCATCGTCGGTGGTACTGAACCGACTCGGGGCCAACGACCCGACCAGCCTCGCCGGCGCCGCCGCCATCGCCCTCGGCGCCGTCGGAGGGAACGCCGCCGTCCGGAACTACTCCGTACGATGGATGGTCGGTGAGTTCAAGCACGTCCTGTGGCACACCCTTGCTGCGGCGGCACCAGCGGTCATGCTGCTCGCGTTGTCGCTTCCCACCTCGGCCGCCGCCTCGGCGAACACCTTGTTGGCCGCGATCGCCGCAGCGTCCCTGGCCCACGGATTGACGAGCGCCGCACGAGTCGGCTGGCGTTTGTACTGGACGAACGAAGACGACCCGGAGATCGGCGAACCGGTCGTCATCTTCGGCGCCGGGAACGGCGCCCGCCTTCTACTCAGTTCTCTGCGAGCAGGCCACTCGACCCTCAACCCAGTCGCGCTTCTCGACGACGACCCGACGCTCGTCGGACGCCGAATCGGCAGTCTGAGCGTCATCGGTGGCCGGGAAGCCCTTGGTCGAGCCATCGCTGCAACGGGTGCGAAGCGAATGGTCGTCGCCATCCCCTCTGCTCCGCGAGAAGTCATCCGAGAACTGACCGCTCACGCTGATGGCCTGGGCGTGACCACCTCGGTACTCCCATCGATGGCAGAGCTGGTCGGACGGGCGATCAGCCATCGTGACGTTCGCGACGTCACGCCGGAGGATCTCCTCGGCCGGCAGCCCGTCGAGATGGACCTCCCCTCGCTGGGTTCCTACGTCACGGACCGCACGGTGCTCGTGACCGGCGCCGGGGGCTCGATCGGATCCGAATTGAGCCGGCAACTCGCCCGACTGAACCCTGCGCGGCTGCTCATGCTCGATCGGGACGAGTCGGCTCTCCATGCGCTTCAGCTGAGCCTGGACGGGCGCGGCCAGCTCGACGACGCTGGGTTGATCGTCGCCGACATCCGGGATCTCGAACGGCTCGACGAACTCTTCGCGATCTGGCGGCCCGACGTGGTCTTTCACGCCGCGGCTCTGAAACACCTGCCGCTGCTGGATCGGTTTCCCGCCGAGGGGGTCAAGACCAACGTCGTCGGGTCGCAGAACCTCATCGAGTTGGCTTGCAAACACAACGTCGACCGCTTCGTGAACGTCTCGACTGACAAGGCCGCCGACCCGACGAGCGTGCTCGGCTGGACGAAGCGACTGGCCGAGCGCCTGACGGCACAGGCCGCCGACGAAACCGGTCGGGGCTTCATCTCGGTCCGCTTCGGCAACGTCCTGGGAAGCCGGGGATCCGTGCTCGAAGCGTTCTCCACCCAGATCGCCGCGGGTGGTCCGGTCACCGTGACGCATCCGGAGATCACCCGGTACTTCATGACCGTCGAGGAAGCGGCGAGCCTGGTCATCGCTGCCGGGGCCGTTGGCGATCCCGGGGACGTGATGATCCTCGAGATGGGAGAGCCGGTTCGGATCCTCGAGGTCGCCAGGCAGATGATCGCCCTGTCCGGGCGGGACGTCGACATCGAGATCACCGGCCTCCGGGCGAACGAGAAGCTCCATGAGGTGCTCCAGTCGCACCACGAGGCGATCGTGAAGACCGACGATGGACTCATGTGGCGCGGTCGGGTGGAACCGATGAGCTACCACGAGGTCGAACGCGAACTCCTGGGGAACGAAGATCTCCACGTTGCGCTGCGGCGAGCGGTCGCTCAACGGCGGCCCTAGTCGGACAGAGGAGTCTCACGCCCCGTGAACCTCGGCATCGTGGCGTGGTCGTCCGCCGAGACGCCCTCACGCCGCACCACGGTTCGGGCCGTGTCGAGCAGAATCCTGATGTCGAGACTCATCGACCAATCGTCGACGTAGCAGGCATCGAGTTCGAGACGTTCCGGCCAGGTGGTCAGGTTGCGGCCGTTCACCTGTGCCAAGCCAGTGATGCCCGGGCGAACCTCGTGCCGACGACGCTGTCGCTCGTTGTAGAGCGGCAGATACTCCGGCAGCAGTGGCCTCGGCCCGACGAGACTCATGTCCCCGCGAAGCACATTCCACAACTGCGGCAGCTCGTCGACGCTGAGCGACCGGAGACGTGAGCCGAGCGGCGTGAGCCGGCTGGCATCCGCCCCCGGACCATCGGTCATCGTACGGAACTTCACCACCTCGAACAGCTCACCTCCGAGACCGGGCCGCTGCTGGCGGAAGAAGACAGGCGAGCCCATCGACGTCCTGATCGTGAGCGCCGCCCCAACCAGGATCGGCGACGACACCAGCAGCCCGGTCGCGGCGACCGTCACATCGAAGGCTCGCTTCGCACGCTGCTCCCACGCTCGATCGGCCATCTCGGAACCTCCCCTGGACCTACGACCCTGCCGTGTCGAGGTCATCTCACCCAGGCTCCGGGCTTCCCTCTTCGGTAGCCTCTGACCCATCGAAGACGAACCACCACGATCAGCGTCCGGTTGGCCCGAAACGCTACTGCTGCTCTGCTGGCTCGCGCTCGGTGCGCTTCTCCTCCTCACGGATGTCTCTCCAGTCGGCCCCTTCGGTCTCCCGGCGTGGTGGGGGCACCTGCTTCTCTTCGCAGGGCTCGGGCTCGCCTTCGCGACGTTCTGGGCCCGCAGGGTGCCGATCAGCCGAACGACCGCTGCGCTCGTCTTCGCACTCGTCGCCGGGATCGCCATCGTCTCGGAGCTCGCCCAGACCACGGTGGCGGCTCGGACCGGGTCTGCCGGAGACGTCGGGCTCGACCTCATCGGGGGAGCGGCGGGCGTCGGGCTGGGAGCGTTTCTCGCGAGCAGAAAACGACGTGCGGTTGCCTTGGCGCTCCTGACAGCGGGCGCAGCGATCGGTACCGGCTGGTACCTCGACACCGAGTACTCGGTGCGTGACACCGTGGCCTGTTCCCGGTCGGGGCTCGACCCGAGCCGTCCGCAGGCCATCGTCTTCCGACCCGAGCAGGGTGAGGTCAGCGTCGACGACGAGGTGACTCGTACCGACTCCGTCACCGCCTTCGGCGATGACGAGCTACAGCGAGCGCCCGAAACGGCCGGCGAGCGGCTGGGATGCACCAGCGTTGGCGGCTTCCAGGTCAGTGCCCTCCTCCTCGGACACCCCGACACGACGGGCCCAGGCCGGATCCTGTCCCTGTCGAGCTCGCCCGAGCTCGACGACATCGACTTCATGATCGGACAGGACGAGGACGCCCTCGTGCTCCGCGTCCGTCTCGAATCCGGAGCACTGCTCGTACGCGAGTTGGAAGGCGTGTTCATCAGCGACGAGCTCATCGAGCTCGACATCGTGTTCGTGGATGAGCGGGCCGACGTCTTCGTCGACGGCACCCCCATCGGCTCGATCCGCACCGGGCTGAACGACGGTCGGCACTGGAGGACCGACCTACCGCTGCAGGTCGGCAATGAAGCAGACGGGACGCGGCCCTTCGTCGGCGAGATCCGTCGGGTGACGGTCGACGGGTGATCTAGGCCCGACCGAGCAGCGACTTCGCTCGTGCGAGGCTCCCCTGTCCGACCAGGAGCATGATGCTCGTCGCGACGAGCGCGAACACGGTGAGACCAAGGGCCCCCTGCTCGACGCCCACTTCTCGCACCGAGAAGGTCAGACCGGCTGCCGCTCCGGCGTACCCGGGAATCACCGCCAAGAGGATGCCGCCGAGCGAACCGCCGCTGACGAGAACCGCGATCGCGCCGTAGACGACGAAGCCGACTGCGACGGCGACCCCGATTGCCGCCGCACCTCCGATCACACTCCCGAAGGCTGCGCCCACGACGAGGGAGATGGCGTTCAAGGCGATCAGCACACTCGCTCGCCCGAATGCTCCTCCTGCCTGATGCCGGGCGATGGCAACGTCGCCGAGAAGCCGGAACGGCAGGCCGAGCGACAGCGCAATGGCCGCGACCGCCGTACCGTCACCCCACCGACCGCCCCAGACGAGGTGAAGCAGAGGCTCGACCACAACAGCGAACACGCCGAAGACCACCGACGTCGCGAGCACCGACACGACCATCGCATCCTGAGCGACCGCCGTGGCTCGGTCGGGCCGATCCGCGAGCTTCGCGAAACTGCCGACGAGCACCGACGTCGTTGCGCTCGTGATCGGCTGCGTCGCTGCGGCAGTGAGCGTGAAGGCGAAGAAGTAGCGCCCGAGCACATCAGGCTCGACCACGGGAGCGAGGACGAGATAGTCGCCACCCATCGCTGCTGCCTGGGCCAGCCCGGCGAGCGCGGTGACCGCCAGTGCCCGACGAGACGTGAAGGCCCCTCGGACCGACCACACATGACGGCCGGCACGATGAGCGAGAAGGGCGAACCGGACGACCGCATCGAAGAGCACCGCCCAGGCCAGCGCCTCGGCCCGGAAACCCATGAGGAGAAGACCGATCGTCAACCCGTGCCGGCCCACGGCTGCGACGAGGAGCCGACGAGACTCGTCGGCGAATGCGAGGCGCTGGGCCAGCACCGCGGCGGGATAGGCAGCCGCGATGGTCGGGATCACGGACAGTGCCACGATCCTCAACGGTGTCTCGGCAGCCGGGTTCGAGACGAGCCGGCTGAACTGCGGAGCGAAGGTGAACGCCACAATCGACACAACTGCCGATGCCACGAGTGCTCTCGCCCATGTCGGCGCCGCGTCATCGCCGCTCGCAAGGCGCTCGATCAGCAGAGCCCGGAGGGTCGAATTCGAAGCTGCCGCGATCGACGACAACACGACGGTGACGGCGTAGGCACCGAACTCCTCCGCGAGGAGGAGGTTCCCGGCGACGATCTGTGCGACGAAACCGACCAGCCTCATCGCGATGCCTGAGCCGGCGGCCCAGAGAGCACCAACCCGAGCACGGTCACGAAGACCGGCGGTGTCCTCCGCATGCTCCGTGATGGTCCGGGGTCGCACCCGGCCATCCTCGCCCATCCTGGGCGCGAAGCAACACCGATGGGCAGGTTGATTCTCCCAGGGGCTCGGCTTGCGTCGGCCCTACGGTGGTGGTGTGCCCAACCTCGCCTTCGGGATCCCGGTGTACAACGGACGCCCGTATCTGGAGGCTGCCATCGACTCGGTACGCGCCCAGACGCTGGCGCCGGACCTGGTGATCATCGGCGACAACGGATCGAACGACGGGACGCGAGAGGACATCGAGCGGTGGTCGACGTCGCCCGATCTCGTTCCCATCCTCCACCCGCGCAATCTCGGCATCGTCGGGAACATGAACGCCGTCCTCGATCGCTCGGACACCAGATACTTCGCTTGGTTGGCAGCTGATGATCGCCTAGACCCGCGCTACGCCGAGGCGTGCTGTGCGGAACTCGACGTCAGCGACGCTGTCCTCGTCGTCACCGAGAGCCGGAAAATCGATGCGGCAGGAAGACACGTGGGCGACTTCCGCGGCCTTCTCGACCATCGAGCACTTGGCTCCAGCGATCCCGTGGAGCGCTTCCGTACCGTCCTGCGAACCCCGCCCGCCCTTCTCGTCTTCGGGGTCTTCCGACGCCACGTGCTCGCTGAGCTCGGGGGCCACCACGACGGCATCGGTGGCGATCGGGTGACGCTCGGGGCAGCGGCGCTCGCAGGCCCGATCCACGTCGTCGACGCGACCTTCTTCGATCGGCGCGACCACGGGGGAACATACTCTCGCCGACACAAAGGAATTCGAGAGCGGGTGCGGGCGATGAACGGTCGCGCCACCCCTGCCGGCGCCGTCAAGGCCCTCTACGTAGACCGCCACCGGGCACACGCGAGGACGATCGACACGGCGGATCTCCCCGCACACACGAAGAAGCGGGCGCACACCACGCTGAGCGTCGAGCTACCGAAGCTCATCGGACGAGCGGAAGCCGCACTACTCGCACAGCGCGTTCTCGGTCGCTGAGGCTCGGCTCAACGCGATCTGGGCGGCCGGCCTGTCGACTTCCGGTCCGACGTGTGCCGGGCGCCATCGTCTTCCGCTCCGTCAGACGAGGTCATCGGGCGAGCGGACGGTCCGGTCGGTTCCGGCTTCCGGGAGCCCGTCGTCGGGGAGGCGGCTAGGCGCGAACCGTTCCGCGATGGCTCGCCCGGAGCGGCCCCATTCTCGACAGCGCGCTTCCGAGCTCGTCCCTTCGCTGGTTCGTCGCCGGGCTGCCACGAGGCCTCGGCATCTGGCTGACGGCGGAGACGACGACGCGCCGGAAAGTTCGGACGACCAGCGTCTCGGGAACGGCCGGAGGCGATGCGCGACAGCCACGAATCGCTCGACTTGCCGTAGTAGCTCGAACCGCGGCTCTGAACGCCGACCCCCACGATCAACAGACCAGGACTTCCGGCAGCCTGCACCTTCGCGATCGCCGAGAGGAGCTCCGAGCGACGCGTCCGGTGAAGACGAACGACCATGACGACGTAGTCGGCCGTCGCAGCGAGCGGTAGTGCATCCGACACCGGCAGCAGCGGTGCGGCATCGACGAGGGTGATGCGGTCGTCCGAGATGGTCGCGAGCAACTCCTCGACAGCGGATCGTGCAAGCACATCCGACGGGTTCGGCACCGCGCGCCCGGCTGGGATGTAGCGCAACTGATCCTTGTGATCCTGGAACTCGAAGGTCACGTCAGCGGGATGGGCGCCGCGCTCGAGGATGTCGGATGCGCCCTCTCCCGAGGCGATCCCGAAGTGATGGATCGTGTTGTCCTGCCGAAGATCGAGATCGATCAGCGCCGTCTTGCCGGCCACCTCCGGCAGCGACCACGCGAGATTCACCGCCAGGGTGGTCTTTCCCTCCCCTTCGTTCGCACTGGTCACCACGATGAGCCGATCGCGAGACGACCGGAGCAGGAACAAGAGCGCACTTCGGATCTGGTAGATCGCTTCGGCGTAGCCGGAGTTCGGTTCCGTGAAGACAGAGATCCTCCGGGCCCGGGTCCGGCGGAGCTTCGGGACGGCGCCGAGCAACTGCGCACGTCCGGCGATCGTCTCCTCCAGCTCGCCGACCGAGCGGATGCGGCTGTCGGCGCGCTCGAGCGCCAAAGCGAGCAATGCTCCGATCACCGCGCCGACGACGCCGCCGACGACCGCTGCCTGAGGGCCTCGCCCCGGCAATGCGACCCCGTCGTCGAACGCCTCACCGACGATCTCCGCCGTTCCCGTCGCCGCGAGCTGCGAGCCGACACGGAGACGGGACAGGGAATCGACCGCTGCCGCTTCCTCACTCGAAAGCGCAGCGAGAGACGACGAGATCGAGCGTTCCTCGGCGTCCAGCTGCGCCTGGAGCGATCGCTCCTGAGCCGAGTCGGGCTCGGCATTCGCAAGCCGGACCGCCAGTGCGTCGGCGTCCGAGCGGAGCTCGTCGCGGTTCGCTCGAAGCAATTCGAGCTGGTCCTCGAGGAGTGAGATCGCCCCCGAGAACGAGGCGACGGCGTTCTGACGTCGCGCCTCGACGTAGACCTGCGCGTAGGTGTTCGCCATCCGAGTTGCGCGATCGGTGTCCGTGGCTCGCGACACGAACTGCAGCACGTCCGCGTCGGGGTCCGGCTCGACGCGCACGTTCAGAGAGGCCGGCGTCGTCTCACCGGTCTCGCCCAAGCGAGCGATGACCTCGTTGCGGATCGAGTCCGACGAGGCGAACCGCACCTCGTTGGCCAGGAAACTGCGGTCGAGCAGACGCGTCGAATCCGAACCCGGGTCGAACGTCGACTGCGCCGTCGAGGCCCGAACGATGACGTCGGCTTGACGCTCGTAGACGACCACGCCCCGGCCGAGCACGAGGAACGCCGCCGTTCCGAGTACGACCGCACACAGGACGATGATCCAAGGGCGATGCCTCGCGGCCTGGAGGTACGCCGCAAGGGTTGGTTCGGAGGTCACGTCCTACCCACTTTCGTTGACGATCGATAGGCGACCACGCTGGCCAGGAGACCTGCCAGGAGCACCCTATTTCCGTTCAGATCGGAACTGAACTGGGCGGTCTCGAGCCAGAAGACGAGCATCGTGAGGTGGCGGAGCGCCGTGTCCTCTTCGCTGGCCCACATACGAACAATGGCTCTCGCCGAGATCAGGACGAAACCGAGCGCAGCCACGAGACCCGCCTCGACGCCGATCTCCAACACGATGTTGTGTGCGTAATCGAACGCTGCGCCGTAGGTACCGGGAGCCCCGTACTGGCCCAGGCCCCAACCCCACGGTCGGGTGAGGAATGCGTCCAGGCCCTCGCTCCACAGGTTCCAGCGGGAGGTCGGGGACGCCGGCCCGCTCTCGAGAAGCCGCGACGAGCTCTCGTTGGCGAGCGCGGCACCCAGGCCGGCGACCGCTGCACCCCCCACGGCGAACACCAGGAGGGCCAGCCGACCCCGGACCACGGGATTCCGGGCCGCGGCGACGAGTGCAGCGAGGAGGAGGCCGAGGATCGGTCCTCTCGACGAGGAGCTGAAGAGCACGAGAGCGGACGCCCCGAGCATGCCCAGCCTCGCTGCGGCCGGCCACGACTTCGACCCACCGAACAGCAGCCAGGTGCAGACCACCGTTGCAGCGCGACCGGCGGCGATCGGGTTGAACGCTCCCTCGTTGATCGAACCCCGTGCGCCGATGTCGACACCGGCCAGGACCTCGAGGCACGCGACCACCACGGCGAAGACCGACGCGCCGACGACTCCCTGCCAGAATCGCTCGAGATCCGCTGGCCGCTCCACGAGAAGCACCGTCACGATCACGATCGGAATGGAGACCTGGAGCAGTCCGAGCAGCTTGCCGGTTGCGTACTCATGGGAGCCTGCGAGCATGAAGGCCGGGGCGAACACCACGACCGCGCCGGCGATGAGATCCGCTCCGTTCATCACATGACCCCGACCGGGGAGCGAGAGCACAAACCCCAGGACCGCCATCCCCATCAGAACCAGTGGAAGCAGCACGGCAGGGCCGAACTGGGCCAGGCCCGGAGCCACATGGCCCGACATCGCTGCAGCACCAGCGACCACGAGAGCGCCATGCCGGACCGAGAAGGCCGACGATTCAACCGGCCGCTCGACCGCCAATACCATCAGCGGTGCTCTGCATAGTCGACGTCGTACTCGCCGGACACCAGCTGCTCGAGATGAGTGGCGAGATCGTCCTCGGACTCGAATCGCCACCGAAGGTGCGTGGCCGGCACGCCTCCGACGATGGCCCCCGGAGGCACATCGCGGGTGACCACAGAGCCAGCTGCGACGATCGCACCGTCGCCGATCGACACGCCGGTCATCACGATCACGCCGTACCCCAACCAGCAATCCTCTCCGATACTGGTGAGGCGCTCAGTCGGCCGCCCGGCAAAGACCATCGGCACCCCGATGACGTCCGTCCTGTGATCGTCCCCGACGACGGCCACACCCTCGGCGAGCAAGGAGAATCGCCCGACTTCGACCTTGGCCCCCAGGCGGCAGCCAGGCCCCACGAAGGCGTGCGCCCCGATCCGTGCGTCGGGGTGAACTCGACCGCGAGCGACGAGCGCCGATGGGTCGGCCTGCCGAAGCGGCCGAAGTCGAGCACGCGCCGAGAAGCGCCGCCGCCACCGATGCCATTGCGCCGTACGTCTCACAAGCCACTCTCCGCCAGGCCGGACCCGCCGATGACACGTCATCCGTGCGAGCGCCGCATAGCCTCGCCCCGTGTAGGGAGGATGTCATGAGCAAACCCACCACGAGACTGTGTGTGGTCTATCACTTCCTCCCCAACTACCGACAGGGCGTCTTCGATGCACTCGTCGAAGACCCGCGAGTCGACGTCCACTTCCTCGCAGGGAGCGAGCGCCCCGGGCAAGAGGGTGTTCCGGAGGCAGATCTCGAACACACGCACCTCGAGAACCGCTGGATACTCGGACGGGTGCTGTGGCAACGCCGTCTCGTCAGCGAGCTTCGGGCGCTCGAGCCGGATGCGGTCGTCTATCTCGGATCATGGACCTACCTCTCCACCTGGTGGAGCGCGCCGCTCATCAGACGATCGGGGGCGAGCGTTCTGTTCTGGACCCACGGCTGGACGCGCCGCGAGACCGGTGTCCGCCGTCAGGCACGGGTTGCCTTCTACTCCCTCGCCGATCGGCTCCTCCTCTACGGCGACCTCGGCAGACGGCTCGCGGTCGAACACGGCGTTCCCGGCGGGAAGCTCACGGTCGTCGGCAACAGCCTCCCCGAGCCAGCGCCGTCGATCGTGGACGTCGCCGAACCCGGCCTCGTCCTCTGGGTCGCCCGGCTCCTACCGGCGAAACGCCTCGACCTCGCTGTCCGGGCGGTCGCCCACGCCAACGAGAAGGGGCACGACCTTCGGCTCAGGATCGTGGGTGACGGACCGGGGCTGTCCGAGGCCACCGAACTCGCAGGGGAACTCGGCGTCAGATCGAACGTCGAGTTCCTCGGCGCCGTCCACGAACCCGAGCGCTTGCACGAAGAGTTCAGCAGGGCGAGCGTGACGGTGGTCCCGGACTTCGGCGGGCTCACCATTCCGCACGCGCTCATGCACGGCTGCCCCGTCGTGGCGAACGACGACCCCACGGCGAACGGACCCGACTACGAGTATCTCCACGCCGACTTCGACGGGACCCACTTCGCCGCCGGTGATACGGAGGACCTCGCCGATCGGCTGATCACCTGGGCCGTGTCGAACCGCGCTGGTTCAGAGCAGCGAGATCGAATCGCCGAACGCGCCCGGAATGAGGCGTCGCCGCTGCGGTCGGCCAAGCGCATCGTCGATGCGGTTCTGGAGCTCGGCTAGCCCTCGCTGAGAAACCGGCGGATCCCGGCGAGGACCCGCTCGATCTCGGGATCGGTCATGCCGGACCCCGACGGGAGGCAGATCCCCCGCTCGAAGAGGCGTTCAGCTTCACCGCTCACCTGACGAGGAGCGTCACCGAAGACGGGCTGGAGGTGCATCGGCTTCCAGACCGGCCGACTCTCGATGTCGAGCGCCTCGAGTGCCGAGATCAGATCGTCCCGCAGCTCGCGCGACGGCAAGATGGCACAGGTCAGCCAGTGATTGCTTCGACCGCGTACCGGCTCGGACCGGACCTCGAACCGCTCCTCGGCCAACGTGGCGTAGTGACCGGCGATCTCGCGGCGGCGTTCGATGCGCTCCGAGAGCGTGGCGAGTTGCGCTCTCCCGAGCGCCGCGAGCACATTGCTGAGTCGGTAGTTGAAACCGACCTCCATGTGCTCGTAGTGCACCGCCGGCTCGCGCGCCTGCGAAGCGAGAAATCGCGTTCGGTCGAGAAACGCACGGTCATCGCTCACGAGAGCGCCCCCACCAGACGTCGTGATGATCTTGTTGCCGTTGAACGACACGATGCCGCAGGTCCCGAACGAACCGAGCGGCCCGCTCGGATGCTCCGCTCCGAGTCCCTCTGCGGCGTCTTCGATGATCGGCACCTCGTACCGAGCGCAGACGGCAGCCAGTGCGTCGTGATCGGCCGGCTCGCCATAGAGATCGACGACGATCACTGCGCCGATGCGGTCGCCACGTCGACTCGCTGCAGCCAGCGCCGCGTCGAGCAGGTCCGGGTCCATGCCCCACTCACCAGGTGCTGAGTCGACGAAGAGCGGTGTCGCCCCGACATAGAGGATGGGGAACGCTGATCCGGCGAAGGTCAAGGACGAGCAGACCACGATGTCGCCATCGCCGACCCCGAGGTTGAGGAGAGCAAGGTGAATGGCAGCGGTTCCGCTCGACAGGCCGACGGCGCTCACCGTCCCACACGCCGATGCAAGTTCCGTCTCGAACGACGCCAGATCGGGCCCGACGGGCGCCAGCCAGTTCGATCGAATCGCCCGCTGGACAGCTTCGAGCTCCTGGCCTCGCTGGTCAGGAGCCGACAGATGGATTCGGGTCACTTCATTTCCTCTCGAGCGCCGGGACGCCGACGACCGTTGCTCCGTCAGGGACGTCCTGGGTCACGACGGCGCCGGCGCCGACCACCGCACCTGCGCCGATACGTCGTCCCTGCAGGATCGTTGCGCCAGCGCCGACCCATACGCCGGCACCGATGCTCACATCCCCGCAGATCACCGCACCAGGGGCAACGAACGACCAGGCCCCGATCGAGACATCGTGAGAGACGACTGCGCCGGCATGCACGTGGGTCGATCGACCGAGGCGCACATCGACCATCACGGTTGCGTTCGGCCACACCACGACCCCGTCGTCCAGAACGGCGTTCGAGCCGATCGACGCCGTCGGATGGACAGCACCGGCGAGCTGAGTACCTCGGAGCACGGCGCCCAGCGCACTCCGGGTGTCGGGATCGCCGACACCGATGCCGTAGGCGTAGCCAGTTCGGCCGAGCTCTGACATCGGGCCGATGCGATCGGGAACCTCTCGATCGTCGAGGAAGCCGGCGAACGAGAGATCGGGCCGTGCGTGCGCGTAGATCTCTCGCAACTCCCGCCCGTGTCCACCCCCGCCGGCGATGATGAGCCGACGTGGCGAGCTCGTCGAGGCTCGATCGTCAGAGGCCGCCATATCGGCGACCCTAGCGACCCGACGAGACTCGAGTCCGTGAGTCGTAGCACCTGCGCTCAGGCAGTGAGCCGCCCCAGGTGGCGAACGGTCACGTCGTACATGTCGTCACCTACACCGAGGGCGCCGAACCATGCCGCAGTCTCGGTCAGCGCCTCGACCCAGTCGAGGCCCGGTCGCCAGTCCATCTTGGACGCGGCCTTGTCGAACGCCAGGCGGAGCAGGAACGTCTCGAAGCCGCCCGTGTCGGGTTCACCGGCGGTGACCGTGCCGCCACCCCAGATCTCGATGAGCTTGTCCGCGACCTGGCCGACGGTGATTCCCGCCTCGTCCGCCGGCCCGAAGTTCCAGGCCTCGCAGAACCCAGCCGCCTCGGCGCCGAGCATGCGGCGACCGAGTTCGAGATAGCCGGACAGCGGCACCATCACGTGCTGCCACGGGCGCACACTCGCCGGGTTGCGGACCTCGATCGGCACACCCGCCTGAAGAGCCTTGATGCAGTCCGGCACGAGGCGGTGCGGAGCGAGATCGCCGCCACCGATCACGTTGCCGGCTCGGACCGATGCCAGTGCGACACCGTGATCCGCGAGATCCTCCGGCCGGAAGTAGGTGCGTCGGTAGGCGTGGATCGACAGCTCGGCCATCGCCTTCGACGCCGAGTAGGGGTCCTTGCCGCCGAGACGGTCGGTCTCGCGGTAGCCCCAGGGCCAGTTCTGGTCTTCGTAGACCTTGTCGGTCGTGATCGACACGACGACCCGACGCTTCGACGAACCCGTCGCCGCGACCTGGCGGACGGCCTCCAGCACGTGCACGGTGCCCTGGGCGTTCACTTCGAAGGTCTCGACCGGCTCGGCGATGCCGGTCAGGACGATCGGCTGAGCGGCCATGTGGAAGATCACGTCGGGATCGTGCTCGGCGACGACAGCCGCCACGGCCGCTCGATCGCGCACATCGCCGCGGACGTCGACGCACCGCTCCCCCAAGCCGCACACGTCGAACATGTTCGGCTCAGAGACCGGTTCGGGCAGCGAGAAGCCGACCACGTCGGCCCCGAGCTCCCGTAGCCAGATGGTGAGCCAGGCGCCCTTGAAGCCGGTGTGCCCGGTCACCAGGACCGTCTTTCCGTCGTAGATTTCGTCGAAGCGCAGCATCTCTCACCCGATCGGTCGAACGTCGCCGTCCCTGAGGGTTCCGACGGCTCGGGCCAATGCTGCCAGCCGCCGCTGCTTGAATGTGCCCAGAACTCCTCATCGGCACTGGATTGGCTGGACACGCGGCCGAAGGAACCCCATGCAGTTCACGGAGACCCCGATCCCGGGCCTCACCATCATCGATCTCGACCGACGTGGCGACGACCGGGGCTACTTCGCACGCGTCTGGTGCCGCGACGAGTTGACCGAGGCCGGCCTCGACCCGAGCCTCGTGCAGGCCAACATGTCCACGAACGGCGCCGCCGGCACCACCCGAGGCCTGCACTACCAACATCCGCCACACGGCGAGAACAAGCTGATCCGGGCCATCCAGGGCACCGTGTGGGACGTCGGGGTCGACCTGCGTCCTGATTCCCCCACCTACCTCCAGTGGTTCGGCACCGAACTCTCCTACGACAACGGTCGGGCGCTCTTCGTCCCGAAGGGTTTCGCTCACGGGTACCAGACCCTGACCGACGACGCCGCCGTCCTCTATTTCGTCTCCGACCGCTACGCCCCCGACCATGAAGACGGGCTGCGTTGGGACGACCCCGCCATCGGCATCGAGTGGCCGATGGCACCCACGACCCTGTCACCCCGCGACCAGAACCACCCGCTCATCGCCGACCGAACCGGAGCGCTCCTGTGATCATCGTCGACACCGCCCTCGAGAAGCGCGCCGCAGCCGACGACCCCATCCGGGTCGCCGTCACGGGTGCGGGCTTCATGAACCGGGGCATGACCAGCAAGGTCATCAACCACACGACGGGTATGGATCTGCCCGTGATCGTCAACCGCACACCGGCGAACGCCATCCGCTGTTTCGCCGAGGCCGGCATCGAGGATCCCATCGAGGTCTCCACCGTCGCCGAACTGACGGCAGCCATCGAGCGTGGCAAGTACGCCTACACCACCGACCACACCGTGGCGACCGGGTGCGAGCTCATCGACGTGATGATCGAGGGCACGGGCACCATCCACTACGCCACCGACGTCGTGCTCGATGCCATCGACGGTGGCCAGCACGTGATCATGCTCAACGCCGAGCTCGACGCCGTCATCGGCCCCGAGCTGCACCACCTCGCCACGCAAGCCGGCGTCGTCTACTCGGGCTGCGACGGCGACCAGCCCGGTGTGCAGATGAACCTCATCCGATTCGTGAAGGGAATCGGCGCCCGACCGCTCGTGGCCGGCAACATCAAGGGCCTGCTCGACTACTACCGGACGCCCGCCACACAGGCGAAGTTCGCCGCGCAATGGGGCCAGACCCCGGAGATGGTGACGTCGTTCGCCGACGGCACGAAGATCGCCTTCGAGCAGGCCGTGGTGGCCAACGCCACGGGCTTCTCGATCGCCCAGCGGGGCATGCTCGGGTTCGAGCACAACGGGTTCGTCGATGACGCCCGGGACCTCTATGACGTCGACATGCTCGAGGAGAAGGGCGGCATCGTCGAGTTCCTGGTGAACACCAAGCCGGGTCCCGGTGTGTACGTGTTCGCCAAGCACGACGACCCGCAGCAGCACGTCTACCTCGAATACCTCAAGCTCGGGACCGGACCGCTGTACTCGTTCTACGTGCCGTTCCACCTCTGCAACTTCGAGGTGCCGACGTCGGCGGCTCGGGCCGTGCTCTTCGACGACGCCACCATCGCGCCGACGTACGGACCCCAGGTCGACGTCGTCGCAATCGCCAAGACCGACCTGTCGGCCGGCAAGGTCCTCGACGGGCTCGGTGGCTTCGACTCCTACGGCCTGTGCGAGACCTACGCCACGACCATCGGCGACCGGTTGCTGACCATGGGCCAGGCCGAGGGTTGCACCCTCATCCGAGACGTGCCGAAAGACGCTGCGCTCACACTCGATGACGTGGCGTTCCCCCAGGGCCGGCGGGTCGACGGACTCCGCACGTCGATGGAGAACCGCTTCCCCATCGGCTGAGGAACACGGCTCCCGACCACGCGAAGAGGCCCGGGGCTCGAGCCCCGGGCCTCTTCGCGTGCGAACTCGGCGGTCGGTGGTCAGACGTCGGCGGCGAGGGGCGCCCAGCTACGCCACGGCGGCGTGCCGCCCTCCCAGAGCGACTCGAGCCGCTCCCGGTCCCGGATCGTGTCCATGCATTGCCAGAAGTCGTCATGCTTGTAGGCCATCAGCTGCCCGTCCTTCGCCAGGTTCTGGAGCGGCTCCTTGGAGAAGTCGATGTGATCAGCCTCGATGTAGTCGAGAACCTCCGGTTCGAGCACGAAGAACCCACCGTTGATCCAGCCCTCACCGGTCTGCGGTTTCTCGGTGAACTCCGTGATCTGGTCGCCGTCGATGTCGAGGGCGCCGAACCGCGCCGGCGGTCGCACCGCTGTGAGGGTGGCGAGCTTGCCGTGCGCCCGATGGAACTCGAGCAGCGCATTGAGGTCGACGTTCGACACACCGTCGCCATAGGTGGCCATGAACGTGCCGTCGAGGAACTTCCCGACGCGCAGGAGACGGCCGCCGGTGTGGGGGGTCTGCCCGGTGTCGATCAGCCCGACCTTCCAGGTGTCCTCCGGGGCCGCCGAATGACGGATGACTTTGTTCTCCCCGAGATTCACGGTGAGATCAGAAGCGAGGTGGGCGTACTCGGTGAAGTAGCGCTTGATCGTGTCGCCGCGGTAGCCGAGCGTCACGAGGAAGTCGTCGAACCCCTGTGCGGCGTACGACTTCATGATGTGCCACAGGATCGGCCGGCCGCCCACCTCCACCATCGGCTTCGGCTTGTCCCCCGTCTCCTCTTGGAGCCGGGTACCGAGCCCTCCCGCCCAAATCACGACCTTCATGTCATCTCTCCTGGAGTCTCGTCTCACGAGCGTAGTCATCGACCGCGACCGGATCGGTCGCGCCTGCATCCTTTCGGCCGATCCCGGCCGAACATGAAGACGCGACCAACATGGGCGCCGGGGCGTCTTCACCATGCTCCGTGTGTCACCACGGAGGCGTGACGGGTGGACCGGCACGACACGACGAGACATCGAATGACCATCACCACCGAGACGCTCGACGGAGCGACAGCGGAACGCCACGACATCGTCGTGATCCCGCCCCGGGCACGGACGATCGATCTCCGCTCAACCTCCGACCCGAACGAGCCGACATTCGAGTTGCGGAACCATCCCGCGGGCGAACGAGGCGAAGCCATGCTGAAGACCGACGTCAAACCGAAGAGCGGCGACCTGCGGACGATGCGTCGTTCGGAGCGCTTCCGGCGTGTCTGGATGTTCGACCTCCCGTTCATCGATGCCGAGACCTGCGACGACGTCGCGAAGGCGCTGACGCATGTCGACACCGCGGACGGTGATCTCCGCCTTCCGATCGTCGTGACCCCCAACGTCGACCACGTCGTGCAGCTCGCCGAACCCGAGTGCGACCCGGAGGTCGCCGAGATCTTCCGCAACAGCCGATGGGTCCTGCCCGACGGGCAGCCGATCGTGATGCTCTCGAAGCGTCTCGGCACCCCGCTCTCGGCCCGACTGCCAGGCTCGACGCTGTTCGAGCACCTCTGGAACCGCGTGGCCGCCGCCGGCGCTCCCGCCGTGGTCATCGCACCACGACGCACCGTCGCCGAGGGATTGGCCGCCGAACACGAGCACTGCCGATTCGTCATCCCGCCGATCTTCGATGCTGAGGACACCGACACGATCAACGCGATCGCCGACGTCTGTGTGGAACACGCACTCGCCGAGCGACCCCGATACGTCTTCTCGGGACTCTCCTTCGCGAAGGACCAGCTGGTGGCGAAGGCCATTCTCGACCGGTGGCCGGCCGATGCCGGATCGCCTCCGATCGTGTTGTGCCTGGGTGCCTCGTTCGAGATGTACCTCGGCATGAAGCGCCGTGCCCCCGAGCTCGTCCAGCGTCTCGGCCTCGAGTGGTTCTACCGCTTCACCCAGGAACCGCATCGACTGTTCCATCGCTACTTCGTCCGGGATCGCGCCTTCTTCGGCCTCGCCCGAGCCGAGCTCAAGCGGCGCTGACGCCGCCAACGGGTCGATTCGCCCACGACCCACCACCGAACCGGAGAACGGCGCTCACCTAGGCTGATCTCCGTCCGATAGGACCCCCGACGACCCGGCGCGACCCCCGGTTGCCACGGCCGTCATCACCCGCAACCCGCTGAAGCCGAGAGGCCCGTCGTGGAACTTTCGTTCATCATCAATGCCCTGCGTCGCCGTTGGTGGCTCGTGGCCCTCGGTGCCGTGCTCGGTGCCCTCCCGGGCCTACTCGCCGGCCCCTCGGGCACCGGCAGCTTCTCGTCGACGGCGACGCTGTCGGTCGAACCGCCGACCCCGATCGGTGTCACGGTGTTCAACGCCCAGCCCGAGCGATACGTGGTGTCGCAGGTCAACGTCATCGCGTCGGCCGGCCTCGCCCAGCAGGTGGCTGACGTCGTGGGCGATGGCGCCACGCTGGTCGGCATCGCCAACTCGGTCGAGATCGAGCAGGAGCCCGAGACCGACATCGTCAACGTGATCGCCACGGCGGACACGCCCGAGCGGGCCCAGGAGATCGCTCAGGCCTACGTCGACACCTACCTGGCGAATCTCATCGCCCAGACCGACACCTCGCAGGACATCGAGATCTCCGAGCGCGAAGCACGTCTGCTCGAGATCCAGGGCCAGCTCGACGAGCTGAACGCCCAGATCCGCTCGACCATGGAGCCGATCATCCAGCAGGCCCTCGACAACCAGCTGTCGCCGCCGCTCGCCGATCAGGTCGTGCCCGGCCTCGTCTCCCAGCGCGACCTCCTCACGACGGAGTACGCGAGCGTCCTCCAGTCGAAGACCCAGCTCGAGCTGTCCTCGCAGCTGAAGGTCAACACCAACATCGTGCAGAACGCCACCTTCGAAGAGGCCGCGGTCCCCGGTGCCGGCAACCTCGCCCTCATCGGCGGCATCGTCGCCGGTGCCATGCTCGGCATCGCCGCCGCCGTCATCACGGCGCAGTTCTCCAACAAGGTGCTCGACGAGGTCGCCGCCGGCGACATGCTGGCCGTACCGGTCATCGGCGATCTGCCCAACACCCGGGTGCTCGCCCGACACCCCGAGGCCGGCTTCGAGAACCTCCCACAGGGGCTCACGCCGACGATCGATCAGCTCTGCGTGCACGCCGAAGCGCGTGCCGCGATCAACCGTCCGCTCGTCGTGACCGTGGTCGGCACCCAGCGTGGTGCCGGCTCGACCACGACGGCGGTGGCGATGGCGGGCCGCTTCGCCGACGCCGGCCACCGCGTGCTCCTCGTCGACGGCGACACCCGGGATCCCTGGATCACCGAGAGCTTCAACGCCAGCCGCCACGGTGGCATCCCGTCACTGCTCGGGATGAAGGGTGCTGCGAGCGGCGCCACCTTCACCGCCTCGAGCCTGCCGAACGTCGACGTGCTCGGCCTCGGCCGGGCCCCGACGAGCGCCACGCTTCGCCGAGACGGTGTGCCGCCGCTCCTCGAGGCCGCCCGTCGCCATGCCGGCGTCATCATCATCGATGGCGGCCCGCTCCTCGACGCCGCCGTGACGGTCCAGTTGTGCCACGCCTCCGACGCCGTGGTGCTCTGCGTGCCGCTGTCCGACCAGCGGGCCGATGCGCTCGCCACGGTCCGGCGTCAGCTCGATGCCATCAGCGATCGGCTCCTGCCGGTCGTCACGAACCCCAGCACGAAGCCGGCCGCCGCGACGAAGCTCGCCCAGGTCGGTCGCGTCGTCGCCGAGGCCCCGAAGCCGGAGCCGTCACCGATGCCCACGGCCGAACCGAGCCAACAGGCGACGGCCAAGAACGCCGGCAACGGCAACGGCAATGGCAACGGCGCCGCGGCCGAGGGCGGCAACCCCACCCGGCCGGCACGCCGCGACGGTGGTCGCGGCGAGACATCCGGCCAACGGAACTGACCTCACCTGATCGGGTGAATTCGGTGTCGCCCCACTCCAGCACCCCGGCCACCCGCCCGATACCCGACGCAGCGGCCGCGAGGCCGACCACACCAGAACCCGCCGGAGCCCTCCGATGACCTCCTCGAATGCACCGCTGCGAGCCGCCGTGATCGGCTCCGGCGCGATCTCGGCCCAACACCTCGGCTTCCTCCGGGACTCGCCTCGCGCCGACCTCGTCGGTGTCTGTGATCTGTCGCCGATCACCGCCCGCTATGCGGCCGAGTTCTACGACGCGAAGCAGACCTTCACCGATGCCGCCGAGATGATCGCCGTCACCCGGCCCGACATCGTGCATGTGCTCACCCCGCCCGCGAGCCACGTCGGGCTGAGCCTGAGCTGCCTCGACGCCGGCGCCCACGTGCTCGTCGAGAAGCCGGCTGCGCCGACCCTGCCCGAGTTGCACACGCTGCTCGACAAGGCGGCGAGCGCCGACCGTCAGGTGATCGAGAACCACAACTACCGGTTCAACGACGGTGTGGTCGCCCTGGCCGACGCCGTGGCCGACGGCTCGCTCGGCATCGTCCGTGAGGTCGAGATCCGTATGGCGCTCGACATCCGGTCCCCCGGCGGACGCTTCGCCGACGAGAACCTGCCGAACGGGATCCACAAGATGCCCGCCGGTGTGGTGCACGACTTCATCACCCACCTGACCTACCTCCTCGACCACTTCACCCCCGAGGTCGCCTGGGACCGCATCGGCGCCGGCTGGTCGAATCACGGCGGCGGCGACCTCTTCACCGTCGACGACCTCGACGCCACACTGATCGGACAGGGTCCGGATGGCGCCGTGCACGGCAAACTCCGCTTCTCCGCCCTCACCGGGCCGGAGCAGTTCCAGGTGACGGTGCGCGGGTCGAACGGCTTCGGGGTGACCGAGCTCTTCCAGCCCTACGTGGAACTCAACATCCCACGGGCCGGCGGGGGCCAGCTCTCCCCCATCGCCAACCACCTCGCCAACGGCCGGATCCGCTTCGGCGAGGGCTTCCGCAACGTGGGCCGCAAGCTGATGCAGCGCTCGCCCTACCACGGGCTGCATCAGCTGCTCGACGAGACCTATGCCGCCCTCGCGGCCGGGCGTCCCGCACCGGTCACGCCCGCCCAGATGATCCGCACCGCGTCGATCATCGACGCCATCCTCGACCCGGAGGTCCGAGTCTGATGTCGACCCACCGTCTCGTCATCACCGGCGCCAACGGGTTCGTCGGTCGCTACGTGGTCGCCGAAGCACTCCGCCGTGGCCACCGCGTGGGCGCCGTGCTCCGCCCGACCACCAGCGAGGCCAGCCTCGGTTCGCTCGCCGGCCACCCCCGCCTCGACATCCTCCGCGGCGACCTGCGCCATCCGAAAGGCCTCGACGGCCAACTCGCCCCCGACGACGTCGTGCTGCATCTCGCCGCCTCCAAGGGTGGCGACTTCGGCACCCGTTTCGCCGGCACCGTGCTCGCCACCGAGCACCTGCTCGCCAACGCCGACGCCGCAGGCGTCGAGCACCTCGTGGCCGTCTCGACGTTCTCGATCTACGACCAGTCCGCGGTGAAGGGCGGCTCGGCGTTCGACGAACACGTGCCGCTGATCAGCGAGCCCAACAAGCGCGACGACTACGCCAAGACGAAGCTCGTGCAGGAGACCCTCTACCGCGAGTGGGGTGCCGCCTCGGTCACGACCGGCCCGAACGACGGCCGCAAGCACCGGATGGTCATCGTCCGTCCGGGCATGATCTGGGGTCGCGAGGAGCTGTGGCACGCGCTGCTGGGCTCCCCGCTCGGTCCCCGATTCCTTCGAATCGGCCGCAAGGCCACCCTGCCGTTGATCTACACCGAGAACGTCGCCGACGCCCTCGTCACCGCCGCCGAGGCGCTCCTCGACCCCGCCCGGGTCGCGACCGCCGACGGCGCCACCGTCAACCTCGTCGACGACGATCTCCCCAGCCAGGACGACTACGTCGCGGCACTCGCCGCGGCCGGCTACGACGTGCCCGCCTCGGTCACCGTGCCCTGGCCGGTCTGGCGGGGAGCGGCCGAGATCGGTGAGCGCCTCAACCAGACGCTCTTCGACGGGAACATGAAGCTCCCGGGCATCGTGGTGCCCGAGCAGCTCGATGCCCGGTTCAAGCCGTTCCGCTACCCGAACGAGGCGGCGAAGCACGTGCTCGGCTGGCGCCCGCGCCACTCGTTCGCCGAGGCCGTCGCTCGTGCGACGAGCGAGGCCGATCTCCTCGCCGTCGACACCGGGACCACCACGAACGCATGAGCACCGAACGCGTCGCCTACGTCACCGGGGAGTACCCGAGGGCCACCGACACGTTCATCCAGCGCGAGGTCGCGGCCCTCCGGGCCGGCGGCCTCGATGTGCACACCTTCGCGGTCCGACGCACGGGCGACGAGCACATGGTCGGACCCGAGCAGCTCGCGGAGCGCGAGCGGACCTCCTACCTGTTGCCGCCGTCGAAGGCGGGGCTCATCCGGGACCACCTGCGCCTCATCGCCGCCGACCGCGGCCGCTACGTCGAGGCGGCACGCCTCGCGTGGTCGACCCGTCGACGCGGGATCGCCGGCATCGCCAAGCAGCTCGCCTACTTCGCCGAGGCCGGCATGCTCGCCGCCGAACTGCGACGCCGCGACATCGACCACCTGCATGCGCACTTCGCCGACTCGGCGACGTCGTTGGCGATGCTCACGGCCGCCGTCGGTGGCCTCCGCTACAGCTTCACCCTGCACGGCCCCGGCATCTTCTTCGAGGCCGACACCTGGCAGCTCGGCACGAAGTGCGACCGTGCGGCCTTCGTGTCGTGCATCTCGTACTTCGCCCGGAGCCAGGCGATGGTGTTCGCCGACCCCGACACGACCGATCGCCTCCATCTGGTGCACTGCGGCATCGACGCCTCGGCGATGCCGATGGCGACACACGATGTCGACGACCCCCACCAGCTGGTGTTCGTCGCCCGGGTCGCCCAGCTCAAGGGCCTCGGCATCATGATCGAAGCCATGCCCACCATCGTCGCCGCCGATCCGACGGCCTCGTTGCTCGTCGTCGGCGACGGCCCGGACCGACCCCGCTACGAAGCACTCGCCCGCGAACTCGGCGTGGCCGACCACGTCCGCTTCGCCGGCTATCAGTCCCAGGCCGAGGTGCGAACGCACCTCTCGTCCTCCGCCGTGTTCGTCCTCCCGAGCTTCGCCGAAGGTGTCCCCGTCTCGCTCATGGAGGCGATGGCCGCCGGCCTGCCCGTGATCACCACCCAGGTGGGCGGCATCACCGAGCTCGTCACCGACGGGGAGAACGGTGACGTCCTCCGTCCTGGTGATGTCGACGCCCTCGCCGACCGGGTCGTCAAACTCCTCGCCGATCCCGAGCTCCGTCGGGCCCGGGGCGCCCACGGCCGGCGCGTCGTCGAGGCGGAGTTCGACTCCGCGACCGAGGCCGCCCGACTCCGTGCCCTGTTCGACGCCGCCGCCTCGGGAATCCCGGCCGCCATCCGGCCCGAACCTCTTGTGCCCGGTACCGCTCCATCCGATGGGAGCCGGTCATGAAGACCGCCACCACCAGCCCGCCGGCGACACCCACGATCCCCGAGGCCCCGTTCTCACGGAAGCTCGGCTACCGCCCCGGTCTCGACGGGTTGCGCGCCATCGCGATCGGGCTCGTGCTGATCGAGCACTCCGGCATCGGGCTCTTCAACGGGGGCCGCAACGGGGTCCAGGTCTTCTTCGTCCTGTCGGGCTTCCTCATCACGAAGCTGATGCTCGAGGAGTGGGACCGCGACTCCACGGTCAACATCCGGGCCTTCTACGGCCGCCGAACCGTGCGGATCATGCCCGCACCGTTCTTCATGCTCGCCCTGCTCGCGATCTTCTCCGGCCACCTGGTGACCGAGGAGAACAAGGTCTCCGACCTGTTCCGCGAGATCGTGTGGTCGGGCACGTACATCTACAACATGCGCCCGGCGCTGTCCCATGTGAGCGACTTCTTCGCCGCACCGGAGAGCACCACCTGGCTCGCCCACACCTGGTCGCTCGCCACCGAGGAGCAGTTCTATCTCCTGTGGCCATCGCTCCTCGTGTTCGCGAAAGTGCCCGAGCGCTCCCCCCGTCTGGTCGCCCGGGCGCTGCTCCTGTTCGCCTTCGCCACGCTGTTCGCCCGGTGGGCGCTCGTCGGGATCGGCGCCGGCGATGCGGTGTCGCTCGCGTTCTTCACCTTCGACGGGTTCGCCATCGGCATCGCACTCGCCTGGGCACTGCACCACGGCGTGTGGCCCAAGCTCGAGAAGATCCTGGCGAACCCGGCGGTGTTCACCGCGGCAGTCGTCCTGCTCGCCATCGACCTGTTCGACCCCTACGGCCAGCACCTGGAACCGACGAAGGGCACGGTGCCGTGGCAGCCGTGGTTCGAAGCCGGGCAGGATTCCCCGCTCCCCTACCTGTACTGGACCTACATCTCGCTGGCGTCGGCCGCGATGATCGGGCACGTCTTCATCAACGACGGGTCGATGTGGTCGAAGCTCATGGCGTGGGGCCCGGCGGTCTACATCGGCAAGCTCTCGTACTCGCTCTACCTGTGGCACGTGCCGGTGCAGGTCTACTTCAGCCGGGACCGGTTCCCCGACGTCGGTCTGCCGTGGATCATCCTCGCCGAGCAGTCCCTGACGATCGTCGTAGCGATGACGAGCTACTACGCGATCGAGAAGCCGTTCGCGAAGCTCCGGAAGCGGTTCGTCACCCACTGATCGCCCGCACCGGCGGCGCAGCCGGTGTCAGTTCGCGAGTGGCGGTCCCGCCGGGGTGCTGGTCGTCGGCGCCACGACCGGGATCGTGGTCGTCGTCACCGGCGCCGCGGACGTGCTCGTGGTCGGTGCCGAGGTGGTCGTGGTCGGCAACAGCGTGGTGGACGGCGCACCGGTGGTCGAGGTCGTCGCCGGTGCGGTCGTCGTCGTGACGATCGCGGCGGAGGTCGACGTCGTGGCCGGTGCCGTCGTGATGGTCGTGGGTGCGACCGTGGTCGACGTCGTCGGTGCGGTAGTCGTCGACGTGGTGCTCGGGAACGTGAACGTCGGCGGCGTCCAGGTCGTGGTCGTGGTGCTCACCACGGCGACGGTGGTGATCGACGTCGACGGGGCCGGCACCGTCGGCGTCTCGGTCGTCGGGGTGGATGCCGAGGTCGACGGGCGACGGGTCGTGGACGTCGTGGGTCGACGGGTCGTGCTCGGCGCCGGCTCGGCGGTCGTGGTGCTCTCCGAACTCGAGGTCGTCGCCTCCTCGGTGGTCGGCGGGCGCATCACGAACGTCGGGGTCACGGCCTCGCCGACACCATCGTCCGCTCGTGCCTCGGTCGACGGGGCGCCGAAGGCCTGCTCCTCACCGCTCGACGGGGACGACGCGGTCACCCGCACCGAGGCCGGATCGTCGGCGAGGAATCGCACCGCCGTCAGCCCGAGCACGACACCGAGTGCGACCACGAGTGCACCTCGCCGGACGGCGGGGCCGCCCCCGTGGTGCCACCACCACACGAGCCGTCGACGACGTCGTTCGGACGCGTCCTGGGGATCGTTCCGAGCCTCTTCCTCCACCCCACCGACGCTAGGAGGGACCCGCTCGGGACCGGAGGGTGACCTCACCCGTCACGGGTGGGCGGACCTATCCGTGACGACCCGCTGACCTGGGAGAACGTGTCAGCCGTCGACCGCGCCGGCCATGATGCCGTTGCCCTCGAACCCGACATAGACACGCCCGGGGATCTCGGGATCACCCGTGATCGCATCGATCCCCGAGTAGTTGCCACCGGGCGCCTCCGAGACGAGCTCGAACGATCCGAGATCATCGGCGGAGCGGTAGACGCCGCGCACGCCGTCGATCTCACCGGCGAGGTACACCGTGGGAGGACCGCCGTCGGTGAGCGGGGCGCCGAAGCCGAGGCTGCGGACCGCTGCGGTCCCGGGCACGGTCGTCCACGTCACGCCGCCGTCGGTGCTCTCGTACAGCGGGGTGAGGGTCTCGCTCAGCGGTCCCGTGGTGAACAGCAGATGCCCCTCACGGCCGGGTACCGCCTCCAAGCGGGCGTTGAAGAAGCCGTTGCCGGCCATCTCGAGATCAGATCCGGATCGTTGTTCCCACGTCACCCCGCCATCGGTGGACGCCATGACCCCCAGCTCGACGTGGAACAGGTAGAAGGTGTCGGGTGCGACCGGATCGGCGGTGAGCACGTGGCGGCGGAGGAAGTAGGCGAAATGGGAGCCGCCTTCGAGGTTGCCGTCCGCGTTGAATCGGTCCTCGAGGCCGGGCATCGGCACCATCGTCCACGTGGCGCCGCCGTCGTCGCTGCGGTGGAGCGGCCGGTTGAACGTCGGCAGCCAGACGATCACGTCGGGGTCGGATGACGAGACGGCCAGATTGCCGAATCGGAGATCGTAGGGATGTGTGCCGTCGGCGAAGGACCCGAAGGGGGTCCACGTCGTGCCACCGTCGTCGGAGAAGCCGGCCCAATAGGCCTCCCCGTCGTTCTCGCAACAGAAGCGATGGTCGCCGACGATGCCGTAGACCCGTCCGGGTGCGGCCGGGCTCGTGGCGAGGGCCCATGCGGAGTTGAACCGCGGCGTCGGCCCCTGCACGGCCGTCTCGACGCCACCGGGTGGTCGGGCGAAGAACGCCCGATCCCAGTGGGCTCCGACCGGGGTCCCGCTGATCGGGACCTCGATGTCGTTGGTGACGAGCTCCTCGATGCCGAGCGTGTCGCAGACGAACGTGATGTCGCCCTCGGTCACACCGTCGGCCCGCCAGACGCCGAAGCCCTCGGGGAACCAGACCCGGCCCGGAGTCGTCGGGTCGAACTCGATCGACGCGGCCGAGAGGAACGTCTGTCCGTAGACCTCCAGCCACGCCGGCACGGCGCAGTCGACGTCGACATCGAGACCGTCCCAGGAATCGCCACCGTCGGTCGTCCGCCAGATCGACTGGTCCTGCACACCCTGGTCGGTCACCAGGACGAGATCGGGGTCGGCCGGGTCGGCGGCGACCGTCGAGAAGGTCCGGTTGCCGGACGGCTGCAGGGTCCGTACCTCCCCCGAGACGGGATCGAAGCGTTGCACACGGGTGTCATCCGGTTCGGCGACCCACAGCCGACCGGACGCGTCGGTCTCGGCGTCGAACGGACGCCCGGTGCTCGCCCAGAGCTGTGTCCACGTGACGCCGTCGTCGGTCGAGCGGAAGACCCCGTCCCCGGCGACGCCGACCGTGACCGCATCGGCGACGACCTCGACGAAGGTGATGCCCGCACGATCGAGGCCCGGCTCCCATGCCGCCCCGTTCGGCACACCGTCGATCGGATCGAAGCTCAGCCCACCGTCGACCGATCGGAACAATCCCTCGGCCCGGGTTCCCAGCCACACGATGTCGGGGTTCGAAGGGTCGACACCCAACCGCTCGCCCCCGGTGCGCCACTCCGCATTGCCATCGATCGCGAATCGCTGGGCGCCTGCGGTCCAGGTCGCTCCGCCATCGGAGGAGACGAGCACCCGACCTCGGGCATCGTCGAAGCTGTTGCCGGCCGAGAGGTACAAGCGGGAGGAATCAGAGGGAGCGATCGCGACCGCCTCGACCTGATAGTCGGACTCGACCGGATCCTCGACGGTGTCGTGCAGCAGGACCTGCTGCCAGCGACTGGTGGCCCGGTCGTACACGAACGCCCCGCCCACGTCGGTCCGGGCGAACAGGGTCCCGTCGTCATGGATCTCGAGCCCGGTGACGTAGCCGCCGCCGCCGATCTCGAGGGCGTCCCAGCGATAGGCGTCGTGCAGATCACCGACGCTCTCGGTGGGGCGTTCGATCTCCACCGTCGTCTCCGGCGACACGAACTCGGTCGTCGGGATCGGGGGCACCCCTGGGCCGCTCGCCTCCTCGCCTCGGAGTGCGAAGAGCGCGACGGCGCCGGCCACGATGAGTGCGAACACGCCCGCGACGACGAGGATCACACGACCGCCGCCGGGCGATGTCGATGAGGACGTGGGGGCGTCGTCCATGTGCGGATCAGACTCCTGCGGGGGTCGCCTCAGCGGGCGTCGTGTCCGACACCGTGGCGTCGTGCTTGCGCTGGAAGTGCACCAACATCGACCAGCCGATGATCGCGAGATAGAGCTCACCGACGATCGTGCCGATGATCGCTCCCCGCCAACTCATCGAGGGGATGAGTGCGATGTAGATCGCGAGACTGATGAGCGCCGAGCTGACGTAGTTGAACGCTCGCACCCCCGTGCGCCCGAGCCCGATGAGACCGTTGTTCGGTGCCGTCGAGATCGAGATCAGCGGCAGGAACAGCAGCAGCCATCGGATCATCGGCGTCGAGCCGGAGAAGTCGGCCTCGTCGCCGGGCACCAGCTCGGGCAACACCGGAGCCAGGAAGAACAGCACGAGGGCGATCGGGATCATGAGCACCGTCGACAACTTGATGAAGCCGATCGCCCGACGGAGGTGCACACCGGTCGCCGCTTCGTCGTGGGGCAGGAACCGCTGGAAGGCGGCGAAGTCCAGTGCCTTCAGCGGCAACAGGCCGAACATCACGAATCGGAACGCCGCCCCGTACTCCCCCGCCGCGTCCTGCTGCCCGAAGGCGTTCATCACGACCCGATCACCGTCGGTCTGGACGAGTGACGCCGAGATCGGACCGGCGAACGATGCCGATGCGATCGCGAAGTCACGCCGAGGGGTCCCGAACGAGACCGGGATGCCGCTCCGGGGCAGGACGACGGTGAGCGCCACGACGGCGAGGATCGAGTAGCCGACGAGGAGCGACCCGCCGAGCGTCGCGATGCTCAGCACCCCGGCCGACCACAACGACACGACGACGATGAAGCGGATGACGGACATGGCGATCCGCAGTTTCGACGCCGCCGGCAGGCCGGCGACGGTCTGGAGCAGCGCGGCGCAGATCCACACGGTGGCCGCGGCGATCAGCTCGGCCGCGGCGATGAGTGACATCTCGAGCAGCGACAACCCGGAGATGGTGAGACTGGCGACGGTCACGGCCAGGATCGCCGTGCCGGTTCCGGCGAGGAGACCGAGCGAGAGCGACGAACGCGCCACGGTGGCAGCGTCATCGCCTTTCTGGATCGCTCGTTGCAGCACCGCCAATGTCGTGCCGGCGAAGGCGGCGCCGCCGAGCGGACCGATCACACCGAACAGCCCGCTGTAGCGGCCGAATCCGTCGGTGTTCAGCACCGAGCTGAGCAGCAGGAACGACGCCATGGTCGCGATGAGCAGGAATCCGTCGTTGGCGAGGGCCCAGATGGTGTCGACGCCGAGACTGCGCAACCCGCCACCGTCGAGCGCGTCACCGTCAGCATCGAAGGTCGGCTCGTCCGGCTCGCTCCGCAGCGGCGCTTCGGTGTTCGACTTCATCACCAACGCACCCACGGTGTGAGTTCCATGCCGTCGTCCTGGGTCTCTCGGCGAAGCGAGAGGGTACGCATGATCGCCAACACGCCGAGCCACGGTCCGAGGAACACCGGCTCGGACAACGACATCCAGAGCTGCACCACCGTCATCGTGAGCATCCACAGCCCCAGCGGCGGGGTGCGTTGCAGCAGCCGAGCCCCGGACACGACGTTGGCCGCGAGTACCAGCAGGAACAGCAGGAGTCCGACCAGTCCGAGTTGCAACATCAGGTCGAGGGCGCCCGAGTGGGCGTGAGGCACATCGAATCCGATCGCCCGCCACAACGCGGCGGTCGTGGCCGAGGGTGCGACCTCACCACCGCCCCAGAACACACCACCCATGCCGTAGCCGAGCCAGGGTTCGCGGCTGATGAAGTCGAGCGACGCAGTCCAGATCTCGGTCCGACCGGTGAACGTGAGATCCTTGCCCGCCGCGGAGAGCAGCGAGGCCAGCGACGCCAGAACCGCGAAGAGCGCACAGAGTCCCAGCGCCAACGAGGTCACGACGTAGCCCGTGGTCCAGCGGCCTTCCTGTCGCAGGTAGGTGCTGAACCACCAGTGAAGGGCCACGGCGAGCATGGCGGCGGTCATGCCCGTCGCGGATTGGGAGCCGATCAGCAACACACCGATGCCGGCGATCGTCAGCGACTTCGCCCAGCCGGGCCGATCGAAGACGAGCACCGTCACGAGCAGGAAGATCAAGAACGGCGCCATCTCGTTCTTGTGGAAGAACAACCCGTGCCAGCCGTCGATCGGCAGGCCACCGTCGAGCGCCTGGTGGGTGCGGGTCTCCGGCGACACCGCCGTGGCGATCAACGACGCGACGAGCACGATCCGGCCGCCGAGCAGGATGCCGTCGAGGAAGTCACGGACGGCCATGACCCCGGCGAGGAGGAGCACCGCGAGCATCAGCAGCACGTGTTCCTCGAGCCGGTACTGGGTGATGTCGGGCTGGTAGCTCCAGGTGAGGGAGATGATCAGATACGGGACCAGCAGCATCAGACCGATCGACACGGGCAGACGCCGGACCCGGTGCTGTGGGCTCAGCATCACGATGCCGATCGCACCGGCGAGGACGAGCCAACGCACCTTGAACGGGAAGAAGGGGATGCCGCCCCAGGCCGTGGCCATGTACATCACGAGCACCGAACCCGCGAGGAAGCGGGTGAGTGGCGCCTGCTCACCACGGTCGCCCATCCAGCCGCCGAGGTCCCGCCACCGGTCGGTGACGGGGAGCGTCCGGGAGGGGTCGGCGGCGAGGTCGGTCATCGGAGTCGTTTCGGCGGTGTCAGTGGTGGGCGACGCGGACGCCGAGCGGGCCGAGCATCAACCCGATGGCGCGGGCCGACATGGCGACGGCGTAGCGGAACTGGGGGCGTTCGCCCTGCGACAGTCTCGCGAACGGACGGGCGGCGATGCCGACGAGGCGCTTCGCCCCCCGGAGGAAGAGGCGGAAGGGGGTCGCCCGACCGGCTTCGATGTTGGTGACGTACTCGGTGTTGCCCATCCAGAACGAGGAGCGGAGCTGGTACTTCCACGTGGCGCGCTCGGGCCCCTCGACGCCGTAGGCGATGCCGTGGGTGGAGTGCCGGGCATCCATGCCCGCAGCCATCGCGGTCATGTAGAAGACCATGTCCTCGCCGCCGATCGTGCCGAGATCCTCACGGAAGCGGATGGCCGGGTTGTCCCGGAGAAACGAGGCACGGATGATCGAGTTGCCGGTGGAGCACACCGGCACCTGCTCGCCGTCGTCGTGCACGGGCGGCGCACCGATCTCGGCGAACGGCTGATCGCTGAGCCACTGCGGCGCATCCTCGGGGTAGCGGATGTACACCGGCCCCGTGACCGCGTCACAGCCGGTGCGCTGCTGGACATCGAAGAAGGCGTCGAACCAACCGGGCACGACCACCTCGTCGTCGTCGACCATGCCGGCCCAGTCGGCGATCTCGAGGCATGCCTCGAGCCCGGTGTTGCGAGCGATCGAGATGTTCCCGGATCCGGTGTGCCGGTAGTGCAGGCCCAGCTCGAAGTCATGCGGGAAGTCGGCAACCACCTGCTTCGCGCGGCCGTCGACGTTGTCGTCGACCACCACGATGCCCACCTGGCACCGAGCCCCTGCGTGGAGCGCAGCGGTGTGGAACGAGTCGAGCAGGCGGCGGAGCTTCTCGTTGCGCTTGTAGGTACAGATGTAGACCGCGATCCGGATCGGTTCGGTCGCGGAACCCGTCGTCGTCATGCGAGTTCGTCCTCCAGCACCGGCCGGGACAGGTTCTTGGCCGGTACCCCTCCGACGATCGAGCCCGGGGCGACGTCGCGGACAACGACGGCGTTTGCCCCGATGCGGGAACCTTCGCCCACATCGATGCCACCGAGGATCACGGCACCCGCCCCGACGTCGACGCGATCACGAAGTACCGGCAGTTCATCGACCCTGTCGACGTCGCGCACGCCGATGGTGACGCCGTGGCGGATCACGCAGTCGTCGCCGATGGCCGCCCAACCGTTGACGACGGTTCCACCGTGGTGGGCGAACTCGACTCGCCGACCGAGACGCACGGTGTAGGGGACCTCGATGCCCAGCCGGAGCACGGTCCGGCGATAGATCTCGTTGAAGACCAGCGACACCGGCTTGCGGACCGCTCTCGGCAGATCCATCCGTGCGTTGCCGAGCCGATGCAGGGCACAGACACGGAAGCCGGGACGCAGAAGGTCCCCGCCATGGGTGGCGAGGTCTTCACGGATGAGCGCCACGAGGCCGAGGCCGGCAGGATTGTGGTTCTCTCCGGACGTCTCCGGTTCTGGGTGGCGTCCGGTCATCGGGCTCGCAGTCGTTGCACCACGCCTCGGCGGGTCCGTCGGGCGACCGAGAGTCCACTCCATGCGACGGGGGAACCCGCCGCGGCCCTGGCGAGCACCTTGCGCGTGCCACGGAGGTCGGGTCCGAGTTCATCGAGCAGGGCCCGGGAGGCCTCGCTCTGGGACGGGTCGGCCATCATCCGGGTGGCCCGCCCCCACCGCAACCACGCCCAGCGCTCGCGGATGTCGGCGCACGCCTCGGGCTCGTCGGCCTCGTGGGCCTCGAGCACGTGGGCGAAGATCCAGTCCTCGGGTCCGGCGAAGCCTGCCGAGGTCTCCTGACCGCCGTGGAGTCGGTAGTTGGCGAGCCGGCGGGCGTCGTAGCGGAACACACCGCCACGCTTGGCGATGTTGTAGCTGAACCAGATGTCGTAGAGCGGCTCGCACTCGGCCGGAAAGGCGACGGGGACCAGGGCGTCCTTCCGGAACACCGCGGCGTAGGCGGGCTGCGGCGCGTTCCAGGCCATCACGAGACGCAGACCCGTGGCGAGGTCGTTCGGGACGCGGCCCGGCGCGAGTTGGCTCCGTCGGTTGATCGCCGACTCCCGGACCGTCGCCTCCTCGAGCCGCTCGCCGTCGCTGTTCATCAGCCAGTAGTCACAGAAGACCATGTCGACGTCGGGTTCGTGCAGGAGCTGCGGCACGAGGGTCTCGAGGAAGTCCGGTTCCCACCGGTCATCGTCATGGAGTGAGGCCACGAGCGGGGTCTCGGCGCGTCGGACGAGGTCGATCCAGTTCCCCTGGGGCCCGAGGTTGACCTCGTTGCGGTGGTAACGGATGCGGTCGTCGCCGAACGAGTTCGCGATGCGTTCGGTCTCGGGGTTCGTGCCATTGTCCCCGATCAGCAGGACGAAATCGTCGAAGGTCTGATCCAGAGCGCTCTGGATCGCCTCCCCGATCATGTCGGTGCGGTTGTACGTCGGCATGATGACCGTGACGGTGGCCATGGCGGGCTGGCTCTCCTGGGCGGGCGGGCGATCCGGCCCCATTCCATCGGCGCGGACGGCGGAGCATTGAGGGCCGGGACGCCGCCCAGTCTGGTCGTTGGGCACATCGGCGTGGTGGCGCCCCGCTGGGTGAACGGACCCAGGCGGCGAGCGTTCGGCGCGGACACTGCCGTGACCGCTGGGTGAGCCGGCTCAGGACCACCCGGGTCCGGGCCACCACGCTTGGGGACCGGCGGATGAAAGGTGCCCCGACATGGCGACACGACCCGGTCACGCGCGGCCGATTCGACGGGTACCGGCGGTGGTGCTCGCCGTACTCGGTTTCCTCGCGACCCTGGCTGCGGCACCGGCACCGGTGGCCGCCCAATCCGACTCGCTGGTCGACGAACTCGTGGCCACCGGACTCAACCAACCGGTCGCTGCCGACTTCCTCCCCGACGGACGCCTTCTGGTCACCGGCCGCTCCGGGCATCTGTGGCGGGTCGACCCGGGCAGTGGCACGGTCGACCTGCTGACCATCATCTCGGTCGACCCGAGCGGCGACGGCGGTCTGCTCGACGTCGAGGTGGCTCCGGACTTCGCCGCCACGGGTCACGTCTACCTCGGCGCGACGGTCCGGGAGGGCGGCGACGTGTTCCTGCGGCTCATGCGGATCCAGATCGTCGGAGAGTTCGTGACCCCGCCGACCGTGTTGTGGTCCGCTCGCAATCCGAGCTCACCCGAAGGCCTCTTCCACCCCGGCGGCGCGATCCTGGTCGAAGGAGACACGATCTGGTTCACGACCGGCGACGCCTTCCTGAGCCCGACCCGCTCGCGTGACCTCGACTCGGTGTGGGGGAAGGTGCTCCGCCTCGACCTCGCCGGGAATGCGCGAGCCGACAATCCCTTCGCCGACGGCCCCGGCGGCAACGTCGACGAGATCTGGGCCACCGGCTTCCGGAATCCGTTCCGTATCGCCCCCGACGATCGCAGCGACGGCCTGCTCGTGGGCGACGTGGGCGGCAACGTCCGCTCCACCGCGTACGAGGAGCTGAATCTCGTGGTCCGCGGCGCCGACCACGGATGGTCCGACTGCCAGGGCCCGCCGACCCGCGCCAACGGCCCGGACTGCCCCGCCGGAGTCACCGACCCGCTCTGGTCGTACCCACATCAGCCCGACAACGGCGCCGCGATCATCTCGGGACCCGTGCTCGACGGCGGCCTCGGAGCCGACCGGGTCGGTGCCGTCGCGGTCGCCGACTTCGTGAACGGCTGGATCCGGGCGATGCACCGCGACGCCACGGGGCGGGTGGTCAACGGGGAGATCATCGGCCAGGCGCCCGGCATGCCCGTCTGGCTCGACCAGGGACCCGACGGCGCCCTCTACTACCTGGTGTTCGACTTCCAGTCCCCGGCGCTCCGTCGTCTTCGTTCGGCCTCCGGGGCGACACCACCCGTGTTCGGGACGGTCTCGGCCTCGACCACCGCCGGTCAGGCGCCGCTGGCCATCGACTTCCGGGCGAGCGCCACACATCCGTCGGCGACGGTGAGCTACGTGTGGGACTTCGGCGACGGCACCACCGCCGTCGGGGCGAACGTGCGCCACGTGTACCGATCCGAGGGGACCTTCCGAGCGCGTGTCACGGCGACCGCCGCGGGTGTGCCGGCTCGCTCCGATGACATCGTCGTCAGTGTGGGCGACGAGATCGACGCCCGAATCGTGTCGCCGGCCGCCGGGACGCTCCTCGAGGCCGGTCAGACGCTCCGGTTCGAAGTGGCGACCTCGGCACCCGACGAGGCCGTCGTGTGGGACCTGCGCCTCGGCCACGACGATCACGCCCATCCGGTGACCACTCACGTCGGACGGGTCTTCACCCACACCATTCCTCGGACCGGGCACGACTGGCAGGGTGACACCAGCTATCGCGTCGAGGTCCGGGTGACGGGCACCAACGGCGTCGTGGCCACACGGACGCTCGAACTCGAACCCCGCAAGACGACCCTGCGCGTCGACTCCCCCGAGGGAACGGTGGCGATCGACGGCGTGGCCCGGACCAGCGCCAGCCCGATCGACACGATCGTCGGGTTCGACCACCGCATCGAGACGCGATCGACGTGGACGGTCGGAGGCGGCCTCCGGTTGTTCGCCGACTGGAACGACGGCGACCCGGCACGGGCCCGGGTGGTGCGCATCCCCGCATCGGGCTCGTCCTACACCTCGAACTACTCGGGGCCACTCGAGCCCGTCGCCGCGGTCGTCCACGGCTCGCTCGACGCCCAGGTCGAGCGGCTCTATCGAGCCCTGCTCGGACGAAGCGCGGACGCAGATGGCCTCGGGCACTGGAAACGGGCACGCGCCGCCGGCATGCCGCTCGACGTGATGGCGCAGTGGTTCCTCGACCTGCCGGAGTTCCGAGCAACCTATGGCGACGTGTCCGACGACGAGTTCGTGGCGGTGCTCTACCGCAACGTGCTCGACCGGGCCCCCGACGCCGAGGGCCGCGAGTTCTGGCTGGGCCGGCTCCGGGCCGGGGCGACTCGGGCATCGATCGTGGCGGCGTTCTCGGAGTCACCGGAGTTCGTGGATTCGACCGCCACCATGGCACCGGAGTCGGCGACGGCCGCTTCCGCCCGCCGGCTCTACGCAGCGGCCCTCACCCGAGCGCCGGACGAGGACGGTCTCCGCTTCTGGACCGACCAGGTGGCTCGCCGGGGCCTCGACGCCGTCGCCGCCGACTTCGAGGCATCGGCCGAGTTCCGGAACCGCTACGGCGCCCTCGACTCGGCCGGCTTCGTCGACGTGCTCTACTGGAACGTGCTCGGTCGGCTGCCCGACGAGGGTGGCCGGGCGTACTGGATCGACCAGCTCCGCAGGGGAGTCACCCGTGGTCAGGTGCTGGCGAGCTTCGCTCAGTCGTCGGAGTTCGTCCTGACCACCGCCACGCTCCGCTGAGCGTCGCCGGCTCGACGTGCTACAGCAGCACCGAGTCGGCGCCGAGCAGCACGCGTAGCTCGGGGATCAGACCGTTCGAGGTGTTCACGCAGAACCCGTCGGCCAGGCGCACCCGGTGCTCGTTGAGGTTGATGATCACCTGGGAGTCGCCCGGGTGGGTGCCGAGCACCGACTTCAGATCCTCGATGAGCCGCTCGGAGAGCTGCTCGGGTCGGAGTTCGAGCGTGAGCGGCATCGACGAGCCGAGCGACGACACGTCGACCAGCTCCACCGTCTGGGCCATCAGCTTGGGTTCGTCGTCGCGTCCGTCGACCCGGGCCCGGACCACGACGATGCGGTCGTCCTCGAGCAGGTGGCCGAAGTCGTTGAAGGTCCGGGGGAAGACCATGACCTCGACCGAGTGGGTGAGGTCCTCGAGGAGGAACACCCCCATCAGGTCGCCCTTCTTGGTCCACTTCCGCTGCAGGCCGGTCACGACGCCACCGACCGACACCACGGCACCGTCCTCGATCTCGCCGAGATCGCCGACCATGCGGTCGGCCCGCCGGGCGAGGGCGGCCTCGGCACCCATGAGCGGATGGTCCGACACGTAGAGCCCCAGCATCTCCTTCTCGAACGCGAGCTTCTGGGTCTTGTCGAACTCCTCGGTCCCGGGATCGGGCCGGTCGTCGAACCCGCCGCCGTCGTCGGCACTGGCCTCACCGAAGAGGGTCATGACCCCCATGTCGGCTTCCTTGCGGGAGGCGACGGTCTTGTCGATGATCTCCTCGAAGACCAGCAGCAGGCCCTTGCGGGCGTACCCCAGGTTGTCGAAGGCGCCGGCCTTGATGAGCGACTCGATCGAGCGCTTGTTGAGCACCTGGTAGTCGACCCGTTCGACGAAGTCGATGAAGTCGGTGAAGGCCCCGTTGGCCGCTCGTTCCTCGAGGATCAGCTTCACGAGGTTCTCGCCGACGTTGCGGATCGCGGAGAGCCCGAACGGGATGACGTTGAGGGCGTCCGGATCCGCCTCGGGGTCGTCCGTGGCGGCCGGGTCCGGGATGGACGTGAAGTCCATCTCGGACACGTTGATGTCGGGGACCAGCACGTTGATGCCGAGCTGTCGGCACTCGTTGAGGTAGATCGCCGCCTTCTCGAGCGACGACTTCACGCTCGTGAGCAGGCAGGCCAGGTACTCGACCGGGTAGTTCGCCTTCAGGAAGGCGGTCTGGTACGAGACGAAGCCGTAGCCGTAGGAGTGCGACTTGTTGAAGGCGTAGTCCGCGAACCCCTCGATCTGGTCGAAGAGCTTCTCGCCGAAGGCGGCGCCGTAGCCGTTGGTGTCGCAGCCGGCGATGAGCTTCTCGCGCTCCTTCGCCATCAGCTCACGCTTCTTCTTGCCGGCGGCCTTCCGGAGCGAGTCGGCTTCGGCGAGGGTGTACCCACCGAACTTCTGCGACATCCGCATCATCTGCTCCTGATAGATCATCAGGCCGTACGACTCGCCGAGGATGTCCATCGCGTCCTCGTGGATGGGCACGATCGGCTTCCGCCCGTTCTTGCGGTCGGCGTAGTCGTTGTGCATGTTCGCCGCCATCGGACCGGGGCGGTAGAGCGCCACGAGGGCGGCGACGTCCTCGAACTCGGTGGGGGCGAGCGACCGCATGAGCGCACGCATCGGACCGGACTCGAGCTGGAACACCCCGATGGTCTGACCGGCGCGGAGCAGCTCGTAGGTGGTCTCGTCCTCGAGGTCGACCCGGTCGATGTCGGGGGCTTCGCCGTGGACCTTCTCGATCAGCTCGAGCGTGTCGGAGATGACGTCGAGGTTCCGCAGTCCCAGGAAGTCCATCTTCAGCAGCCCGAGGTCCTCGACCCCGTGCATCTCGTACTGGGTGACGACCGGGGCGAGCTCGGGATCCTGCCCGGACTCGGGCTTGCGCTGGATCGGGAGGTAGTCGGTGAGCGGGTCCTTGGTGATCACCACCGCGGCGGCGTGGATGCCATCCGAGCGCCGCAGCCCCTCGAGTCCACGGGCGACGTCGACGACCTTCGCCACGTCGGCGTCGGTGTCGACCATGTCCCGCAGTTCGGCGGCCATCTTGTAGCCGTCGGCGTACTTCTCCGATTCCTCGAAGCAGTACTGCAGCGGGGTGTCCCGGCCCATGATCAGCGGCGGCATCGCCTTCGCGACCTTGTCGCCCACGGCGTAGGGGTACCCGAGCACCCGGGCCGCGTCTCGCACGGCGGCCCGGGCCTTGATCTGGCCGAACGTCACGATCTGGGCGACGTGGTCGCGGCCGTAGACCTCGGCCGAGTACCGGATCATCTCGTCCCGGTAGCGGGAGTCGAAGTCCATGTCGATGTCGGGCATGGAGATACGTGACGGGTTGAGGAACCGCTCGAACAGGAGGTCGTACTTGATCGGATCGAGGTCGGTGATCCAGAGCGTGTACGCCACGGCGCACCCGGCGGCCGAACCACGGCCGGGCCCGACCCGGATCCCGGTGTCGCGGGCGTGGCGGATCAGGTCCCACGTGATGAGGAAGTACGAGGAGAACCCCATGTCGGAGATGACCTTCAGCTCGTAGTCGAGCCGTTCGGTCACCTCCGCCGACAGATCCCGCCCCCAGCGCACATACGCGCCCTCGTAGGTCAGGTATCGGAGGTACTCGTCCGCTCCCCCGTGGCCGTCCGGGATGGGGAAATCGGGCAGCTGCGGGGCGCCGAACTCGATCTCGACCCCGCATCGCTCGGCGATCCACAACGTGTTGTCGCAGGCCTCGGGCAGCTCGGCCCAGTCCCGTCGCATCTCGGCCGCGCTCTTCAGGTAGTGCTGGTCGCCGTGGAACTTGAACCGGTCGGGGTCGGACATCAACGACCCGGTCTGGACACACAACAACGCGTCGTGCGCGGTGTGGTCTTCGCGGTGGGTGTAGTGCGAGTCCTGCGTGGCGACGAGCGGGGCCTGGAGCTTCCGGGCGATCTCCACGAGCATCGGGTTGGTGGCGCGCTGCTCGGGGATGCCGTGGTCCTGCAGCTCGATGAACAGGTTGTCCCGCCCGAAGATGTCCTGGAGCCGCCCGGCGAGCTCGAGCGCACTCCGGCTGTCGCCGTTCATCAGCGCCTGGAGCACCCGGCCGCCCAGGCAGCCGGTGGTGGCGATCACACCCTCGGAGTGGTCGGACAACAGCTCCCAGTCGACCTTGGGCTTCATGTAGTAGCCCTCGAGGTAGGCCCGCGAGGCCAGCTGGATCAGGTTCTGGTAGCCGGTGTTGTTCTCGGCCAGGGTGATCAGGTGGTAGTAGGCCTTGCGCCCACCGTCGATCGAACCGCCCGAGTCGTCCATGCGCCCTCGACGGGCCGGTCGTTCGAAGCGTGACTCGTAGGCCATGTAGAGCTCGCACCCGATGATCGGGTTGATGTCGAGCTTCTTGCAGGCCCGGTAGAAGTCGAGCGTGCCGTACATGTTGCCGTGGTCGGTGATAGCGAGCGCCGGCTGGCCATCCCGAGCGGCGGTGGCCACGAGCTCGTCGAGACGCGACGCCCCGTCGAGCATCGAGTACTCGGTGTGTACGTGAAGATGGGTGAACGACGACCCCACGAATCCCCCTGGGCTCCCGCCCGTCTCCGCGTCGGATGGTGCTCCGACCCTAGCGGTCGGGGGGTGACAGTCAGGAGGTTCGGCGCACGTACTCCGCCGACTCCGAGAAGCCGACCATCAGCTCGCCCCAGTCGAGGCCCCGGCGGAGCTGGTCGAGCCAGAACCGGGTGCCGTCGGGGTCGGCCGCACGCCCGAGGACGTTGCGGTAGACGAGGTCGACGAAGTCCGCCGAGGACAACGCGCCATAGCGGGTGCGGAACTCGGCGGAGTCGGCGAAATAGGCCGAGATGTCACCGAGATCGTTGCCGCGGCGCACCCGATCGACCCAGAACTGGAGCCCACCACCGTCGGCTTCGCGGCCGAAGTAGGCGAGATAGAGGCGCCGGATCGGATCGGCGTCGACGACGCCGGCCGGCGTCTCGCCGTTGGTGTTCGCACACCCGGCGCCGCTGTCGGACGGGGTGACCCGGGGCGTCGACGACGACGAGGTCTGTGTGCCCTTGCGCTCGTCGAGCCGGCGGAACTGCACCACCACCCACATCCGGGTGGCCGATTCGCAGCTGACGCCGATGCCGGCGAGACCGAGGTTGGGGTCGGTGACGAGATGGCGGTGGCCGGCCGAGCGCATCCAGGCGTTGGTGATGGCGCCGGTCGTGGGGCCGTAGGCGATGATCTCGATCGTGCCCGTGGAGTGCACGAGCGAGTTCCGACCGTCGATCGACTCGGCCCAGTCGGTCGCGTCGGCCGACAGGCTGGAGGAGTACTGGAGCGGATCGAGCCCGCGGGCGGCGCGCTCGTCGTTGAGTTCCTCCAGGAACTGGGCGACGAGGACCGGCTCAGCGGCGTCGAGTCCGGCGGCGCCGGAGACACCCGTGGGCACCGTCGCGACGATCGCAGCGAGCAGCCCCGCCACGATCAGTGACACGACGCCGGGGGTGCGCGCACCCCGTCGGGGTGCTGGTCCTCCGCAACTCACGGGGGCAGTGTCTAGCACGTCACCAAACCGTAACGTGTGTTCAGGGCGGCGAATTTCCACGATTCGCCACTCTGGGTGGTCGCTCGACCTGCTCGGGTGCTGCTTCCCTTCACCCGCTCCCATCGGTACCGACAGGACGACCATGACCTCCGCCGACCCCGACGTGTCGATCTCCGCGCCACCGCCCGCCGCGACGCGCGCGTCGGTCATCATCCCGGCCCACAACGAGGCGGGCGGGATCGACGCCTGCCTCGACGCCGTGCTCGCCGACCCCGGCGCCGACTCGCTCGACGTGGTCGTCGTCGCGAACGGTTGCACCGACGACACGGCGGCCCGGGCGCTCGCCCGGGGCGGCGTCGTCCGCGTGATCGACACACCCGTCGGCTCGAAGGCCGGCGCCCTCGAACTCGGCCGAACGAACACCGCCGCCGGCCACCGGGTGTACCTGGACGGCGACATCGTGATCAGCCGGGGCGCGATCTCGGCCACCCTCGACCTGCTCGACCGGACCGGCATCCACGGCGCGGCTCCCGCCATCCGGCTGACCCCGCCCGACGATGCGAGCTGGTTCCTCCACCGCTACACCGAGACATGGGCCCGGGCGCCCTACTTCGAGCGCAACCTGATCGGTTCGGGCTTCTTCGCCCTCTCGCAAGAGGCCTCCGATCGCATCGGCACCTGGCCGGCGATCATCGCCGACGACCTCGTGGCCCTGTGCCACCTCGCCGAGGACGAGCGAGCGACGGCTCGCGACCACTGGTTCGTGCACGAACTGCCCCGAACGGTGCGCGACGTGGTGACGATGGAGGTCCGCCGTGAGGCGGGTCGCTACGAGTTCGAGACCTGGGCCGCCGCCAACGGCCGGGCGATCGCCGAGGAGGATCCGGGTGGCCGCTGGCTGGTCGATCTCGTTCGTGATCCGCGGGCCTGGCCCGGCGTCGCCACCTTCGTCGCCGCGAAGTTCCTCGCGAAGCGCAAGGCACGCGCCGCGATGGCGACGGGAACGGTCGGCTGGAACCAGGTCCGCGACTGAGAACCGGGCCGTCCCCGGTCGTGGGCTACGAGACCGGGTGGGTGTACGGCTCGAGGAACTCCGCCATCGCCCAGCCGAAGGCCAGCAGGTGACGTCCCGGGGCCTCGATGGCCTCGACGAGCTCCGGCACGTCGGGCGGGGTGTCGCTGTGATGGTCGAGCACGAGTGACGGGCCGTCGAAGGTGGCGATCAGGGCCCGCTCGTCGAGTTCGACCGAGCCGTAGCGCTTCGCGAGACGGCGCCCCCAGGCCCGGTCCTCGCCGTTGACCCGCTCCCCCGGCCAGGGCCGGATGCGGTCGAGCCCCTCGAAGGCCTCGAAGGCGGACACGTCCTGCACCCGGGCGGCGACGACGACGTCCTCGTCCGGGAAGGCCATGAGCGCCTTGTGGAACTGGTCGGACATGAGCCCGTTGAGCACGCTCCGGGCCGACTCGGCCGGCCCGGTCGTCCCCAACCCGATCACGACGGCGGGTGTGCCGCCGATGCGCTCGAGTGTGGTGAACACGAACCCGGCGAGCTGTCCATCGACGCTCGCCTGGCTCACGAGTACCCAGTTCTCGGCTTCCTTGGAGAGCAGCCCGGCTTCCCAACCGACACCACCGGCGACGAGATCGGCCATCTCGCCCAGCTCGGCATCGGTGAGTGCTGTGCAGTCCTTGGTGATGACCTCGATCGCCATCGATTCCCCCGCTGTGACACAACGCATCGCCCCCGCGATGCGAACCACAAGTCTCTCGCTGACCCGCCGTTCATGCAAACAGCGATCCCACCCAGGGGGTTCTACCGGCGGGCAATCCCCGCCGTCCGGGTCTAGAGGTAGACGCCGCCGCCGGCCGGCGGGGTGCCCTTGGGCAGCTCCTGGGCTTGGCCTCGTTGGCTGTTCATCTGCATCAGCTGCTGCTGGGCCTGGGCCTGCTGGGCCATCAACGTGGCCTGGATGCCGTGGAACAACCCCTCGAGCCACCCCACGAGCTGGGCCTGGGCGATGCGCAGCTCCGATTCACTCGGCGCCTCGCCCTCGTCGAACGGAGGGGTCAGCCGGTCGAGCTCCTCACGGAGATCGGGAGAGAGCGTCTCGGACAGTTCGGCCACGGAGGTCTCGTAGATCTCCTTGAGGCGATCACGACCGCCGGCGTCGAGCTCGGTGGTGCGGACCTCTTCCAGGAGCTGGCGGATCATCGCGCCGATCCGCATCACCTTCGCCGGTTCGGCGATGGCGTTGGTCGGGCCGGTCTCCTCCGGCGCCGCCGGGGGATGATCGACGATCTCGGGGGCGCCGGCGGGGTCGGCACCCTCGGCGGGGACGTCGGCGGATTCAGGGGCGAGGTCGCTCATGGGTCCGAGTCTGCCGCTTCTCAGGCCCGGGCGGTGAGCACGGGCACGAACATCTCGTCCGCGGTGAGGGATCCGTGGCGTCCGACGAGGCGCGTCGCGCCGGGGTCTGCCGGATCGACGAAGCCGAACAGGTCACGGGCGACCACCGCCACATCGCCGACCCGGGCTCGGGCGGCGCCGCTGACCCGTGGCCCGAGCCACCCCTCGTCGATCACCTGCTCGATCGTGGCGACCCAGGCGTGGTGGGCGTGGGCGCTTCGTGCCGCGTCGGCGACCTCGGCGGCCCGCCCCGGCCGGGCGTGGAGCCAGACGAAGCGCCCCTCCCCCGAACGGGTTCGACACCCGTCGAGTGCGTGGGGGTCGATCTCGGCGACCTCCGACCCGCAGTCGACGAGACCGTGATCGGCGGTGACGACGAGGGCGACCCCCGTCGGCAGGGCCGAGAGCAGCCGACCGACGAGATCATCGAGCGAGTGCAGTTCGTGCCGGGCGGCCGCTCCGAGCCCGAACTCGTGGGCGACGGTGTCGAGGCCGCTGTCGTAGGCGTAGACGAGCGGGTCGCCGGCGGCCACGGCCTCGACGACGCGGTGCACGAGTGAGCCCCGGGTGCGGTAGCCGCGGAACGGGCCGCCCCGCAGGTGGGCGTCGGTGAAGCCGGTGGTGGCGAACTCGGCCTTGGTCACCACGGTCGGCCGTGCCCCCACGAACGGATCGATCGGCTGGATGTCGGCGGCCGGGAGCGTGCGCCGCACGTCGCCGCTCTCGTCGGTGCGCCACCGCAGCGACTGGAGGTGCTCCCCCTGCACCACCATGCGGTACCCGACGATGCCGTGCTCTCCCGGCGGCGTGCCGGTGGTGATCGAGGTCAGTCCCGAGGCCGTGGTCGACGGTGCCGTCGTGACGACCCGGGACGCGGCCATCGCCGAGAGGTTGGGGAGCTCCTGGCCGTGCTCGGTCAGGATGGACCAGCCGAACCCGTCGAGCACGAGGACCACCACCTGCGACGCACCATCGGCCTCGCCCAGCACCTCGACCCCGGGGCCGACGCCGGCGACCAGCGCCGGCATGAGATCCCAGGTGGTCACGTGGCCGACCGGGAGGACGGGATCCGGGGCCGGATCGATGCGGGTGGTCATCACCGCACCGTAGCGATCCCTCACCGTGGGCGAGCCGTCGGGGAACCCCGCCCGGCGTCCCGCCGATCGGTAGTCTCGGCGGCGATGAAGGTCTCGACCCGAGGTGACTACGCCAGCCGTGCCCTGCTGTCCCTCGCGTTGCAGCCCGGTGATGCCGGCCCCACCACGGTGCGTGCGCTGGCGGAGCGGACCGGACTGCCCCAGCCCTATCTGGAGCAGATCCTGCTGTCGCTCAAGGGCGCGGGTCTGGTCCGCTCGAAGCGGGGCGTGGGTGGCGGCTACGTGCTCTCCCGCCCACCGGCGGAGATCACCCTCGCCGACGTGGTGCGGGCCGTCGACGGCCCCATCACCCTCGGCGACTTCGGCCAACCCCACACCGAGGGTGCGTGCGACCACGAGGGGCAGTGTGTGCTGCTCAGCGTGTGGAACACCGTCGGTGATCACATGCGGCTGCACCTCGAGGCGTTCACCCTCGCCGACGTCGCCGGCATGGCACGTGGCGACGTCGACTGGCCCGCGCCTCCCCACGTGACGTGACGGCGGCGCTCGGGCCCGACGAACCGGGCGTGTCGGCCGCCATCCGGGCGAGGCACATGGTCCGTGCCTTCACCGACGAGGCGGTCGATCCCGCCCTCGTCGACGAGCTCATCGACCTCGCCCGCCGGGCACCCTCGGCCGGCAAGTCCCAGGCGCTCGATGTCGTGGTCCTCGACCGCCCCGTCGACGTCGACCGGTACTGGACGACGACGATGACCGCGCAGACCCGAGGTCGGTTCCGGTGGCAGGGGCTCCTCGACGCACCCGTGATGCTGATCGTGTGTGTGCGTCCGACCGCCTACACCGAGCGCTACGCCGAGGCGGACAAGGCCCGCGCCGGTCTCGGCGACGCCACCGACGCCTGGCCGGTGCCGTACTGGTGGGTCGATGCGGGCGCGGCCATCGAGCACATCCTGCTGGCGGCGGTGGCCCGTGGCCTGGGGGCCTGCGAGTTCGGTGTGTTCGACCACGAGCCGGCGGTCCGGGCCGAGTTCGGTATCCCGGACGACCGTCGCATCGTGGCGACCGTCGCGCTCGGACATCCCGATCCGGAGCGGGACGAACCGGCCCGCTCGGCGCGTCGACCCCGCCGACCCCTGTCCGACATCGTGCATCGCGGCGGGTGGCGGGGCGACGGCGCGCCCGCCGACGACGAGCCCAGGCCCGACCCGCCCGTCTGAGCGCGACTCAGGCGGTGACGATCACCGTCGCGTCGAGGACGGTGACCAGGTCGGCCGGGAGGTCGGCGGTGTAGGTGACGTCCTCGTCGGTCGCCGGGTGGACGAATCCGAGCTGCTGGGCATGGAGGAAGGGCCGTCCGAGGCGCGCTCCGGGCAGCTCCTTGCCCTGGTAGGTCGTGTCCGCCACCACGGGATGTCCGATCGCCGCCAGGTGGACCCGGATCTGATGCGTGCGCCCCGTCTCGAGTTCGCAGATCACCTCGGTGACGGGCACCGGGTCGTCGTCGGGCCGGGCGCCGGGAAGCTCACGACGCTCGGCGACGGTGTACCAGGTGCGGGCCTCCCGGCCGTCGGCCACCACGGCCTGGCGCAGCGGGTCACGAGGTGAGCGGCCGAGCGGGGCGTCGATGAGTCCCTCGTCGGAGGCGACATGGCCGTGCACGAGGGCGCGGTAGACCCGGTGCACGGTCCGCTCGGCGAGCTGTTCGACGAGGTCGGCGTGGGCGTCGGAGGTGCGGGCGACGACGAGCAGCCCCGATGTGCCCTTGTCGAGCCGGTGCACGAGGCCCGGCCGTTCCTCGCCACCGACACCGCTGAGATCGGGATGCGATGCCAGGAGACCGTGGACGAGCGTGCCGGTGGTCGTGCCAGCCCCGGGGTGCACCACGAGACCCGCGGGTTTGTCGACCACGATCACGTGATCGTCCTCGTACACCACCGGGACCGTGATCGATGGGTCCGCGACGAGCGTCGCCGCCACCGCGGGCACGACGACCTCGAGCAACTGCCCGGCGGCGACCTTGTGGGAGACCTTCGTGACCACCCTGCCGGACAACCGCACCTCGCCGTCGGCGATCAGTTCGGCGGACTCGCGCCGGGACACGTCCGCGACCATCGCCACGACGCGGTCCAGGCGCTCCCCCGCGAGTGGCTCGGGTACCTGCTCGGTGACGTCGCGGCCGTCCCGACCTCCGCCGCTCACGGGTCGACCGTCTCGGCCGCGTCGACGCCCGGCGCCGCCGCTGAGTCCGACACGGTTGCGGTGTGCGTCGCCGAGCCGCGGCCACCGAGTCCCTGGTGCCACAGCGATCGGACCGCGACGAGCAACACGCCACCGACGATCCCGACATCGGCGATGTTGAACACCGGCCACCAGCCGAAGTCGATGAAGTCGACGACCTCGCCGCCGAGGAACCCGTCATCGGAGCGGAACAACCGGTCGATCAGGTTGCCGACGGCGCCGCCGGCGACGGCGCCGAACAACCAGGCACCGGTTTCGTCGGTGTCACGCACCATCCACGCCAGGACACCGACCATCACGAATGCGAGCGCGCCGAACCACGGACCCAGAGAGGTGCCGGTGGAGAACGAGGCCCCGGGGTTGAAGATCAACCGCCAGCGCAGTGTCCAGAACACGTCGATCGGTCCGTCGGCGAGCGCCGACAGCGCCCACTGCTTCGTGAGTTGGTCGAGGACGACGAGCGCGACGAACGCCGCCGCGAACCGCCCGTACCGACCGCTCAGAACATCTGTGTCTTGTATTCCGGACACACCGACGCCTCGGGGATCGCCTCGAGGCGGGCCTTCGAGATGAAGTCGCCCGACACCTTGCAAATGCCGTAGGAGCCGTCCTCGAGCCGCTCGATCGCTTCTTCGATCTCCTCGATCGCGGCACGGGACGAGATGATCTGCGACCGGAGCTGATCGAGCTCGACCACCATCGGATCGCCCTCGCCCGACTCGTCGTCGAACTGGGTGTCGCCCGCATCGCGGTCGGTCATCAGCTGGGTGATGTCGGCGGTGGCGGCGTTGATGATGTTGCGGCGGCTCTCGATCTCACCGTCGAGGTCGGTGCGGCGGGCGGCCAGCCACTTCTTGTCCTTGAGGTAGTCCGGCTTGGCCGGGGCCTTCTTCGCCGCCGGCTTCTTGGCGGCGGCCTTCTTGGCCGGGGCCTTCTTCTCAGCCGTCTTCGACGCGGCGGCTTTGGACGTCGCCTTCTTCGCTGTCGCCATGGGACGCTCCTCTCGCCGAACGGATGCGGCAGTCTAGGTCCGCTCGGGACCAATCATCGGTGACGACGCCGAAAAGCTGCCCGGAGTTGCAAACCCGGGCCGCCTCGGGGCCGGTCGGCCCCCGAAACCGGGAGGCCGGGCCGTGGGGGTCGCCGGTAGCCTCGTGAGCCGAACTCGCGTCACCGCCAAGAGGTGGCGCGCCGCCAAAGGGAGCCCCTGGTGAGCACCGAGAACCCGCCGTATCGAGATCTCTCCGCACGAGCCGACATCCCGGCCATCGAGCGGCAGATCATCGCCGGCTGGGACGAGGCCGGCACCTTCCGCCGCTCGATCGAGGAACGCCCGGCCGACGACGAGTTCGTGTTCTACGACGGGCCGCCCTTCGCCAACGGACTCCCCCATCACGGGCACCTCCTGACCGGGTTCGTGAAGGACGTCGTGCCCCGTTACCAGACGATGCGGGGCAAGCGCGTCGACCGCCGGTTCGGCTGGGACTGCCACGGGCTGCCGGCCGAGATGGAGTCGGAGAAGCAGCTCGGCGTGTCCGGTCGGGCCGCCATCACCGAGTACGGGATCGCGAAGTTCAACGACCACTGCCGCACCTCGGTCATGAAGTACACGAGCGAGTGGGAGGAGACGGTCACCCGTCAGGCCCGCTGGGTCGACTTCGAGCACGACTACAAGACCATGGACCTGCCCTACATGGAGTCGGTCATGTGGGCCTTCAAGCAGCTCCACGACAAGGGCCTGATCTACCAGGCCCATCGGGTCATGCCGTACAGCTGGGGCGCCGAGACCCCGCTGTCGAACTTCGAGATCCGCCTCGACGACGCCACGCGGCCACGCCAGGACCCGGCACTCACGGTGGCGTTCCGCCTGCGGCCCACCGACGCCACCGCCGCAGGCCTGCCCGAGGGCACGGCCGTGCTGGCCTGGACCACCACACCCTGGACCCTCCCGTCGAACCAGGCGCTCGCCGTCGGCCCCGACCTCCCCTACGTCGCCGTGCCGGCCCCGGAGGGCCTGGCGGAGGGCATCACCCACGTGCTGGTCGCCGAGGCCGCGCTCGGCCGGTACGCCCGCGAGCTCGGCGACGAGCCCGAGCTCACCGCCACGATCGAGGGTTCGGCGTTGGTCGGTGCGAGCTACACCCCGCTCCTCCCCTACTTCGCCGACCACGACGACTCGTTCCGGGTCCTCGGTGGTGATTTCATCGAGACCTCGGACGGCACCGGGGTCGTCCACATGGCACCGGGCTTCGGTGAGGACGACCAGCGGGTCTGTGAAGCCGCCGGCATCACCCTCGTGGTGCCCGTCGACGACGAGGGGAAGTTCACCGCCGAGGTGCCCGACTTCGCCGGCATGAACGTCTTCGACGCCAACCCCGAGGTCATCACGCGCCTCAAGGACGACGGTGTCGTGGTCCGCCACGAGACCTACGACCACAACTACCCGCACTGCTGGCGGACCGACACGCCGATCATCTACCGGGCGATGCCGTCGTGGTACGTCGAGGTGACCGCGATCCGCGATCGCCTGATCGAGCTCAACCAGCAGATCAACTGGGTGCCCGACCACATCCGCGACGGCCGCTTCGGCATGTGGCTCGAGGGCGCCCGCGACTGGTCGATCTCGCGCAACCGCTTCTGGGGCTCCCCGGTGCCGGTGTGGATGTCGGACGACCCCGCCTATCCCCGCACCGACGTCTACGGCTCCCTCGACGAGCTCGAGGCCGACTTCGGGGTCCGCCCCGACGATCTGCACCGCCCGTCGATCGACGAGCTGACGCGCCCGAACCCGGACGACCCGACGGGCAACTCGACGATGCGGCGCGTGCCCGAGGTGCTCGACTGCTGGTTCGAGTCGGGGTCGATGCCGTTCGCCCAGGTGCACTACCCGTTCGAGAACGCCGAGTGGTTCGAGTCGCACTTCCCGGCCGACTTCATCGTCGAGTACATCAACCAGACCCGCGGCTGGTTCT